>JAFSBY010000005.1 GCA_017437045.1 Alistipes sp.
ACATTCTTACGCTGCTTCTGCGCTTTAGGCATATATGGAAATGCTCTTCTTAAGTCGTGCCACAACACTCTCTCATACTGACTATTCATCAATGACACCCAAAAACCGAATGTTAATTCAGCGACAATCTTCGATGCTGTAACAATCTCCCCTCTATTGCTAATATGTCGTTGCGCCTCTGTAATATAATAATTCAGTCCATTAAGACCTTGTGTAGATGGTATTACACGATACCAATCATCGCGACCGAACTTAGCTATCAACTCTCTATTCAGCGAATTTCTAAGGGCAACCTCAAATACAGATAAGCAAGCATAAAAAGAACTTGACAATTCTATATTAGATTGATAGTGTACAATTGCCTTGTCTTCATCATTGGGATGAGCCGCATAATAACGGCCCATTCTTTCATTTGAGAAAACTTTTTCGAAAAAATATTTGGTTTGCATAATTTTTGTTTGTATATTTGCAACGCAGTCCCGGGTGTTCCTCTCCCAGATATTAGATGCTGGTGATGAATCCGGGTTTTTTTTATTTATACCGCAAAAGTAATCATTACCATTGATAAAACAAAAAATATATCGATTTAGTCATAACTGAATCTATAAAGAGTCTGCACCAGCACGAAATTTAGTATATCACCCAATATACAGAAACAAAAAAAAGAAGAACTCTCGTTCTTCTCTTCTGTACCCCCTCAGGGGCTCGACTGCGCTACTTGCAGTAGGCAGTCGTGTGCTCGTTTAGTTTACACCCTCCCAACCTCCCTGATAGGGCGGCGACTCCAGGCTTCTCGCTCCCTGAAGGTGCACAAAAAAAGAGAAGAACTCTCGTTCTTCTCTTCTGTACCCCCTCAGGGGCTCGAACCCTGGACCCCAACATTAAGAGTGTCGTGCTCTACCAACTGAGCTAAAGAGGCATTTGCTCACGGGCTTTCTCCCCCGATTGCGTTGCAAAGATAGGGACAAAAGTTCGTTCGTGCAAATATTTTTGCAAAAAAATGATTATTTTTTTTCGGGAAACTTTTTCTAATAGCTGCTGTTATTGCTTTAAGGAGCAGTAATTCAGCTTGTTATTGGTTTATGACGTCGTGGTTCCATTCGCCACCGGCACCGAAATAGAGGATCGGCCGCTGATTTTCCTGCTTTTTGATATGTAAATAGCTGTCATATAAGCAGATGCCGTTCGATGAGTCGTGCGCAATCGAAAATCCGATGACCGACGGATGGCGTTTGGCGTGGTGGTAGCTGTTCTCCACGCGCTCGAGGTAGTAGGGGCGCCAAGCCGGATTATTGGAGGGATTCCCACCCTTCGATCGGGCCTCGCCGGCTTGGTGGCTGTCGATCGGGGCTTGGGCGATGACATACATGCCCAGCGTGTCGCACAAACGATAGAAGTCGCTCGAAACGGCACCCGGAAGCGGCTGCAGGGTGTTGATGCCCTCGTGTTGCAGAGCTCGGAGTTGCTCGGCTGTGGCGGGCGTGGCGATTTGTTGGATGCGGAGTTGCTCCTGGCGGCCGTTGATGCGCAGAACCCCCTCTTGCAAACTTACGACGCGCAGCCCCAACGGCAGGTTGTGAAACTCCATATTGCGACCCTCGCGTTGTGTGTGCAGGCGCAGGGTGTAGTGTTGCGGTCGCTCGCGGCTCCAAAGGGTGCTATCCGGCACCTGCACCACAAAGCGCAGCGTGTCCTCCCCACGCATACGCAGGGTTAGGTCCCCATAGCCGGTGGCCACATGTTCACCCGCAGGATTCTCCAGGTCGTAGTAGATGCGTGCTTTGCGCTCGTTGAGGGCGTAGCTCTTGACCACAATAGCCACCTCGCTCGTAACGACAGCTCCGTCTGCGCTGCTGAAACGACTATTGACCAACACATCGCGGATACCCATCGTCGGGGAGCTAAAGACATATACGCCACCGATCGCAGGGGCACTCTCCTGCGTATGCCACGACTCGATCGGAAGCATCGGGTTGTTGTCTTGGAGTTTGATTTGCAGGGTGTTGCGACCCTCTTTGGCTAACTTCGTGATCAAGAAATCAGCCGGCGTGTTGGGATCATAATTTACGGCTACGCGGCGTCCATTGACCCACAATTCATAGGGTGCCGAGGCCGAATCAATGCGGATGAAGATCTGCCGATTGGTCCACGCAAAGGGGGTTGTAAAGTGGCTGCTGAAGATGCCGTCAGCCTGGCTCCATTCGTTGATGACAGCTCCGTAGCGATGCTTTTCGAGCGTGTGTGTCGTCTCATCGGCCGAGGCGTAGGGCATCACCCAGGAACGCGGTTTTTCGCGGTTTTCGGTCTGTGTATGGGGTTGTGCTGCCAAGGTTGTGCAGGAAAAAATCAACAGGGAGAGCAAAAGTGTGCGCATAGTTTTGTATCTTTGTCGAAAGCAAAGATACATCTTTTTTCTGAAAGCGTGATGAGTGAAGCGATAAAACTGCCAAAACTGAATTTCCCGGGGATCAAACTGCGTGGCCGACGTGTGGCTGACGAGGCGCAGATTTGGGACGCGGTACGCGGTATGTGGCTGGTACTGACCCCCGAGGAGTGGGTGCGGCAGCATCTGATCAGCTACCTGGTGAGCCATTGTGGAGTTGAGCCGCATGCGGTGGTGCGTGAATATCCGGTCATGCTCAACGGCCAGGCACAACGAGCCGATGTGGTGGTGGTGGATCGACAAGGACAACCGTTCTTGCTGGCCGAGTGTAAGGCGACCGATATTCGGATCGGTCAGCAGGCCCTCGATCAGGCGGCGCGTTATAACTCCGTACTGGGTGCGCCCTATCTGGTGCTGACCAATGGCTTAAGGCACTACTGTTTTCGCCATACGGAACAAGGTTATCAGGCCATAGAGAGCTTTCCGCAGTGGTAGTGTGCGGTGTGGAATAGAGAAATGAGGCTGTCGCAACACGTGTGGTTGGGCAGCCTCGTTTGATTTATAGATTCTTATACGTGCGTTCGATGTAGCTATGAAATAGCTCCTTGTAATTTTCACCAATGGGGATGAAGTCTTTGTCGCTGAGGTAGATGCGGCCGCGTACGTAGCTCTTGATGGCTTGCAGATTGACGATATAGGAGCGGTGCACGCGCATGAAACGCGCTGCGGGAAGTTGTGCCTCCATGTTCTTGATGCGATAGAGGGTCGTGATCTTCGATCCATCCTGCATGTGGATGCGGACATATTCGCCCTCGCTCTCGATATAGACGATCTCGGAGGTCCGGATGAGCGAAACCTTGTAATCGGCCTTCACCGAGATATACTCCTGTTCGTTCTCTCCGCTCGGTGCACCCGGCTCTCCTTCGCCGACCTGCTCGGTAGCGACGGGTGCAGGCTCTGCCTGGGCGGCTTGCAGGTTTTGCTGTTGTAACTGCTGCAATTCGTGGGCTGTGTTGGCTTTGGCGGCGGCACGGCTGAAATCGGCAAAGCTGAAGGGTTTGAGCAGATAATCGACCGCATCGAGTCGGAAACCCTCGATGGCATACTCCGAATAGGCCGTCGTGAAGATGATCAGCGGCCGTTTGGGGAGCGAGCGGACCAGATCAACGCCATTCAGATCGGGCATATTGATATCGACAAAGAGTAGGTCGATCGCTTGTGAGGTGAGCAGCTGCTGGGCCTCCAACGCATTGGTGCAGGCCGCTACCAACTCCAAATAGGGGAGTTTTTCGATGTATTTTTCGATTTGTCGCAATGCGAGCGGCTCATCGTCAATGGCCAAACATTTAAGCATAGAGCGTAGGTATTACAAGTTTTATGGAATAGTGGTCGGCCTCCTCGTGGGTGTCGAGCGTGTAGCCCTCCGGACCATAGGTCAGGTCGAGTCGTTTTTTGACATTCTCCAGCCCGATGCCGCTTGCCGCAGGGTGTTCGCCGGCTTCGGTACGGCTGTTGCTGATGAGCGTTGTCAGCTGGTTGTCGGCATAGAAGATCGAAATGTGGATAAAAGAGTGTCGGTTGTAGCTGACACCGTGTTTGAAGGCATTTTCCACAAAGATGATCAGCAGCAGGGGCGGAATCGTCACCTTCTCGGGCAGCTCGTGCGGATAGTCGATCGAGATCTCCACCTTGTCGGAGTAACGGATACGCATCAGCTCGATGTAGTTCTTGAGGAACTGGATGTCGTTGCTGAGCGATACGGTCTCCTTCTCCGAATCGTACAACACGTAGCGCATCATCTTCGAGAGGTCGATCACGGCCGATTTGGCAGCCTCCTGGTCGATGTCGATGAGCGCGTGGATGTTGTTGAGTGTGTTCATGAAGAAGTGCGGGTTGATCTGGTAGGTCAGCGCATTCATCTCGGCACGCAGATTCTCCTGCTTGAGTTGTTCCATCTTCTGCTCGTCGCGCAGCGCCTGATAGAGCATCTTGATGCCGCTGTTCGTACCACACATGAAGAGGGCGAAGAGAATGTTCCAATAGACCTCGTGGTGGGTGATCGCATCCTGCATGCTGACTACGACGCCCCGCGTGATGAGCACCTGCTGGTAGATATCGACAATCAGAAAGACTACGGCCAACAACAGGACGGTCGAGAGCAGATAGAGTGCAGCCGTGCGACGTCGAATCAGAAAATAGGGGGCAATCAGGTAGTTGTGCACCAGAAAGATGACCAGATAGGGGATCAGTTGTCGCCATACGATCCACGCCTCCTCGAGATTGACATGCATCTCCGAGAGCATCTGGGAATTGAGCACGGGGACCAAAAAGATGGTGGCCCATACGAGCAGGTAGAGCAGATTCTCACCAATGGCTTGTTTGTTACCGATACGCATGACAGGTGTAAGAGGCTTGATTTGTTTCGACAAAGATACAAAAAAAAGTGGAAAGTAACTACTTTCCACCTTTTCTCCGTTCGGTTGTGCGCCTTATTGCTTGGCGTCAATCTCCTTGAGCAACTGCTGCACGGCGGCCTCCAACTGCTCGTCGCGGCCCGTTACGACCAACTCCTTGCTGTTGGCAACCTTGACGTCAGGCTCTAACTGCTTGTTCTCGAGGTAGCTGCCGTCGGCCGTGCGGTAACCCGTCACCGGAATACCGAAATAGAGGCTTGGATCTTGCAACGTCTCCCAATTTACGCTGGTCATGGTTCCCGGCACGGGCATACCCACCAGCGAGCCGATACCCTTATATTTATAGACCCAGGGCGTGCCGTGGGCGTTGGAGTAGTTCGCTTCGCCCATGATCATGATCGAAGCCTTGTTCCAACGGCGCGAGGGCATGTCGCAAGCATCCTTGCCGCGTACCTCCTGCGTGAGGTATTTCTCGCCGCTGAACAGTACCTCGATATCTTCGTGCAGACGACCACCACCGTTGAAGCGCGTGTCGATGACAATGCCCTCCTTCTTGTTGTAGCGTCCCAGAATGTCGGAATAGACGGTGCGGAAGCTCGGGTCGCCCATCGACTGGATGTGTACATAGCCCAGGCGGCCACCCGAAAGTTGTTCCACCTGCTCGGCAGCACGTTTTACCCAGCGTTTGTAAAGCAGAGCATTGAATGTTCCCTGCGAGATGGGCTTCACCACCTGCTCGATCTCCTCGCCCGAGGCTTTGCGAATCGTAACCAACGTGCGATCGCCACTCTTGCGGTTGAGGAACGGGTAGTAATCCTTACCGGCCTGGATGCGATGACCGTCAATGGCTACGATCAGATCGCCGACCTCCAATTTCGAGGCGGCACGATCGAAGGGGCCTTGCTCGACCACCTCGGCCACCTTCAGTCCGTCGCCCGTGTAGCTCCAATCGAAGAGCAGACCCAAATTGGCCGTCACGTCGCTGCCTGCCGTGCTCGGTGCACGATAACCGCTACCCGTGTGCGAGACGTTCAACTCGCCCAACCACTCGCTGAGCAGCTCGGCAAAGTCGTAGTTGTTGTTGATGTGGGGCAGGAACTTTGCGTAGCTATCGCGCAACATCTCCCAATCTACACCGTGCATCTTCGCGTTGTAGAAGCGGGCCTTCTCTTGGCGATAGACGCGGTCGAACATGTAGGCACGCTCGGCTTGACGGTCGAGCAGCAGTTCAGCAGTCGCGGTGATCGGATCTAACTTCTTGGTGGCCGGCTTGAGCTTCGAGGCGCGAGCCCCAAGGATGAAGATCGTAGTATGTTTCTCGTCCCAGACCATCTGGCCACGAGCCGGTCCGATCTTGGTCGGGGTCTGCTTCAGCAGGTCGTATTGCCAGAGTGCCGTAGCACCTTCGTAGGCTGCCTGATAATAGAGCATGGTACCCTCCTTGTTGAGCGTGGCGGCTCCGAGTTGCGACGAGCTGGGTGTCAGACGCACGATGCGATCCTCGATGTTGCGCAGCTCGACGACAATCTCTTTGACCTTCTTGGGCTCTTTTTTGGCGGCATCCTTCTTCTCGGAGGTCGATTTTGCAGTGGCCGATTCGCCCTTCTTCTCGTCGGGCTTGGCTAACTTCTCGATCTCTTTGGCCAACTCGCGCTCCTCCTTGTTCATGCGGAAGTTGTCGTAGGCCTCTCGGTTCAGGAAGACGATCATCACGTCGCGCAACGTGCCCCACGAGGCGTGGTTGCGCATGCCGTAACGCTCCGAGGTGAAGAGGATGGCATTGCCGTCCAACACCCATTGGGGCGCAGCATCCGTATAACCGCTGTTGGTGAGGTTGTGGATCGGCTCGCCACCGGTTGCCGAGACGATGCCGATGTCGGTGTAGGGCTCGTGGCCGTTGCCCGTGTAACTCAGCGTGAACCATTTCCCGTCGGGCGACCAACTATAGTTGAATCCGCCATAGGTCGAATAGCATTGGCTGCCATCGGTGATTTGACGCACCTTACCCGTCGCCAGCGTGAGAACCATCAGTCGCTCACGATTCTCGATGTAGGCCAACTCTTTGCCATCGGGCGAGAAGAGGGGAGCACGCCGATCCAATTTGTTCTCTTTGAAGAGGGGCTTCTCCTCGATGAGTGTGGCATTGGGGAAGTTGATATCCTCCTTGCGCTTGACTTCGGCGGTGAAGAGCTGCCATTTTCCGTCACGCTCCGAGGCGTAGGCCAGCTTGCGACCATCGGGCGAGAAGGTGACATCCGACTCGGCTGCAGCCGTCTGGGTGATCTGCTTGGTCGTGGGGTAGTCGGTCGAGGTGACGAAGATCTCCCCACGATAGGTGAAGGCCATCTGCTTGCCATCGGGCGATATGGCGGCATCGCTACCCATGCGAACGGTGAGCATCTGCTGATCGGTCGTGTGGTTGTCGCTGGTGATCGTTACAGCGAGCTTGCGGGGTGCCTGATTGGCCTGCTTGAGGTAGAGATCGCCATCGTAGGCATAGCAGAGCGTGCCATTGTCGGCCACCGAGAGGAAACGCACGGGATGGGTCTTGTGGTTGGTGATGCGCTTGACGGCCGAGGGGTCGGAGAGCGGGAAGGCATAGACGTTGAAGCTGCCGCCACGCTCGCTCAAGAAATAGACCGTCTTGCCATCGGCCGAAAGACGCGGTTGGCGATCCTCACCGGCAAAGTTGGTCAGCTGGGTGTGCTGCTGACCATCGTAGAGCCACAGATCGCGCGTAATGGAGGAGGTGTGGTGCTTGCGCCAGATGTTCTCGCCACCTTTGCAATCCTGATAGACAAATTGTCCGCTTGTGCCCACAAAATCCACCTCCTCGGCCGGTGTGCCTAACACCTGGCGGGGGCGGCCACCCTGAATCGACACGGCGTACAGCTCGGTCATCGTACCGGCTGGGAAGAGGGCACTCGATGCGGGGTCTTGAATGGCGGCCGTGAAGAGAATCTCCTGGCCATCGGGTGTAAAGGTCCACGGCGTCTCTTTGGCCGAGTGAGTAGTGAGACGTTGAGGCTCACCACCGTGGGCAGCAACGCGATAGAGGTCGAAGTTGCCGTGACGATCCGACGCAAAGACAAGCTGCTTGCTGTCGGGCGACCATACCGGTGCATAATCGTGCGCGCTGTGCGAGGTAAGCTGTCGGGCAGCACCGCCGCTCGCATCGACGATCCAAAGATCGCCTTTGTAGGAGAATGCTACCTGCGTGCCATCGGGCGAGATGGCCGGATAGCGCAACCATTGCGGGGTTGCAGCGGCCGCCGATCCTCCGAGGAGAAGGGCAGCCAAGAGCGAAAAGAGCGGTTTCATCATTCGTTTTTCTAGTTTGGGTTCTTGTTTTTTTGTTTATTGGTAGCAGGCTCAGGGGCGCAACGAGGCTCGGTAGTGATCCCAATCGTCGATCTGACGACGGGCTACACCCGAATCGACGGCCGCTTGCGCTACCGCCACCGCGACGCGCTCTTTGAGGCGGTAGTCGAGGATGCGAGGCAGCAGATAGTCTCGTCCGAAGGCAAGTTGTTCAACCTCATAGCGTTGCAATAGGTCGGCCGGCACGGGCTCTTCGGCCAGCGCGGCAATGGCGCGGGCGGCGGCGATCAGCATCGCCTCGTTGATGCGCGTGGCCTGTACATCCAATGCACCGCGCAGGATGTAGGGGAAACCGAGCACGTTGTTCACCTGGTTGGGTATGTCCGATCGTCCGGTGGCATAGAGCATGTCGGGACGGCAGGCGGCACGCAACTCGGGCGGTAGCTCGGGATCGGGATTGGCCATGGCAAAGACCATCGGATTGGGGGCCATCGTGGCGACCATTTCGGGGGTGAGTACACCGCCTTTGGAGACCCCGATAAAGAGATCGGCACCCACAAGTGCCTCGGTCAGGGTCGAGATGTGACGGGAGGTGGCAAAACGGCGTTTTTGATCGCTTAGGTGGTGCGTCCGATCCATGGTGATTACGCCGAGACTGTCGCACATCACCAGATGGGTGCCCGGTAATCCGAGGTTCAGCAACATGCGGGCGCAACCCATGGCTGCAGCTCCGGCACCGTTGATGACCACTTGCAGCTGTTCGATCCTTTTGCCGGTGATTTTGAGCCCGTTGATCAGCGCGGCTGCCAATACTACAGCTGTACCATGTTGGTCATCGTGAAGCATCGGAATGGTGAGTCGTTCGTTGAGTCGTTGCTCGATGAGGAAACATTCGGGGGCTTTGACATCCTCCAGAATGACAGCGCCCAATCCGGGTTCCAGGGCCACAATCAGGTCAGCCAGTCGCTCGGGATCGTTTTCATTGACTTCGAGGTCGATGGCATCCAGATTGGCAAACCCCTTCAACAGCATACATTTGCCCTCCATGACAGGCTTTGAGGCCAATGGGCCCTGATTGCCCAAGCCGAGGATGGCGGTGCCGTTGGAGATGACGGCGACTAAATTCCCTTTGTTGGTGTATTGATAGACGCTGGCCGGATCTTTGGCAATAGCACGTACGGGATGTGCTACACCCGGTGAATAGGCCAACGCCAAATCGTGGAGCGTCTCCATAGGTTTCGTGACGCATGTGCCGGTTTTTCCGTGGGGAGGTGTGCTGTGATAGTGTAGAGCCTCCTGCTCGACCGATGTATGTACTTTTTTCATCTTTTTGTTGTGTTTAGTGGGTATGTATTAGCAAAAATCGGGCATGAGGAGTGATCCTCGCCCGATTTAATGTTATTAAAAGAGTGAAGCCTCGGGAGTACCGGGCGTAAAACCAAGATGCTCGTAGGCCATTGCCGTAGCCTCACGACCGCGAGGCGTGCGCTTGAGGAAACCCTCCTTAATCAAGAAGGGCTCGTACACCTCCTCGACCGTGCCGGCATCTTCGCCTACGGCGGTGGCGATCGTGTTCAGACCAACAGGTCCTCCTCCGAACTTCTCGATGATCGTCATCAGGATCTTGTTGTCCATCTGATCCAGACCGCGCGAGTCGATGTTGAGCGCAGCGAGGGCAAATTTGGTGATCTTCAGTTCGATCCGTCCCTCACCCTTGACCTGCGCGAAGTCGCGTACACGTCGCAGCAAGGCATTGGCGATACGCGGTGTACCACGCGAACGCATGGCAATCTCCAGTGCTGCGTCGTCGTCGATCTCGATATCGAGAATGCGCGCCGAACGCTTCACGATGCCGGCCAAGACGGGCGTGTCGTAGTATTCCAAGTGGCACTGAATGCCGAAACGAGCTCGCAGAGGCGATGTGAGCAGACCGCTGCGCGTCGTAGCTCCGATAAGCGTAAAGGGGGCCAATTCGATCTGTATCGAGCGGGCCGAGGGGCCTTTGTCGAGTACAATGTCAATCTTGTAATCCTCCATGGCCGAGTAGAGGTACTCCTCGACGATGGGGCTGAGGCGATGAATCTCGTCGATGAAGAGCACGTCGCCCGGGTTGAGGTTGGTCAGCAGACCGGCCAGATCGCCCGGTTTGTCCAACACGGGGCCCGACGTCAGGCGCAGCTGGGCCCCCATCTCGTTGGCGATGATGTTGGCTAACGTGGTCTTTCCCAGACCCGGAGGGCCGTGTAAGAGGACGTGGTCGAGCGAGTCGCCACGCAGCAAAGCGGCTTTGATGAAGATGTGCAGGTTTTCGACAATCTTCTCCTGTCCGGCAAAGTTGGTCAGCTCTTGCGGGCGGATCTTATTCTCGAAATCCAGATCACTCTCCGTATTGCGTATAATAGACATAGGTATCAATAGCGGTTAATTACACATCCAAAGTAACGAAAAAAAAATGAGATGGACGACAGATTGGCGAAAAAAAATCTTCGCAGGGGTGATTTTTGCGGGATTCGATGTGTCTGAATTTTGCAAGAAATGGCATAAATGTGCTATTTTTTATTGCATTCTCAAAGAAAATATTTACCTTTGTTGGTGATGTGGGTGCTGAGGAAATTCCGGATAAATGAGTAACTGGGTGCTGCTCTTTGACGCTGCATAAAATGCGGCCTTCTGCCTGATACAGAAGACCGCAACTATGTGATCCCGTGGAGATTCGAACTCCAATCGTAAGAACCGGAATCTTAAATTCTATCCATTGAACTACGGGACCGAGAGCGCAAAGATGCAAAAAAAAATTGAAAGAGACAAATAGTATGACTGAAATGTCAACTCCGTGGGGCCGATTAGAGCAGGTGATTCGGCGTGCCAACATGACGACGAATTATTTCGCGCGGTACATTGGGCTGATTCGGGGCGAAAACTTATATCAAATCAAGCGCGGAAATAATGGTATTTCGTTCTCGCTGGCAGAACGAATTTGTCACTATTTCCCCGAGATCAACAAGATGTGGCTGCTCACGGGCGAGGGGCACATGCTCTGCTCGGAGGGACACAATGCGGGCGGTATTCCCTATTATGAGGCCGATGTGGAGAGCTCGATTCGCGATCTGGCTACGCTCACTCCGTCGATGTCCTTGCAGGTACCGCAATCGGTTCGAGCCGAAATGGCCATGCAGTATTGCGGGCGAGCCATGGGGGAGCAGACCCCTTCGGGAACGATCGTTTTGTTGCAAAAAATAGACCCGGATGCCATTATTCCGGGCAGCGAGTGTGTGATTATATCTAAAAAAATTGTAACTTTGCGTATTGTCCGCGCTATGGCCGGTGAGGCTGCGCTGCGGTTGGAGGCTGTCGATCGGAGCCGATTTGACGATATTGTCCTGCCCGCAGAGCAGATCGAGGCTGCTTATGTGGTGCGTGGCAAGTTGATTATCAACAATTAAAACAAGAAGAAGATGTTTTCAGGAATTGTAGAGGCAATGGCCGAAGTGGTTGCCATTCGTGTAGATCGCCAAAATAAAGACTTTACGATGCGCTCTCCGTTTACCTCGGAGCTGAAGATTGATCAGAGCGTGGCACACAACGGTGTCTGCCTGACGGTGGTGGCCATCGAGGGTGATTGCTATACGGTGACGGCCATGAAGGAGACGCTTGATCGCAGTAATTTGGGGCTGCTCGAGGTGGGCGATTTGGTCAATGTGGAGCGTTCGATGCGCCCCGATGCACTGCTCGACGGCCATATCGTACAGGGGCACGTGGATCAGACGGCTCGTTGTACGGCGCGTGAGGATGCCGATGGCAGTTGGTATTATACGTTTGTCTATGAGCCGCAGGGTGGTGGTATGACAACGGTCGAGAAGGGCTCTGTGGCGGTCAATGGTGTCAGCTTGACGGTGTGCGATCCGACTCCTTCGTCGTTCCGAGTAGCGATCATTCCCTACACCTATGAACATACGAATTTCCAAACGATCGAGGTTGGCTCGGTCGTGAATTTGGAGTTTGATATTGTCGGTAAGTACATTGCTCGACTGATGGAGAATTACCTCAAGAAATAGGTTTAATAAGTAAATATAAGGCCATGACTATTAAGACGAAAGAAAATGCGTCGATGCTGATTGCACTACTCGCTACGCTCATTGTGACGGGTGTGTTGGTCTGGGCAAAGATGCCGTGGTGGGTTACCGTAGCTGTTGCGCTCGGAACCTTCATCTTGTTGTTGCTCACTGCATTGTTCCTGATTCGTAAATATGTGGCCTATAAGTTGCGCCCGATCTATTCGATCGTCTCGGCGCGCGAGGTGAAGACCAACGAGATTTTCAGCGAGTTGCAAGACAAACGCGTGGAGCATTTGGGCGAGGAACTGACCGATTGGGCCGATAAGAACGATCGGGAGATCGCGCGTCTGAAAGAGGCCGAGCACTTCCGTAAGCAGTATCTGGGCGATGTGGCGCACGAACTTAAGACGCCGATTTTCAACGTGCAGGGCTATATCTCGACCCTGCTGGATGGTGCGTTGGAGGATGAGTTGATCAATCGCAAATATTTGGAGCGTGCCGAGAAGAGCATCGATCGTCTGATCAATATCATCAACGATTTGGAGACGATCAACAAGCTGGAGAGCAACATGGGCCAATTGAACCGCGATACGTTCGATATTGTAGCCCTGGCCCGTGAGATTGCCGAGCAGACCGAGATGGAGGCCGACAAGCGTCATATCAAATTGCAGGTCAAGGGGGCAGATAACCTTCCGTCGCCCTTCTGGGTGCAGGCCGATAAGCACTTTATCGGGCAGGTGTTGGTCAATCTGATTGTCAATTCGATCCGCTATGGTAAGGAGGGTGGTCAGACTCGCGTGCGTTTCAGCGACCTGCTGGATAAGATTTTGGTCGAGGTTGAGGATAACGGTCAGGGTATCGCTCCGGAGGATCAACCGCGCATCTTCGAGCGCTTCTATCGTACGGACAAGAGCCGTTCGCGCGAGCAGGGTGGTACGGGCCTCGGTTTGGCTATTGTGAAACATATTATGGAGGCACACGGCGAGCGCATCACGGTGCGCAGCATCGTGGGGGTCGGTTCGACCTTCTCGTTTACGCTCAAGAAGGTGCCTCTGAAAGCCTTGAATAAACAATAAAATGATACAAAGTCTCTCGATTGTTTGGGATTTTGATCCTGTATTTTTTACCATCCCCGGTTTGGGGTGGGAGATTCGCTACTATGGCCTGACATGGGCGTTGGCGATCCTCGTGGCTGCCAAATTCTTTGACAATTTTGTCAAGCGAGAGGGGCTGCCCGAGAAGGTCTCGGAGTCGGTCTTTATCTATGCCACGCTCGGCACGATCTTGGGCTCACGTTTGGGCCATTGCCTCTTCTATGATCCGGGTTACTACCTCTCCCAACCGTGGGAGATCATCACCGGTTTCCGCGATGGTGGCATGGCTTCGCATGGGGCAGCCATCGGTATTTTGGTCGGCCTGTGGCTCTTCTCGCGCAAAAACCGATTGCCCTATCTCTGGTCGCTGGATCGCATCATGATCGGTGTGGCCATTGGCGGTATGATGGTGCGTCTGGGAAACCTCTGCAACTCGGAGATTTTCGGCACTGCAACCGACCTGCCGTGGGGCTTTGAGTTTGTCCGTTCGGCCAAGTGGAGCAATGAGTTTGCCCCCGCAGCGGTGCATCCTACCCAATTGTATGAGGCGTTGTGCTATTTGGTGACGTTTGTCGTGCTGACGGTGATGTATTATCGTTATGATTTGGCTCGCCGACGCCCCGGTCTGCTTTTTGGCGTGGGACTGATCGGTATCTTCCTCTCGCGCATCCTGATCGAGACGATTAAGACCACGCAGGAGAGCTTCGAGGAGGGTATGACCCTCAATATGGGCCAGCTACTCAGCATTCCGTTCCTGCTGTTGGCCGGTTATATGATCTATCGCGCCCTCCGCCGTCCGGCCGTGGTGGTAGGGCCGAAACAGCCTAAAAAATAATGCATTATGAATCCTATGGTTGCCGAGGTGAATCGCCTCATTGCTGATTTGCTGGCTGCGGGACAAGCCGTGGCGTTTCCGGGCGTAGGCTCGCTGATTCCTGTGCGTCGGGCTGCTCACCGCATCTCGAAGCGGGAGATGATGCCTCCGACGCGAGCGATTGACTTCTCGTCCGAACTGCAGGGGAAAACCCTTGCCGAGCAGATTGCGCGTGCGGCAGGCTGTTCGTTGGAGCAGGCCGAGGAGATTTACGGCCGTTGGTTGGGCCATACCTATCAGGAGGAGGTGCTGACCCTGGAGGGAATCGGCATCTTGCGCCAGAAACATTTGACACTTGAGGAGGCCTTTGATGAGCGGCTGAATCCTGCGGGACGAAAGCCGATGGCTGTGCGTCGTCGCCGTCGTCCGGATTGGATGTTGTGGGTCGGTGTTGTCGCTATCTTGATCGCCGGAGGCATTGGCTATTACGGCTATACGAAGATTTATCGCACGATGGGGGAGCGCACGGAGCAACAACAAACGGAGGTGGTTGTCCCGACCGAACCTCAAGAGATTACTCCCGCAGCGGAGACGGAATCGGTTGCGGAAGCGCAGCAAGAAACCCCATCGGAGGCAGCTGCCGTGCCGAACGTGGCCGAAAAGCCTGCCCCTGTACAGCCGACCAAGCCGGTCGAGCAGGAGCAACCTGAGGTAGGGGTGATGAATATGCAGTCGGGCTTCTATTATGTGATTTTGGGTGTCTATTCCTCGCCCGAGAATGCCAAGCGTGCCGTGGAGCAGGCGGCTGAGAAGGATGAGACGATGCGTTGCGGAGTCTATCGGTTTGGCTCGAAATGGATGGTCTCGCCCTTCGAGTCGGAGGATCATGAGGCGGCCAATCTGTTCCGCAAGGCACATGCCGAGAAGTTCCCCGAACTCTGGATTCGTAAAGCCAATTAGATGTCACTCGCACAGCTCGTCACCCGTCTGATCGACGGATTTTATATCCGGCCTGTTGCTGCGGTAGTGCCTTTGCAGACCTTCCGCTATGCTTGTTGTGGGGGGCTGAATATGGTGCTGGATGCGTTGTGGTATGCGCTGATCTATAATTTTGTGGTGGCTCATCGCTTTGTCGATTTGGGTGTGGTGGTGATCTCGCCCCACATCTTGTCGATGTGTCTGGTCTTTCCGATCACCTTCTTTACCGGCTTTTGGCTCAACGGGCATGTCGCTTTCCGCCATTCGGTGTTGCAGCAGCGTGTGCAACTGTTTCGCTATGCTTTGTCGATCGTCGGGTCGCTCATGCTGACCTATGTCGGGCTGAAATTCTTTGTCGAGGTGTGCGGCATCTGGCCTACGCCGTCGAAGGTGATCACGACGCTGATTACGGTCGTTTACAGCTTTTTGGCGGCTAAATATTTCACTTTTCGGGGGTGTAGCACCGATTGATCGCCTCCGTTACAACTTCGCTACAAAATTACCCACGACCTTTGCCTCATGAAGATTCTGATTGTCGAAGATGAACCCTCGTTGCGGGAGTTGATGTATCGCGAATTGACCCGCGAGAGCTATGTGGTGGAGTGTGCTGCCACCTACGATGAGGCTGATCGGAAGTTGGCCGGTTATAGCTATGACTGCATCCTGCTCGATATTATGTTGCCCGATGGCAACGGGCTGCGTCTGTTGGAGGAGTTGAAACGTAACGAACGCGAGGAGAGTGTGATCATCATCTCGGCCCGCGATGCCCTGGAGGATAAGGTCGAGGGGTTGGAGCTGGGAGCGGACGACTACCTGGCTAAACCGTTCCATCTGATTGAACTCGTAGCTCGTATTCGCAGCGTGGCGCGTCGTCGTCGAGGCGGTCGCAAAGGGTTTGCGCTGGGCAATGTGGTGCTCGATCCCGAGAGCCTGCGAGTGACCGTGGCCGGTGAGGAGTTACCCCTGCTGAAAAAGGAGTTTCGCATCCTGGCCTACTTTATGCAACGCCCGAACCACCTGATTGACAAAACCATGTTGGCCGAATCGGTCTGGGGCGATCATGTCGATCAACTCGATAGTTTTCATTTCGTCTATGGGCAGATCAAGAACCTGCGTCGTAAATTGCAAGAGGCCGGAGCCGATATTGAGATTAAAGCTGTATATGGCTTTGGCTATAAATTGATTACCCCCGACACTCAATCCTGAATAACCCGATGAAACTGCTCTATCGCCTTGCGTTGCGCCTTACGGTGGTGCTTGTTCCGTTGCTCGTGTTGTGGGCGGCGTTGTTCTACTATGCTACGGTGGATGAGATTCACGATGAGGCGGACGATTCACTCGAGGCGTATAGTTATATGATCATGACGCGCCACCTGGCGGGGGAGACCCTGCCGCCGCTCAACAACGGATCGAACAACAGTTATCAATTGCGACAGGTGGATTCGCTCTATGCTGCTACCCGTCCGCACCTGCAATTTCGGGATGACAACTATTATATCCCCGATAAACGGGAGTATGAACCGGCGCGTGTGCTGACTACGCTGTTCCATACGCCGGATGGTCGTTGGATGGAGTTGGAGGTGGCTACGCCGACCTTCGAGAAGGATGACCTGCTGGAGACGATCTTGGGGTGGATAGTCTTTCTGTATGTGGTGCTGCTGATTTCGGGTGTGAGCCTGACGATGTGGGTGATTCGCAGCAGTATGAAACCCTTCTATCGCCTGCTGCAATGGGTAGATCGCTATACGCCGGGCCATGCACATGAACCCGTGCCCAATGCAACCTCGGTGGCCGAGTTCCGCCAACTCAGTGGCGCGATGCAGCAGATGGTCGATCGCTCCGAGGAGCTGTATGACCGCCAAAAACAGTTTATCGGCAACGCTTCGCACGAACTGCAAACGCCTTTGGCCGTGCTGGGCAATCGGATGGAGTGGATGTTGGATACGATGGAGCTCAACGAGGCGCAAATGGCCGAGGTGATGCGTATGTTGCAGACGCAACGCCATCTGGTGCGACTGAATCGAAACCTACTGCTGCTGACGAAAATTGACAACGGACAATTTCCCGAAAGTGTTGCGGTCGATCTGGTGCAACTGATTCGTAGCGAGCAGGAGATATTAGACGAATTGTACGAAGAGCAGCAAATTCGTTGCACGTTGCAACTGCCCGAACGTTTTGATGTGCAGATGAATGAGTCGTTGGCCTCGGTATTGATTACCAATCTGCTGCGCAACGCCTATCTGCATAGCGCGGCCGGGGCAGCTGTTGAGGTCTCTTTGGGGCAGCGTCGATTGGTGGTGAAGAACGAAGGAACCGAGCCTTTGGATGCTGCGCGGATCTTTGAGCGTTTCTACCAAGGCTCCAAACGAGAGGGATCGACCGGTTTGGGGTTGGCCTTGGTGCGAGCCGTTTGTGAGGCGTATGGACTACTGCTTACCTATCAATATGGCGAGGGATACCACCGTTTCGAGGTGGAATGGCCCGCTTAAAGTTTCCCAAAACTGCCCAACCAAAAAAAGTTGGGCAGTTTTTTTTGAAAAAAATGCAAATTTCTTGAAAATTCCAGTTTCGTTACAAAATTAGGCCGGACCTTTGTATCAGCAAAAGAGATAAACCAATAAAAACAATAGTAACCATGAAAAAGAGTATGATGTTAGGTGTTGTGATGGTCCTGTTCGGATGGCAAATGGCATGGGCCAGCAACGATAAACCGATCAGCCCCGAGCAACTGCCGGCCAAGGCCAAGGCGATGATCGAGCAGTATTTCCCCGGTGAGAAGATCGCCTTTGCCAAGCAGGAGAGCGAATTGTTTGAGACCCGTTACGAGGTGGTGCTCGAGGGAAGTGCCAAGATCGAATTCCTGGGTAATGGCGAGTGGGAGGAGATTGATTGCCGTTATAAAGCTGTCCCCGAGGCGTTGATTCCCCCGCAACTGATGGCCGAGGTGAAGGCTCGCTACCCGGAGGCGCAAGTGCGCGAGATCAAACGCGAAAACGGACGACACGAGGTGAAGCTGAACAATGGGCTGGAGTTGCTCTTCAATCGTAAGCACCAGCTGGTGGATATCGACGACTAAACGTTCGGAATGGAATAGAAAAAACAGATAAAAAGATTAAATAACCCATTAAAACAGAGAATACTATGAAAAAGATGTTGAGCATGTTGGCTGTGGCCCTGACCGTGTTTGCCGTAGCATGTAATGATGATGACGATGCGAAGCAGATCGATCGACTCGATCCGGCCGTTGTGGAGAAGATTGAGGCCCTCTATCCCGCCTCGCGTGTGGTCGATGTGGACTACTATCAGAACTATACGGAGGTCGATATTATGGATGGAACGACCCCGCGTGAGGTCTATTTTGACCCCCAGGGCGCATGGATCCGCACCGAGACCGATGTACGCGTGGCTGATCTACCCTCGGCCGTGACGAATGCGATTGCAGGCAGTGAATATGCCTCGTTGCGCCTCGACGATGCCGACTTCGTGAATACCCCCGAGGGCGATTACTACTTAGTGGAGCTGGACTCGAATCCTGATGTCTATCTGAGCATCACGGCCGATGGCGTCATCCTATAAACGCATAGGTGGAGATGAGTTTTGAATTGAAATTGTGTAAGTAAAGTTTGGTTAGTGGCGACGCTCCGAGGTCAGCAGATCTCGGGGCGTCGTAGTTGTTTATCGGTAGCCTTAATAGGGCTTCTTTAGTTGCTCTTCGCGGAGTTTTTGCAGTTCGTGCATGCGGTCGCGGAAGCGGGCTGCTGCCAAGAAATCGAGCGTTTTGGCTGCATGTTCCATCTGCTCGCGCAGTTGTTGGATCATGGTGTTGAGATCCTCGTGCGAGGCGCGTTCCGGGGTGCTGTAGTGCTGCTCGGCATCGGCGGCTATCGGGGCATAGTGATCCTCGACAATCGGGTAGGCGGTCAGATTGACCCCTTCGGTCGATTTTCCGGCCAGGAGCGTGCTCTGTCCCGATCCGCTGCGCTTGGCACTGCGGGGCACCATGTGATGTTCGATGTTGAACCGAATCTGCTTTTCGCGCCGACGATTGGACTCCTCGATCGTGCGACGCATCGAATCGGTACACCCGTCGGCATAGAGAATGGCGCGTCCGGCAATATGGCGGGCAGCACGTCCGGCAATCTGGGTCAGTGAACGGACATTGCGCAGGAAACCCTCTTTGTCGGCATCGAGAATGGCTACCAGCGCAACCTCCGGAAGGTCAAGACCTTCACGGAGCAGATTGACGCCAATCAAGACGTCAAACAGACCGTTGCGCAGATCCTCCAAGATCTGCACACGCTCCAACGTATCGACGTCGGAGTGGATGTAACGATTGCGAATACCGGCGCGATCGAAATACTTGGACAACTCCTCGGCCATGCGTTTGGTGATGGTCGTGATGAGTACCTTGTCGTCGTTGGCTACGCAACGGTCAATCTCTTCGATCAGGTTATCAATCTGGTTGAGGGTCGGGCGTACCTCTAACGGAGGATCGACCAGGCCCGTCGGGCGAATCAGCTGCTCGACCACGATGCCCTCGCTCTTCTCCAACTCCCAATCGGCCGGTGTGGCACTGACATAGATCGTAGTGCTTTGCAGCGCCTCGAACTCCTCGAAGGTCAGAGGGCGGTTGTCGCGGGCTGCCGGCAGACGGAATCCGTATTCTACCAGATTGTCCTTGCGGGCACGGTCGCCGCCAAACATGGCATGCACCTGGGGGAGGGTTACGTGGCTCTCATCGACCACCAACAGATAGTCTTTGGGAAAGTAGTCGAGCAGGCAGAAGGGGCGTGTGCCGGCAGCTCGTCCGTCGAAATAACGGGAATAGTTCTCGATGCCGGGGCAGTAGCCTAACTCCTTGATCATCTCCAAGTCGTACTCTACGCGTTGTTTGATACGGTGTGCCTCCAACTGCCGCTCCTGCTTCTCGAACCATTCGATCTGTTGCCCCAGGTCGAGGTAGATCTGCTCCACGGCGCGATTGATGCGCTCTTGCGTGGTGACAAACAGATTGGTGGGGTAGAAGGTGACGCTGTCGAGCGAGGCGATACGTTGGCCGGAGACGGGGTCAATGGACTGAATGGCCTCGATTTCGTCGTCGAAGAAGGTGACGCGGAAACATTGATTGCCAAATTCGCCAAAGGCGGCCATGATGTCGATTGTCTCGCCATTGACGCGGAAGGTGGCGGGTGCAAGCTCGCGCTCGGTGCGCGTATAGAGTGCCTCGACCAGCCGATAGAGGAACTTTTTGTAATCGACCCGCTCGCCGACATGGATTTCGATGGCCGTCGCGTGGAAATCTTCGGGGTTTCCGCAGCCATAGAGACACGACACACTCGATACGACCACCACGTCGCGTCGTCCGGAGAGCAACGTCGCCACCGTGTGTAGACGCAACTGCTCGATTTCGGAGTTGATGGCCAAATCCTTCTCGATATAGGTGTCGGTCGTGGGTAGATAGGCCTCGGGCTGGTAATAATCGTAGTAGGAGACGAAATATTCGACCGCATTGTCGGGGAAGAAGTTCTTGAACTCCCCATAGAGCTGCGCCGCGAGGGTCTTGTTGTGGCTTAAGACGAGCGTCGGGCGGTTCAACTCTTTGATGACATTGGCCACCGTGAAGGTTTTGCCCGATCCGGTCACACCGAGCAACGTGTTGTGCTGCTTGCCGCTTTCAATCTGTGCAAGCAGTTGCCCGATGGCTTCGGGCTGATCCCCCATCGGGGCATATTCGGATACCAAGGTAAAATCCATCACTCTGCAAAGATAGAGACTGTCGGCCAAAAATGAAACAGAAACGGTGAAAAAACGATGGAATGAGGGGCGAAAAGCCCGATTTGGTCAGAAAAACAGCGACAAAACGCCATTTCTTGGTGTTTAATTCGCTTTTCCTTTTGTTCGTTTCACTTTATTTTTCTATCTTTGCGTGCTATTATGGATCGGTATCCGAAATACAAACAAATAATTACAATAAACAAACTAAACAAACTAAAATGCAAAGCAAAGGATTTATTAAACTCATCGCCGTGCTGTTGGCAGTGGCGTGTGTTTACCAGCTCTCGTTTACGTTTAAGACGCGTGGCGTAGAGAAGGATGCGGCCGAGTATGCCGCAGCGTTCCCCATCGAGCAGCAGAGCGAGGCGGAGCAGCACTATTTGGATTCGGTGCAGAACCTGCCCGTTTACAATCTGGGTTTCAAGTCGTTCACCTACAAGGAGTGTAAGGAGAAGGAGCTGAACCTCGGTCTGGACCTGAAGGGCGGTATGAACGTGATGTTGGAGGTGCAGGTAGAGGATGTTGTGAAGGCTTTGGCCGGTAGCAGCGCCCAGGATCCCGCCTTCATCGCCGCTATCGAGGAGGCAAATGCCAACCTGAAGAGCGGTCAGTCGAAGGACTACATCGCCGATTTCGTGGACATCTACGAGCGTCAGACCAACGGTGGTAAGCTGTCGGTGATCTTCGTAAGCCCCGATCGCAGCGATATCACGCTCGAGAGCACCAACGAGGAGGTTGAGAAGGTGTTGAAGGAGGAGACCGAGGCCGCTATCGCCGCTTCGTTCAACGTGCTCCGCAGCCGTATCGACCACTTTGGCGTTACGCAGCCCAACATCATGCGTCTGCCCAACTCGCACCGCATCTTGGTCGAGCTGCCGGGTGTTAAGGAGCCGCAGCGTGTGCGCGACCTGTTGCAGGGTACCGCTTCGTTGGAGTTCTGGACCACCTATAGCTATAATGAGATGATTCCGATGCTGGCCGAGGCCGATCGTTACCTGAAGTCGCAGCTCGATGAGCAGCAGGCTGAGGCTCCTGCCGCAGAGGTAGCCGAGGAGGTTGCTCCCGCAGCCGAGGGTGAGGGTCTGCTGGCCGAGGTAGCTGCCGAGGGCGTTCAGGAGGAGGCCGAGGAGACGGTTGCTACGGGTCGCTACGATCGTGAGCAGAACCCGCTCTTCGCTGTGCTCGATCCCGCCTTTGGTGGTGGTGCCGCTGTCGGTGCTGCTTACAAGGCTGATATGGCACAGGTGGAGGCTTACCTGGCTATGCCGGCTGTACGCGACATCTTCCCCGCTGACGTGAACTTTAAGTGGGCTGTGAAGGGTGATGACGCCATGGACGGTCGCTACCAGCTCTTCGCTATCCGTGTGGCTACGCCCGATGGTAAGGCTCCGCTGGATGGTTCGGTGATTACGGAGGCTCGTGCCCAGTACACCCAGCAGGGTGCTACGGCTGAGGTTTCGATGGCTATGAACGCCGAGGGCGCCCAGGAGTGGGCTCGCTTGACCGGTGAGAATATCAACAAGGCCATCGCTATCGTGCTGGATGGTTATGTATATTCGGCTCCCAACGTGATCAATAAGATCGAGGGTGGTACGTCGCAGATTACGGGTAACTTCACGATTCAGGAGGCTCAGGACCTTGCAAACGTGCTGTCGTCGGGTAAGGTTCCCGCTCCGGCCAAGATCCTGCAGGATACGGTTGTAGGTCCGTCGCTGGGTCAGGAGTCGATCAACGCCGGTTTGATCTCGTTCGTGATCGCCTTCTTGCTCGTACTGCTCTACATGGGTATCTTCTATAAGGGTGCCGGTTGGATGGCCGATATCGCGCTGCTGACCAACGTATTCCTGCTGATGGGTATCCTCGTATCGTTCGGCGCTGTGCTGACGCTGCCCGGTATCGCCGGTATCGTACTGACGATGGGTATGGCTGTTGATGCCAACGTGATTATCTACGAGCGTATCAAGGAGGAGTTGCGTGGCGGTAAGGGCCTTTCGCTGGCTATCAAGGATGGTTTCTCGAAGGCTTACTCGGCAATTATCGACGGTCAGCTGACCACGATCATTACGGGTATCGTCCTCTTCATCTTCGGTACGGGTCCGGTACAGGGCTTCGCTACGACGCTCGTAATCGGTATCGTAACCTCGTTCCTGACGGCCGTATTTATTACGCGTCTGATGCTGGAGTGGGTCGTTGCTAAGCGTGGTTCGATCTCCTTCTCGCGCAAGTGGTCGGAGAACTTCCTCAATAACACGAAGATCAACTTCCTGGCCAAGCGTAAGGCTGCCTATATCACGGTGGCTATCGTGCTGGGTCTGTCGGTTGCCTCGTTCTTCGTGCGTGGTCTGAACCTGGGTGCCGAGTTTACGGGCGGTCGTGCTTATGTAGTACGTTTCGATCAGCCGGTTTCGGCCGAGGATGTACGTCAGAACCTGGCAGCTGAGTTTGCCAAGATTGAGGGTGCTGACGAGTCGTCGATCTCGTATGAGGTGAAGCAGTATGGTGGCGAGAACCAGATGCGTATCGTAACGCAGTATCGCTACGACGACACGTCGGAGGAGGCTACGGCAGATGTGGATAAGATCCTCTATAACGCTGTGAAGTCGCTCTACACCTATGAGATTACGTTGGAGCAGTTCCGTGATACGCAGACTGATGTGAACGGTATTCAGTCGGCTGACAAGATCGGTCCTTCGATTGCTAAAGACACGACCTGGAATGCTATCTACTCGGTGCTCTTCTCGCTGATTGCCATTGGTCTCTACATTACGCTGCGATTCAAGCACTGGCAGTGGGCTTCGGGTGCTACGATTGCCCTGGCCGTAAATACCTTTATGATCATTGGTATCTTCTCGATGTTCTACGGTTTGCTGCCCTTCAACTTGGAGGTAAACCAGGCCTTCATCGCTGCAATTCTGACGATCATCGGTTATGCTATCAACGATACGGTGGTGGTATTCGACCGTATCCGTGAGTACCTGGGTCTCTATCCGAAGCGTGCGTTCGCCGAGAATGTGAACAAGGCTATCAACTCGACCCTGTCGCGTACGATCAACACCTCGATGACGACACTCGTTACGCTGATCGCTATCTTCGCCTTCGGTGGTGAGACGATCCGTGGCTTCATCTTCGCGTTGATCCTCGGTGTCTGCATCGGTACGGCTGCTACGATCTTCGTGGCTACGCCGATTGCTTACGACCTGATGGGTAAGAAGCAGAAGCAGATCAAGAAGTAGTACCTATATATTATAGGACATCTGTTGAAGTCCTGCCATCCTCTGTAGAGGGTGGCAGGATT
The DNA here is from genome assembly GCA_017437045.1 of Alistipes sp. Lineage (GTDB taxonomy): Bacteria > Bacteroidota > Bacteroidia > Bacteroidales > Rikenellaceae > Alistipes. Next base: position 24,130 of record JAFSBY010000005.1, read on the forward strand.
TTTTTTTGCCTATTGCGCACTTTTTTGCAGTTGTGACACAACCTGACAAAAAAGAGCCGTTTCTTTGTCCTGTGAACAAGAGATAAGAACCTTAAAAAAGAGTTTGAACGATGGGAACGGCTTATAAAATTCATTGCAAACATTGCGGTACACAAATCAACCATGCAACGGATGTTGGTTTTGGTCTCCGGCCGTCAGGTGTCGGATGTGGCAGCTTGGGCGATATCGAGATGGAGTTTGCCATTCGTTGTCCAGCCTGTATGAAACGGCTCAATACCACGCCGGAAGAGTTTCGGGAGCAGGTCGAGATTACCTATTCGTGGAACTAAACAGGTCGGAGCGTACACAACGACGTTGCTGTTTGCTTTTAGAGTGGATAAGAGGATAGTCGGAAATGGCAGAACTGATGCAAAGATTATCGTTCGATTTTCGGGTTGAAATTTTGATTTTCTGATAGGAATAGCTATCTTTGAATGCAAATTTGCTTTTTGAAACGCAGATGAGAATGATTAGCCGATATTGGATTTTCGTGGTGGGTCTACTAACTTCGGTGACAGCGAGTAGCGTTGCGCAAGAGATGCCGGTAGTTACGTCCCAGCAGCAGATGAATATCTTCGGCGGTAGCGGGATAACACCTCCTACACTTCCCACGCAGCAATATTTTGATGAGCTGTTGGATCCTATTCTGCGTGAGAAACGTCTGATTCGAGAGGCAAGAGCAGCCGAGGCCTCCCGACGCGCCCGGCAAAATGCGACGCCCCAAAAAGTAATGGCTTCAACGGTACGTTTCGGGAATACGGCCGACGATAATTACAGCCCCTATCCCGACCGGGAGTTGGATGCTCGCGTGTTGAGCTTCCCGATGAGCAAGCAGTCGCTTCGCAGAAATGAGCAGAAGATAGAGCGACTCAGACAAAGTAAAAAATAAAAAAAAT
>JAFSBY010000006.1 GCA_017437045.1 Alistipes sp.
AGAAAAGAGTTATTTGAAAAGCATGAGGAATATAGTGTAATAAAACAAGTTAGCAATTTCTTATCCATTGCCCATTCTCATGCAAGTTCTTCTTAATGGTTTGATACTCAAAGAATCTTAATCAAACTACATCAAATATACAAAATTTCACGCAAAAAGCACAATAGAATCGCTCAAAAATGGTTATCTTTGCAGTTACTTATTTATATAGGTCTAATCGCTATGAAGCAACTCTTCAACCGCATAACCGCTGCGTGGGGTAATTTTTTTCGTAAACGCCGCATCGAGGTGCTCAACGCTACCGATCGACGCGAGGAGTGGTATGTCCACCTCTCGCCGGCCGGATTGGTTGCAGCATCGGTCTCGATCGTGCTGATTCTGTTTGTCATCATCCTGACGCTTGTCGCCTATTCGCCTGTCCTGGAGCTGCTTCCGGGCTACCGTACCGAGGCAAACCGCTCGCACGAGAGCTTGGTGCAGAACATCATCCGGCTCGATTCGATGGAGCGCGTGATGAACGAAATGATCACCTACAACCAAAATATCGCCATGATCATGGCCGGCAAATCGCCTGTCGAGCGCACCGTATTCTCGTCCGACAGTAGCCAGATGAGCCGTATTTTGGTGATGCCCTCGGTCGAGGATTCGTTGCTTCGTGCCCAGATGGAGGGGGATGGCCCTTATGCGTTGGTGGGCGATGGTGCTGCCTCACGTCGCGCTGTTCGTGAGTCGATCGAGTTGGTCTCGCCTGTTGAAGGGATCATTACCGACCATTTCAATATCGAGGAGGGGCGTTTTGGTGTGCGTATTGCGGCCTCCTCGGCTAACCGCGTGACGGCCATCGACGATGGGTCGGTGATTGCCTCGCAGTGGACGCCGGAGGGGGGCTATCAGCTCGTTGTGCAGCATCGTAACAGCTTGATTGCCATCTATAAGAATCTATCGCAGCCGCTGGTGAGTACGGGGCAGATGATCCGCTCGGGAGAGCTGATCGGTTATACGTACGAGAGCGAAGCAGAGGCTCCGAAACCCTTTGAATTGGAGCTGTGGAACAACGGTAAGGCGGTCGACCCCGAAGGTTATATCGTCTTCTAAATCAACTTATCGAAAGAGATTTTTTGCAGATGAAACAGAATATTGCGCTCTTGGGTTCGACCGGTTCGATTGGTGTGCAGACGCTCGATATTGTGCGTGAAAATCCCGATCGGTTTGAGGTGCGGGTACTGACGGCGCATCGTAATTGGGAGCGATTGGCCGAGCAGGCTCGCGCTTTCGATGTCGATACGGTGGTGATTGCCGATGAGGCCTACTACCCCGCCCTGCGTGAGGCCTTAGCCGATACCGATACGAAGGTCTATGCCGGTGAGGAGGCGGTGGCGCAAGTGGCAGCCGGAGGCGATACGGAGGTGGTAGTCAATGCCTTAGTCGGTTATGCCGGTTTGGCACCTACGGTAGCCGCCATCGAGCAGGGTAAGAAACTCGCTTTGGCCAATAAGGAGTCGTTGGTCGTAGCCGGTGAGTTGGTGATGCCGCTGGCTCGCGCACGAAAGGCGCCGATTCTGCCGATCGACTCGGAGCATTCGGCTATTTTCCAATGCCTGGTGGGCGAGCGAGCCCCGTTGCGCCGACTGATCATCACCTGTAGTGGCGGTGCATTCCGCGATCTGAAGCGTGAGGAGTTGGCCTCGGTGACCGTAGAGCAGGCGCTGCGCCATCCGCAATGGGATATGGGTGCCAAAATCACGATCGACTCCTCGACGTTGGTCAATAAGGGTTTCGAGGTGATCGAGGCGCGTTGGCTGTTCGATGTCGATGCCGAGCGCATCAGCGTTATCCAACATCCGCAGTCGATTATCCACTCGATGGTCGAGTTCGAGGATGGAGCGATCAAAGCCCAACTCGGTACGCCCGATATGCGGATGCCGATCAGCTATGCGTTGCTCTTCCCCGAGCGCGCTGTGCGGCCCGGTGAGCGATTTAACTTCCTCAATCACCGCGAATTGACCTTCTCGGAGGTGGATCGGGTGAAATATCCGGCCCTCGATCTGGCCTATGACTGTTTGCGACGTGGCGGCACGGCAGCTTGTGTGATGAATGGTGCCAACGAGGTAGCCGTGCATGCCTTCCTGGCGCGGAAATGTGCCTGGTTGGAGATCGTGCGGTCGATCGAATACGCCCTCTCTCATGCAGCGTTTGATCCCTCCCCCACGCTGGCTGTTTATGCCCAGGCCAATGACGAGGCGCGCCGCCTGGCAAGCGAATATTTGAAATTGTAAGAAAAAGTATATCAACTGATTATGGAAACACTGATTAAAATACTGCAATTCTTCCTCTGTTTCACGGTTATTGTGGGACTACACGAGTTTGGCCACTATGCCATGGCTCGTCTGTTTAAGATTCGTGTCGAGAAATTCTACATCTTCTTTGATCCTTGGTTCTCGCTCTTCAAATTCAAGTATAAGGGCACCGAATATGGCTTGGGATGGTTGCCGTTGGGTGGCTATGTCAAGATCGGTGGCATGATTGACGAGTCGATGGACAAGGAGCAGATGGCACAACCCGTGCGCGAGGACGATTTCCGAGCTAAACCGGCTTGGCAACGCTTCTTGGTGATGATTGCCGGTGTGGTGATGAACCTGATTACGGCCGTTGTGATCTATTGCGCCGTCTGCTATGTGTGGGGCGAGAGTTACCTGGCCAACGAGGACATCAAGCTCGGTTACACCTTCAATCAGGCGGCACACGATCTGGGTTTTGAGGATGGCGACCGTATCCTTTCGATCGACGAAGAGCCGATCGATAACTATGCGCATATCGCCACCCGTCTCTTGCTGGTCGATAGCGACAGTAAGGTGGTCGTGTCGCGTGGTGGCGAGGAGCTGACCCTGACGCTCCCCTTCGATCGACTGGTGGAGCTGCGCCGTACGAAGGGCTATGAGAATTTTGCTACGCCGCGTCTGCCGATGTTGATCGACAGTGTCACTTCGGAGGCTGCTCGGGCGTTGCTGCAACGAGGTGATGAGGTGATTGGTGTGGCCGATTGCCCCTCGGGCATGGATTTGAGCCAGATTCGTGAGGCAATCAAGCAGGCTGCTGACACGACCGTGCTGCTCCATGTGCAACGTGGCGATGAGGTGTTAGCTTTGACCCTTCCGGTGGCTTCGGATGGTACGGTGGGCATCCAACTGAACGCCTCGCCGCTGCCGATCCGCACGCGCGAATTTACCCTGCTGGAGTCCATTCCGGCCGGCTTTAAGCGTGCCGGTGCGACGGTAGCCTCCTATTGGGAGCAGCTCAAACTGATCGTGCAGCCCGAAACCAAGATGTACGAGGAGCTGGGCGGCTTTATTGCCATTGGCAGCATCTTTGCACCCGAGTGGAATTGGCTCGATTTCTGGCTCAAGACAGCCTTCTTGTCGATCATCTTGGCGGTGATGAACATCCTGCCTATTCCGGGTCTGGATGGTGGTCATGCCCTCTTCACCTTCTGGGAGATGATCACGGGCCGCAAGGTTAGCGACCGCGTGTTGGAGATAGCGCAATATATCGGCTTGGCCATCTTGTTGCTCCTGCTCCTCTATGCCAACGGAAACGACATCTACCGATTCTTTGTGAAATAAGCCATGAAACGACTCTTTTTCAGTTGCTTGTGCGCGGTGTGCTGCTGGGCATGCTCCGAGTCGGAGGATGTCTTCTATTCGACGACCTATCCGGTTACGGAGGTCAAGGTGACCGTTACGCTCAACGATGCGGTGGTGAGTGATCTGACGACCGAACAGATCACCGAGGAGGCGTTGGCCCTGATTCCGGTTGTTGCTGGCGGCAGCTATCGCCTCGATTACAGCCGCTTCGATGGCGGAGAGCTCTACGTGACCCCCTCGGAGGGTGCCGAGACGCTGGTTGGCACGTTCGATAAGGTGCCGGCTGCGAGTCAGATGACCTTTCACTATGGTGATTGGAGCTATTCGGTGCGTACGGGTTCCTATACCTCGACCGATGGCTGGCTGTGTGTGAGCCTCAATAGTGACTTGACTGCTTATTTCCAGGAAAAATATGGCGAGGCTGCTCCCAAGCAGGTGATTCGCCACGAATATACGACCCACCTGTTCGATTAACATTTCTTCTTATACCCCGACAGCGATGGCAAAGATCAAAAAGGCCTTTTTCTGCCGCAACTGCGGTTTTGAAGCTCCTAAATGGTTGGGCAAATGCCCTTCGTGTGGCGAGTGGAATAGCTTTACGGAGGAGGTGATAGCCCGAGAGGCTGCAACCCCCTCGATGGCTGCTGCCGCCTCGTTGCAGAAGGGAACGCGGCCGCAACCGATTCGGGAGATCAGCGAGAACGACCATCGTCGTATTGATACAGGCCATCGGGAGGTGAATCGAGTGCTGGGTGGTGGCGTAGTGCCCGGATCGCTCATCTTGCTCGGAGGTGAGCCGGGTATCGGAAAATCGACCCTTTCGCTGCAGTTGGCATTGGCCGAGAATGGGCTCAAAACGCTCTATGTCTCGGGCGAGGAGTCGGCCGAGCAGATCCGTATGCGTGCTGACCGCATCGGCATCCACAACGAGCATTGTCTGATCTATCCCGAGACGTTGCTGGAAAACATCACCGCGCAGATCGTGGAGCAGAAGCCCGATATCGTGGTGATTGACTCGATTCAGACGATCTATACCGAGGCTATTGAGTCCTCGGCCGGCAGTGTGTCGCAGATCCGCGAGTGTGCCGCTACCCTGCTGAAATATGCCAAGACCACCTCGACAGCCATCTTCATCATCGGCCATATCACCAAAGACGGCACGATTGCCGGCCCGAAGATTCTGGAACACATCGTCGATGTCGTCTTGCAGTTTGAGGGCGACTCGAACCACTGTTACCGCATCCTGCGAGGTATCAAGAACCGCTTTGGTGCCACCTTTGAGATCGGTGTCTTCGAGATGTTGGACCATGGCCTGCGCAGCGTTGATAATCCGTCGGAGATCTTGCTGTCGCACTACGAGGAGCCGTTGAGCGGCATTGCCGTAGGGGCATCGGCTGATGGTTTACGACCCTATCTGATTGAGGTACAGGCCTTGGTGTGCAGTGCAGCCTATGGTACGCCGCAACGTTCGACGACGGGTTTTGATCAGCGTCGCATGGGTATGTTGCTGGCTGTTTTGGAGAAACGTGTCGGGATGAAGATGTTCCAGAAGGATGTCTTTCTGAACTTTGCAGGAGGCTTCAAGGTGGCCGATACGGGACTCGATTTGGCGATCGTGGCAGCCGTGATCTCCTCCTATTTCGATCGCCCGGTTGCCGAGGGCGTGTGCTGTGCCGGTGAGATTGGCCTTTCGGGTGAGGTGCGACCGGCCCCTCGTACCGAGCAACGTATCAGCGAGGCGGCTCGCTTGGGTTTCAAGCGTATCATTGTCTCCGGCTATATGACCCAGACGGTCAAACGCCCCAAAGGAATCGAGGTCGTCACGATCAATAGCATTGCCGAATTACCCAAAGCCCTTTTTATGGAATAGTATTTGCTCTTGTCTCCCTTAAAACGGGAACAAGATGCAAAAGAGAATTGTCGTATTGGGGGGTGTGGGCTTCATTGGCTCACACTTGTGTCGGCGGCTGGTCGAAGAGGGGCACGAACTTTTCGCCGTCGATATTCGGGACGTAACCAATGCCCCGGTCTTGCGCGAGGTGCGACGAAACACCTCGTTTCATTACATCCACCACAACATCAACCACCCTTTCGGGATTCGTTGCGACGAGATCTACAATCTGGCCGCCCCATCGGTTGTCCACTACAAAAAGGCGCTGCCTGTCGAGACGCTTCGCCTCTACATGCTCGGTTCGCTACATGCGCTCGATGCGGCACGCAACGAGCGGGCGCGTCTTCTCTTTGGTTCTACCGGATCGCTCTGTCGCCATCAGCCGAGCGCGTGCAGCGCTCCTATCACTACGGCACGTGTCGTCAGCGACGGTAAATGTGCTGCCGAGGCGCTGCATCGGGCCTATCATGCCGAATTTGGGGTCGATACCCGCATTGCTCGTATCTATAACACGTATGGCAGCGGTGCCGATCTGATGGATCAGCGCGTCGTGATGAAGTTGGTGGTTGCCGCCTTGCAAAATCGGGAATTGGTCATCGAGGGTAGTGGCGAGCAGCAACGCACCTTTTGTTGGGTGGGCGATGTGGTTGATGGGTTGATTCGCCTGATGGCAGCATCCCCCACCTCGACCCCTCGCGTGGTCAATTTCGGGGGCGATCGGGCTATCTCGATTCGGGCTTTGGCCGAACTGATTCTTTCGCTCACCGGCAGTCGGTCGCGCATAGTGCATGTGGAGGGGCGCACCGAGGAGGTACGCCGGCGGTTGCCCGATCTGACCGCGGCAGCTGACGAGCTGGGCTGGCGACCGCACACCTCGATCGAGGAGGGGCTGAAACAGACCATCCGATACGTGGAACATGCTCTGGGGCAGCGTTCTGCAAGCTATCTTTCGTGGGTGGAGATCAATAATTGATCGTGGAACAAAATCGCTTATAAATCTTCTTAACGTGTATGAAAAATTTCGACCAGATTATTTGGCAGGAGAAGCTGACCTTTGTCGATTTTTACGCTTCGTGGTGTGGCCCCTGCAAACAGATGGAGCCGATCGTCGAGCAGTTTAAGGATCGCATGCACCATCGGACGGATGTCTATCGGATTGATATCGAGGATCCGGAGATGCTTCCCATTGTGCGCCGTTACAACATTGTTTCGATTCCTACGCTGATGTTTTTTCGGCGTGGCGAGGTGTTGTGGCGTGAGAGCGGTTGTGTTGGCTACAACCATTTAGTGACCATTCTCGAAGAGCTGGAGCAATACGAATTGGCCGAGATGCGCTACTAAAGTCGCCAAGCCAACTCCTCGCGGAGCTGCTCCTCCCAAGCTGTGTGGCCGAGAGCCGAAAGGGTCTCGGTCACTTTTTGGAGGCCGGCCTCGCTCTCCTCGGCGATATGCGCCCATAGGCAGATCGTGGCGTGCAGCAACAAGCGAGGCAGATAGTCCGATGGATCGGGCTGGTCGGGTTGTGCTTGCAGCAGGGCCAAGGAGCGCTCCACCCAGCCAATGGCGGGTTGCGGTTGGCGTGCAAGAGCCATCAAACGGGCATAGTGCGCCAGCGGGCTCTCGATCGTGAGTCGTTCGAGCCCCTCACATCGGGCCAGCAGCGCAAAGGCGGCCTCTTCGGCCATCTCCGAATTGCGCAAGCCGCTTAACCAAAAATCAGCCTCTGCAGGATCGGTAAGCCGCGCAGGGTCAGCCAAATGGAGTGCCGTGAGTTGCAGACACCGCACATCTTGTTGATAGAGGTAACGAGCAAAGGCGTGGTCGGGAGTCTCGCTACGAGCAATACGGCGGATGGTGGGCAGGCTGACACCATAGTTCAAACCATAACGCGTACCATCGTAGTGCATCGTATCGGCCGCCAAGCCGTTACGTTCACGACGAAATGCGCCGAGTAGCTGTACCAAACGCGCCGTGTGCGACATGGTAAATGCGGATTCTGCTATTTGCGGGTCGGAAGGGCGATCACTACCCTACGACCATATTGGAAGATCGGCAACTCCTTGCGAATCAACTCGTCCGATGCGGCCATCACGACACAATCGGCACGGTTGGCTACCACACACGTAGCCGTCGAAGTAGCCTTCGGACCGGCCTCGGGAATCGTGCAGGCCACCTGCTCGTCGGGGATGATTTGCAGGACCACCATGCTACCCGTCAGATCGCTCGAGGGGAGAATGCCCGCCTCCTCGCTGAAGCGACATACGATATATTGCAGCTTCGACTGCTCGGGAGCCACCACGAACCGATACGAACGGCTCTTTTTACTCTGTTTACCAAAGAAGAGTTCCAGATGAGCCTGCTCCTGGGCGTCGATTTCGGCCAACGCAGCCTGCAAACCTTCGCCAAACACATTCTCACCGGCCTCACCCGTGATCAACTCCATGCGGTGCTTGCGCAACGAGAAGATCGTCTCGGCGGCAGCGCGGGCGGCATCTTCGAGGGTCGGAGCCAGGAACGACTTTTTGTCGATGGCCAGGGTGGCAAACTCCTCCTTGCCCTCGGCATATTGTGCGAACTCGATCGACGGCGCGGCCAACGTTTGGGGGGCTAACACCTCTTCACCGGCCAACGCGACGTCGGCACCGGTGATGCTCCACATCTTTTTGTCGGTCAGCGGGGCGCGTACGCCCAAGAATTTCTGCGCATAGCGTGCATAAGGGCCGCAGAGGGTCTCCTCGCAGGTGACCGTCAGATCGACCGTCAGCGTGGTGGTCGGTTGCAACAACTCGACACTCCCATCGGCTTTGGCGACTACCCCTTCCAACGACAGATAGGGATTTTGGGCATAGAGGGTCGTGGCAACAAAGGCCATCGTCAGCGTCAAAAGAATCCGTTTCATAGCTCTAACATGGTTTCGTTCAACCACAAATATAATGGTTTTGATCCGATTCTCAAAATTTTAGGTAAAAATCACCGGTTAGTGCGCGATATTCGGGGGTGTATGTTTCGTGCTCGCCGGTGCCGATCATCAGCTGCTCGGTTGGGGGTGGCGCGATCGTTGTTTGGGCATGCGTGAACTCCATGAGTACCCGCTTGGCAGGATGACGAGGTGTGGTGCGCACCTCGGTACGGCGTGTCAGTGTGAGTTTTCCGCGGCAGAGGGCGGTGAACTGCTCGCCGGCCTCGATCGGCAGAATCAGGGCAAACCGTCCGCGCGGCGCCAGCAACCGCACTACGGCATCGCGTAACTCCTCAAAAGGCAGATCAACCGTATGGCGGGCACGGGTGCGCCCGGCATCGGGGCAGAGCAACGACTCGACAAAGAAGGGCGGATTGGAGAGAATCAGGTCGAAGGGCTCGGCTTGAAAGTGTTGAATGGCTGACTGCTCAAAGTGCAGACGATCCTTCCAGGGGGATTGTGCGCCATTCCAGCGCGCCTCCTCGACCGAGGCCAGATCGACACCCACGATCGTGGACGCTTCGCTCCGTTGTGCCAACATCAGGGCAATCAGTCCGGTGCCTGTTCCGATGTCGAGTATGCGACGATCCGTTGGCTGCACCGTCACCCAGGCACCCAACAATACCCCGTCAGTACCCACCTTCATGGGACAATCGTCCTGGCGGATGGTGAATTGTTTGAATCGAAATACCGACACGATGCAGCGTTTAAGGGTTGCAAATCAGCCCATCCGAGAGACGGATGCAGCGGTCGGTTGAGGCGGCTAACCCCTCATCGTGGGTCACCAGCACGGTCGTTTGACCCAACTCCTCGCGCAGTTCGAAGAAGAGCCGATGAATCTCGTCGCGGTTTTTCGAGTCGAGGTTGCCGGAGGGCTCATCGGCCAGCAGTACGGCCGGGTTGTTGATCAAGGCGCGGGCGATGGTTACACGTTGCTGCTCGCCGCCGGAGAGTTGTGCCGGCTTGTGTGAGGCGCGATCGGCCAATCGCATCCGCTCGAGCAGCTCCCATGCGCGTTGCTCGACCTCCTTGCGCGGACGACCGGCAATCAAGCCCGGAATGCAGATGTTCTCAAAGGCCGAAAATTCGGGCAACAGGTGGTGAAACTGAAAGACGATGCCGATATGCTGGTTGCGAAACCGCGAGAGGGCATTGTCACTCAATTTGGCGAGTTGGCAGCCATCAATCAGCAGTTCACCCTCGTCGGGTTTGGACAGCGTCCCCATGATCTGCAAGAGGGTTGTCTTACCGGCTCCGCTGGCTCCGACAATCGAGATCAACTCCCCTTTGGCTACCTGCAAGGAGACCCCTTTGAGGACCTCCAACGAGCCGAATCGTTTGTGAATATTCGTTACCTGTATCATTGCTCGCAATGTTTTTCGTAGAAATTAAACAGATCGACCACCTGACGAGCGGCCGCTACATCGTGCACACGCAGGATTGCGGTTCCCTGGCGCAACAACTCCCAATGCAGGGCTGTCGTGGCCGGCAGCGCATCCTCCTTGCGGAGGTTGAGGGCTTTGGTGATCATCGACTTGCGCGAAATACCGACCAGCATGGGATAGCCCAGCGCAACCAAATGGTCCAACCCGGCGACGAGCTGATAGGATTGCTCAACCGCTTTAGCAAAGCCAAATCCGGGATCGAGCACGATTTGGTGGTGTGCGATGCCGGCCTGCAACATCTGCTCGATACGCGGGGCCAATTCCTCGGCCACTTGTCGGGCTATATCCGTATAGCCGGTCAGGCGGGTCATGGTCTGGGGTGTTCCGCGCATGTGCATGGCGACGTAGGCTACCCCACTTTCAGCGATGAGCGGATACATCTGCGGGTCGGCCTCGCCGGCCGAGATGTCGTTGATCATGCCTACGCCATACTCCGTGATGGCGCGGCGAGCCACCTCGGCATGGAACGTGTCGATCGAGATAAGGGGCTTGCGGGCCCGCTCCTCGCACACCTCACGAGCCGCCTCCAACCCTACTTGGAGTCGTTGCCACTCCTCCTCTGGGGTAATTATGTCGGCTCCCGGGCGGGTTGAGCACCCTCCGAAATCGAGGATGTCGGCTCCGGCTTGGAGTTGTTGTGCTATGGTGGTGGCTATCTCTTGCCGCGTCGGTAACTGCCCCGTTCCGGTATAGAAGGAGTCGGGCGTACAGTTGATGATGCCCATGACGTAGCGGTTGGTGCGTGGATCGAAAGCCTTCATTACATCCGGTTTTTGAATCGAAAATCGAGCTCCTGCACGATACTCTCCAACTCCTCCTCGAAGATGTTTACGACTGAAATATCTGCTCGGGCGCGCAGCGTATCGTCATCGGCCTGCGCGGCCATGCGGCTACGCACCTGCTCCTCGGAGGCTCCGTCGCGTTGCATCGTGCGCTCGATGCGCAATCGTTCGGGTGCCAAGACGGCCACCGTGCGATCTACGTGTTTATCCAATCCGGCCTCGAAGAGAATGGCACTCTCCAAAATGACATACTCCCCGGCCTGCTCTTCGGCCCACTGCTCAAAGTCGGCAAGCACGGCCGGATGCACCAGGCTGTTTAGCAGCGCACGTTGCTCGGGGTCGGCAAAGACGCGTTGCGCCAAATAGGGACGATTCAGTTCGCCCCCGCAATAGCTCGCTGCGCCAAAGTGCGCCTGAATAGCCTCCCGCAGGGCCGGTTGCTCGACCATAAGCCGTTTAGCCGCAGCATCCGTATCATAAACGGCTACACCGCGAGCCTGAAAGAGGCGACAGAGTGTACTTTTGCCACTTCCGATGCCTCCTGTGATGCCAACCTTCCAACTCATTGTTGAGGATCGTTGATGGGAGGAATCTCCCCTACCGAGATGATTTTGATATCGGTGCAACGTACCGAAATGGCGTTGCGCAGCGATTGCGGGTCAATGATCAACTTACCGATCGACTCGGCCTCGGTCGAACACCCCACGCGCAGCTCCGAGAGGGGAATGCGCAGCGTGCGATCGCCATAGACGCGATACCCAAACAGGTTTGTGCCGTTACCCTCGACTACGCAGGTTACGGGGAACTGCTCCTTGCCGACTTGAATCTTCATGACTTGTTCGGTCGTGTAGGTGTAGTCCAACTTGGCGATATACCACAAAATGAATGAGGCAATCAGCAGGGCAATATAAACGGGCGATACGTAGCGACGCATCCATTGTATAAACTTCTCCATTGGCGTAGACAGGCTTTGTGTGATTGATTCTACAAAGATACGTTATTTGCTGCAAAATACAAATTCGAACCGGAAAAGTTTCGCGGATTCTGTTCGGGAGCGGGCCTCCTCGTTTGGACTGCTCCCCTTCACGCAAACGGGGCTGTTCAACACACCTGGTTGAAACAGCCCCGTTCGGGTTGGAATGAGGAAAGTCTCGATCTATTGAGCCAGAATTTTCTTCTCGATCTCCTCTACCTGACGCTTGAATTGCTTGTCGGTCTCCAGCAGATTGCTCACCGCCTTGCATGAGTGGAGCACCGTGGCATGGTTGCGGCCACCGATCGAGGCTCCAATCGTTGTCAGCGGGGCCTTCGTGTGCTGCTTCGACAGATACATAGCGATCTGACGGGCTTGGGCAATCTCGCGCGTACGCTCGCTCGAGTTGAAGCGGTCGGCATCGATCGACAGGTGTTCGCAGACTACCTTGATGATCTGTTCGATCGTGATCTCCTTCTGGTAGAGCTTGACGTAGACCTTCAGAATCTCTTTGGCAAGCGATGTGGTGATCTTGCGACCTAAGAACGAGGCGTTGGCCACCAGCGACGACAGAGCTCCCTCGATTTCGCGTACGTTGGCCGAGATGTTGTCAGCCAGGTAGGATACCACCTCCTCCGAGATCTGTGCGCCGAGCTTGGCCGCTTTGGCGCGGATGATCTTGCGTTTGGTCTCGTAGTCGGGCGTCTGAATCTCGGCCGAGAGTCCCCACTTGAAGCGGGTCAAAAGACGCTGCTCGATATCCTTGAGCTCTACGGGCGGCTTATCCGATGTGAGGATGAGCTGCTTACCGGCCAGCTGCAGGTGGTTGAAGATGTTGAAGAAGGCATTTTGGGTGCCCGGTTTTCCGGTCAGCTCCTGAATATCGTCGATAATCAGCACGTCGATCATCTGATAGAAGTGGATGAAGTCGGTGATATCGCCCCGCTTGTAGGCGGTTTGGAACTGTGCCTGGAATTTGTTCATCGAGACGTAGAGCACGTTGAGCTCCGGATGACGCTGACGCACCTCGTGGCCGATGGCCTGCACGATGTGGGTCTTACCCAACCCCGAGTTACCATATATATATAGCGGGTTGAAGGGGTTGTTACCCGGAGATACGGCTACCGACATACCGGCCGAACGAGCCAAACGGTTGCATTCGCCCTCGATAAAGGTGTCGAAGGTCAGCCCCGCGCTCAACTGCGGGTCGATTTGCAATCTTTTTTTCGGGATACCGGGTATCGACCACGGATTTTGTGGTATATTTGTACCCGTTGTTGGCGTCCAACGCTCGGCTTCGATCTGGTGATCGGCCGTCGAGGTGGTTGCCGAAGGGCGCGGTACGGCGTAACTTAAGACCGTCTGCTGTCCGTAGCATTGCAAGATGATCGGACGCAAGAGTTGCAGGTAGTTCTTCTCGATCTGATGCACATAGCTCTCATTGGGTACGCAGAGGCGCAACTTCTGACCGTCGAACGAGATGGGTGCAATGGGTTGGAACCACTTCTCGAACTCTTCGGCAGAGGTCATCGACCGGATACGATCCAGGCAATTTTGCCACAAATCGTTGTATGTCTGCATATTGTTAGTCATGTGAGCGTAAGTGTGTCATTTCCGATGTGCAAAGGTGTGAATAATTTTGTAAAAAGAAATCGAAAAAACAGTTGCAAATTATCTTTTTTTATATATAGAAAAACAATCGTTTTTGATGGTAATTTTTTAACTCGCTGATATTGAATATTCGATTTTCTTTTTGTATATTTGCATATAAAATTATTGTAACCTGAAAATACTTAACTATAAGCAAAACTGATACGCTATGGCAAATGAATTGGACCAGCAGGTGCTGGCGAAAGCCCAACAGTGGCTTGATGGAAATTATGATGCTGAAACCAAGGCGCAGGTGAAGTATCTGATCGAAAATGACCCGAAGGAACTGGTCGAAAGTTTCTATAAAGACCTGGAGTTCGGTACGGGTGGTCTGCGCGGTATTATGGGTGTCGGCTCAAACCGCATGAATGTCTATACGGTAGGTATGGCTACGCAGGGTCTGGCCAACTATCTGAAGAAGAATTTCGAGGGCGAGCAGATTCGCGTGGCCATCGGTCACGACAGCCGCAACAATTCGCGCAAATTCTCGGAGCATGTAGCCGATATCTTTGCCTCGAATGGCTTTACGGTATTCCTCTTCGATGCACTCCGCCCCACTCCCGAGTTGAGCTTTGCGATTCGTGAGCTGAAGTGTCATTCGGGTGTTGTGGTGACCGCATCGCACAACCCGAAGGAGTACAACGGTTATAAGGCCTATTGGACGGACGGCTCGCAGGTGACGGCTCCGCACGATAAGAACATCATCGAGGAGGTGGCCAAGATCACCGACGTGGCCCAGATTCAGACGGGTAAGAACCCCGAGAATATCACCATCCTGGGTGAGGATTTCGACGAGATCTATCTGAATAAGGTGCTCTCGCTGCAGCTCTCGCGCGAGTGCGTGCTGGCGCATAAGGATATGAAGATTGTCTACACGCCGATCCACGGTTCGGGTGTGCGCCTGGTGCCCGCTTCGCTCAAGAAGTTTGGTTTTGAGAATGTTTCGGTCGTGGCCGAGCAGGCTGTCATCGACGGTAACTTCCCGACGGTCGAGTCGCCCAACCCCGAGGAGCGCAAGACGATGATGAAGGCCATCGAGTTGGCCGCCAAGGAGGGTGCTGATCTGGTGTTGGCTACCGATCCCGACTCGGACCGTCTGGGTGTGGCGCTGCGCAACAAGCAGGGCGAGTATGTGCTGCTGAACGGTAACCAGACGCTGGCCCTCATCCTGAGCTACCAGCTGACGCGCTGGGCCGAGCTGGGTAAGCTCGACGGCAAGCAGTTTGTCGTGAAGACGATTGTAACGTCGCAGATGGCCAATGCCGTAGCGGCTCACTTTGGTGTGAAGTGCTACGACTGCCTCACGGGCTTTAAGTACATCGCGCGTATCATCCGTCAGAACGAGGGTAAGACGACCTATATCGGTGGTGGTGAGGAGTCGTTCGGTTACCTGGCCGGTGATTTCGTACGCGATAAGGATGCGGTTTCGGCCTGCTCGCTGGCTGCCGAGGCTGCTGCTTGGGCGCTGGAGACGAAGGGTCAGACGCTCTATGAGTGGTTGCAGGATCTGTATGTGCAGTATGGTTTCTACCGCGAGGGTCTGGTATCGGTTGTCCGTAAGGGCAAGGAGGGTGCCGAGCTGATTCAGAAGATGATGGTTGATTTCCGCGAGAATCCTCCCAAGACGATCGTAGGCTCGAAGGTGGTGAAGATCAACGACTACCTGAAGAGCGAGACGCTCGATGTGGAGACGGGTGCAACGACCCCCATCGAGGAGGATAAGAGCAATGTGCTTCAGTGGTTTACCGAGGATGGCACGATCGTTTCGGTACGTCCGTCGGGCACCGAGCCGAAGATCAAGTTCTACTTTGGCGTGAAGGCTCCGCTGGCTTCGGTTGAGGAGTTTGATGCTACGCTGGCAGCCTTGGATGGTAAGATCGAGGCTATCAAGGAGGATCTGAAGCTGGTTTAGTGCAACCTTGACCTACAAAACGGGAGTGTTCGGTGGTGAGCCGAGCACTCTCTGTTTTTTAGACGGTTATATCTCTCGCCCTCCCCCTTTTTGCCCTCGATTTTGGTCGGTTAGCCCGAAGAAAGGGGGTGAAAAGGGCTCGTTTTTCCGTAGAAAATGCTATCTTTGCATCATTATATAAATAAGTATCAAAATCTATGGATCAAAAACTGCAAGCTACGGCACGTCTGTTGGAGGTGATGGATACGCTCCGCCGAGAGTGCCCCTGGGATCGAGAGCAAACCTTCGATTCGTTGCGTAACAATACCATCGAGGAGACCTACGAATTGGTCGATGCCATTACGGACCACAACCTCGAGGGAATCAAGGAGGAGTTGGGCGACCTGCTGCTCCACGTGGTCTTCTACTCCAAACTCGGTGACGAGGAGGGAGCCTTCGACTATGCCGATGTGGCCAATGGAGTCTGCGATAAACTGATCTATCGCCACCCGCATGTCTATGGCGATATTCATGCCAATACGCCCGAGGAGGTGAAGGCTAATTGGGAGGAGTTGAAACTGCGTAAGAAGAAGCGCAAGAGTGGTACGCTGGGTGGTGTGCCGCGATCGCTTCCGGCGATGGTCAAGGCCTTCCGTGTGGGCGAAAAGGCGGCCAGCGTGGGCTTCGATTGGGAGCAGAAGGAGGATGTTTGGGCCAAGGTACGTGAGGAGGTTGGCGAGATTGAGACGGAGATGAAGGCCGGCAATCGCGCGAATTTGGAGGGCGAATTTGGCGATCTGTTCTTTGCGCTGATCAACGCCTGCCGCCTGTATGGCGTCGATCCCGAGGCGGCTCTGGAGCGCACCAATAAGAAGTTTATCCGTCGCTTCAACTCGATCGAGCAAGCGGCTGAAGCTCAAGGGAAATCGTTGCGCGATCTTTCGCTCGACGAGATGGAGGCAATTTGGCAGGAATCGAAGAAAAACGAATAGGAAAGAGCATGGCATTGATTCGTAAAATTCGCGGCCATGAGCCGCAGGTAGGTGAAAACACCTTTTTGGCCGAGACGGCCGTTTTGTTGGGTGATGTGACCATCGGGCGCGATTGTTCGATTTGGTATGGCGCCGTCTTGCGCGGCGATGTGAACAAGATCGTTGTAGGCGATCGTACCAATATCCAGGATGGTGCCGTCTTGCATACGCTCTACGACAAATCGCCCCGCCCTTCGCAAACGATCATCGGCAACGATGTCTCGATTGGCCATAATGCTACGATCCACGGAGCGCGCATCGACGATGGTGTGTTGATCGGCATGGGTGCTACGGTGTTGGATAATGCCCATGTCCCTTCGGGCTGTATCATTGCTGCCAATGCGCTGGTCTTGTCGAATGCCGAGCTGGAGCCCAATTCGGTCTATGCCGGTGTGCCGGCCAAGAAGGTCAAGGAGATCAGCTCCGAGCAGAGTGAGCAGATCGTAAAGCGTACGGCTCGCGATTATATGCACTACGCCTCGTGGTACATGGAGCCGACCGAGGAGTAAGAAAGATCCCTCCCCCACCGAGATAGAAAACCCCTTGATCGAACGATCCGTATGAAGAAAGCCGACCTTGTCATCAACCTTTTGGTAGCGGTAGCTATCTCCCTGATAGTCAATTTCTCCTACCTGATCCTCTTCCTGGGACAGCCGCGCGAAGAGTGGCGTCCGCACATCCCGAATCCGGAGATAGCCTATCCGGGTGAGGGCGTTCTGTCGGTCTCGCCGGATGGCTACGGCTATCTGATCTATGAGGGGACCGATAGTGTCTATGTGCCTCAGCAACGTATTCGGTGGTTTAAGTTGCAGGATGGCGATGTATTGGAGGTCGATGTCCGGAAACCCCGTCAGGCAGCCGGCCATCTGGTGATGAACCGCATCTATACGCTCGATGGTGAAGAGTTTGATTATGAGCAGTATATCAACTACCCTTCTGAAACCCAAGAGGTCGTTTGGCAGTTGATCTTCTATTTCACGCTGTCGCTGTTGCTGATGATGACCGTCATGCGCATTTTGCGTCGGCAGGAGTTTCGCTCAGCGTCGCTGCTGAAGGCCGTGTTGCTCTGCTCGTTGATTGTGGTGGTCTTGTTCTTGCTGGCTCCCATGCCGGATTGGTATTCGGGCAATATTCGCCCCAATTTCACCCATCAGCGCATGTTCGACTCGATGCTGATCATGAAGTGTTCGTTTACGGCCATCGTCTCGATTCTTTATGCCTGGATTCGTCTGCTCTTGCAGCGACAACAGCTCGTCAAGATGGAGATGGAGCAGCTTCAAAACGAGTCGCTTACGGCGCGCTATAATTTGCTGGTAGGCCAGATTTCGCCCCACTTCTTCTTCAATTCGCTCAACTCACTCTCGATGTTGGTGCGCGAGCAGCACAATGAGCAGGCCTTGAGCTATATCGACCAGCTTTCGTATAGCTTCCGTTACATCATCCAGAACGGACAAAACCGCCTGGTGCCTCTCTCCGACGAGTTGCGCTTTGCCGAGTCGTTCAGCTACCAATACAGCATCCGATTTGCCGATAAACTCTTTTTTGATTTTCAAATCGAGGACCGCTATCGCGACTATCTGCTGCCGGCGTTGTCGTTGCAGCCGCTGATCGGCAATGCAGTGAAACACAACACGATCACGAAAAATAAACCGCTGCACGTCGTGATTCGTACGGTCGATGGCGTATTGGAGGTGCAGAACCCCATTGTGCCCAAAATCGAGCCGGAGCCTTCGACCGGTATCGGTCTGCAAAATTTACGCAATCGCTGGCGACTCATCACGGGTCACGAATTTGAGATCATCGACGACGGCCACACCTTCACGGTGCGGCTTCCGTTGCAAAAACCTAACCACGCATGAAAGTCCTAATTATCGAAGACGAAACGGCTGCTGCACAGAATCTGCAAGCCATCTTAAAACAGGAGGCGCCCCACGTGGAGGTGTTAGCCGTGCTCGAAAGCATCGAGGAGAGCCTCGAGTGGTTCTCGTCGCATGTGCAGCCCGATCTGCTCTTTATGGATATCCATTTGGCTGATGGTGAGTCGTTTCGTATTCCGGAACGGGTGGAGATCTCGGCGCCGATCATCTTCACGACAGCCTACGATCAATATGCCCTGGAGGCCTTTCGGGTCAATAGCATCGACTACCTGCTCAAACCGATCAATGCGGCCGATCTGCGTCGAGCGTTGGAGAAATTGCAACGTCTGACCGGAGCTGATCGTGTGGCCTACACGGCTCGCCAAAAGTGGGTGAAGAGTGCCTCGCAGGATACCTTCTTGATCCATGTACGCGATAAGATTATCCCCCTGCACCGCGATCGTATAGCCTATTGTTACACCTCGAACGAGCGGGTCACGGCTTGCGATTTTGAGGGGGTACACTATCCGTTAGACAAGACCTTGGAGGCGATGCAGGCATTGCTCCCCGAGGGCGACTTCTTCCGCGCGAATCGTCAATTTATCGTTGCCCGCAAGGCTGTGGAGGAGATCTCGGTCTGGTTTGGCAGCCGTCTCTCGCTCAATTTGCGGGTGGAGACCCCCGAACGGATCATCATCTCCAAGGCGCGCGTCCCCGAGTTTAAGGCCTGGTTACGGGCTGTCAATAGTGCTGAATAAGGGCGATTCACCGCCTAAAATGGGCGATTCGCCGTTTGTGTATATTAACTTTTGGATGTTGGCGTTCTCTTTGTTGTGTAAACAACAAATGTACGAACCCCATCACACACACAAACGGTATGAAACAGTATGGCTGCACCGGATACTCCACGGGCTGAGTGATTGGACCACAATGAACGGTCAAAACAGGAACGATGGAGGGCCTATTGGGCGATTGACCCTCCATTTTGGTCGATTCGCCCTTTTATAATTAGGTCGTTTTGCGAAATCTGCTATCTTCGCACGACCAAAAAGCTAAACAGCGAATAAACGATGAAACACGTTTTTTTGACACTTCTGATGGCACTCTTTTCGGTGTCAGTCTATGCACAATCGGGAACGGTCAGGGCGAAGGTCGTAGATGCCGAGTCGGGGGCTGATATCCCGGGTGCAGTCGTAGCAATAACGCCGGTCGGGAAACCCGATCAAACGAAACGTTTGACCTCTGGCTATGGTGGAGCTTTTACGGTTTCGGCACTGCGCTATGGCGATTACGAATTGGTAGTCTCGTTCTTGGGCTACAACGAATATAAGCAGAACTTCACGCTGAAGGGGGCAACGCTCGATTTGGGCAAACTCGCCTTAAAGCCTGGTGTGGAGATCGAGACGGTGGTCAAGGAGGTGCAGTCGATCCGTGCCTCGCAGAAGGGTGATACGATCAGCTACAATGCCGGAGCCTTCAAAGTAACGGCCGACGCCGATGTCGAGGGCCTGTTGAAGAAGATGCCCGGTATCACGATCACCGATGGTAAGGTCGAGACCCAGGGCGAGGAGGTTAAGAAGGTCTTTGTCGATGGCAAGGAGTTCTTCGGTGAGGACGTGACGACGGCCATCAAGTCGTTGCCGGCCGAGACGGTCGATCGTATCGAGGTCTATAACAAACTCTCCGATGCGGCCGAGTTTTCGGGCATGGACGATGGTGAGGGCTTCAAGGCTCTGAATATCGTCACCCATCGCCACATGCGTCAGGGACAGTTTGGTAAGCTCTATGCCGGTCTGGGCTACGATGCCGAGGATGGTGCGGAAGACCGCCTGAAGTACCTGGCCGGTGGTAATGTCAATATTTTTAAGGGCGACAGCCGTGTTTCGGTGTTGGCTCTGTTCAACAATGTCAATCAGCAGAACTTCTCGTTCGAAGATATCCTGGGAGTCTCGGGCGGCGGTGGCGGCGGTCGTCCGGGTCGCGGTGTGGGTCAATACATGATGCGCCCGCAGAGCGGTATTGCCAAGGTCAATGCCATTGGTCTGAACTATTCGGATATGTGGGGCAAGAAACTCACCGTGCAGGGCAGCTATTTCTTCAATAACACCGATACGGACAACCGCTCGACGCTCGAAAAGTGGTACGAGGCTCCGATGAAGGTCGATACGTTGATGACGCGCGGCGTGTCAAATACGGTGGGTAACAACCATCGTCTGAATGCCCGCATCGAGTGGAAGATCTCGGAGAATCACAACCTGATGATCCGCCCCTACTTCAGCTATCAGGGCAACGACCCGATGAGCACGACCGAGGGTTGGCAGTTTGGTGAGAGCGGATACAGCCGCACAGACAACTTCAACGACAACGAGCGTTATGGCTATAACCTCGGCTCGCGCATGGTCTACCGTGCCAAGCTGGGCAAGGTGGGTCGTACGCTGACGGTCAATGCCAACGTGCGCTATTCGGATCAGCAGAACGACGGTATCTCCTACTCGAACCGCATGAAGTCGCTCGAGGATCGTCCGGGCTATGTCGAAGGCCAGGAGGGGAACGATCCCTGGGGGTGGAACCCGACCGACTATACCGATCTGCGCTATTTGGTCAATACGGCGCCCTCGAAGAGCTACGATCTGTCGGGTGAGATGACCTACACCGAGCCGGTCTCGAAAAACAGCCAGGTGAGCCTGCAATATCGTGCCGATTGGGAACGTGACGAGCGTGATAAGTCGTCGTATGAGACGGCCTCGGATTACGATATCACGGGTCTGCTGCCCGATCCTTCGCTCTCGAACAACTATCGCAGTACGAACATGGAGCACCGCATTGGTCCCGGTTTCCGCTATGCGAAGGGCAAGAATACGTTCGTAGCTAATCTCTATTACCAGATCTCCCAGCTTGAGGGTGAGGTGATCAGCGGCCAGACGGTCGGTGAGCAGAAACCCATCAAGCAGGATTACAACCATCTGACCTACTTCATGATGGGTCAGCTGAATCTGAACCAGGAAAACTCGCTGCGTCTTTATGTGCGGTCGAACACCTCTACGCCGTCGATTACCAACCTGCAGAGCGTCTACGACGTCTCGGATGCCCAGCATATTACGCGTGGTAATCCCGACTTGAAGCCGGCTTATGCGCATTCGGTGAATTTCCACTATGTGAACTCGAATCTGGAGAAGGGTCGTACCTTTATGTGGATGTTCTCGTGGAACAAGACGCAGGACTATACGGCTACGCACCTGCTGCAGAGCCCCGGTGTGATGGAGATCGGCGGGGTGAGCTATGCGCCGAACTTCTACTCGATGCCGGTCAATCTGGATGGTCAGTGGAGTCTGCGCACAATGCTCAGCTACGGTCTGCCGATCAACTTCTTGAAGAGCAACTTCAACATGATGGCCGGCATCAACTACTCGAAGACGCCGAGCATGATCGGTGGCCGATACGATGCCGCTACGGGCACGATCACGGGTGGCGAGCGCAACGATGCCGATAATATGGGCTACTCGTTCCGCGCCGTGTTGGGCTCGAATATCTCCGAGAAGGTCGATTTCACGCTGGCGTGGAATGGTACCTACAACGAGGCGACCAACTCGCTGGCTACGGGCAATGAGAAGAATCGCTACTTCAACCATTCGGCCAACGCCTCGATGAAGTTTGTCCTGCCCTGGAGCTTCACCTTCACCGCTTCGGCCGTCTATTCGCAATACCTGGGTATTACGAACGACTACGACGAGGACTACCTGATTTGCAACATCTATGTGGGTAAGAAGCTCTTCAAGAACAAGCGTGGCGAGATTTTGTTTGGTGTAAACGACCTGCTCAACCAGAACAATGTCGCCTTCTCGCGTACGACCGGTTCGGGCTATACGCAGAATGCCACAAACCTCTCGATGGGACGTTACTACATGGTACAATTTACCTACAACCTGCGCGTCTTTGGCAAGAAGGGCTCGCGTAATATGTCAGACTATGAAAGCTCGGCACAGAAGGAGTTTAGACAACACCGCCGGATGATGGGGCCTCCTCCGGGAGGTGGCGGTGGGTTTGGACCCCGCTAAATCTATGCCGAAGCAGAACCCCCGAGCGTGCAGCTCGGGGGTTCATTCTTTTCGGGGCTAAAACAGATGGCTGTTAATTTGTAATACCTCGTTGGTAAGCGACGAATAGACGCGAACTGCTACCCCACGACTGCGTAACGTGCAGGCCCCTTCGCAACAGACAAATTTGGAGGGCTCATAGGCGGCAAAGACCACCCGCGAGAAGCCGTAACGCAAAATGAGTTCCGTGCAGCTCTCCGGCTCGCTGGCTCGTTTCGAGCAGGGCTCCATCGAGGTGTAGATGGTGGCTCCGCGCAGGTCAGCGCCGGCATGGAGTGCCTTGAGGATAGCCTCCTGCTCGGCATGATGGGTTGGCGAGGTCTCGTGTGTATAACCTGTATAGATTGTGCCGTCGGCCGTGCGAATGACCGCGCCCACACGGTAGCAGGTGGTGCAGATCGGACAGTTGCGCGAGGCCTCGATAGCGGCTTGCAGGTAGTGTAAATCCTCGGCCGTACGATCCGCTTGCAGGGTGTAATGGGTCACCTGCATGCCTCCCAAATCCTCTTCTCGGGTCGGTGTTCCCTCCGGGGCTGTGTAACGGAAAGGGGTGCTGCCTAATGCTTCGCCCAAGCAGATGGCCGGATTGACCGCCTTGCGAATCTCGTCGGCTAACCCCTCCTCGATAAATTGGCGCAAGATCTGTGCTCCGCCCTCGACGAGCAGTCGCTCTACCCCACGACGTTCCAACTCGGTGACGATACGTGCTGCCGTCAGCGGTGCGCGAGCCACGATCACCTTGGCCACCTTATCGAGTGCCGGAATCGGCTGCTCAGAGAGGATCAAAATACGCCCCGTAGAAGCTTGAAAGAGGCGCAACTGCGGGTCGATCTTGCCACTTCGGCTTACTACGACCTTCGTGGCAACCCCTTTGAGCGTGGGGTTGTCGCGTCGCAGCGTCTCGGCACCAATCAAAATGGCGTCGTGGCGGCTGCGCAGGGCGTGTACGGCCTCCCAATCTTCGGGCGTCGAGATCTTGAGCCGCGTGGCGGTGTTGTCATCCAAATAGCCGTCTTGAGTGGCGGCAAACGAGAGGGTTATTCGCATCGTTTGAGGGTATAAATCGTCAGTTCGGGATCGGCACCGATGCGCATCGGATAGCCGACATAGCCAATGCCGTCGTTGATGTAGAGGGTGCTACCCTGCTCCTCGTAGCGGCCGCTCCAACGGGTGTACATCCATTGTGCCGGCGACCAGCCAAAGAGTTTGAGCTGCATGGCATGCACATGGCCCGAGAGGGTCAAATCGCCATAACCGCGCTCGACGATCGGCAACCAAAGTTGCGGAACGTGCACCAGCGTGATGTTGTAGAGCGAATCGGGCACGTTGTGATAGGTGCGCTCGGCGCCGGTTAAGGGCAGATCGCTGTTGTGGCGATCGTGGCGCAGGGCGCGATCGAACGAAAGGCCCGAAAGCGTGATTGAATCATTGCCCCGTCTCAGATAGAGGGTCGAATCTTGCAGCAGGGTCCACCCGATCTGTTGTTGGCGGGCAATGAGCTGGTGGGTGCTTTCGAGGGGCGACAGCGTTATTGTATCGCGGATGTAGCTGCCGATGTCGTGGTTACCGAGAATCGACACCACCGGAGCCTCGATCTGTTGTAGCAGTTCCATGGCCGTCTCGTCCAGCTCCGAGGCGCGGATATTGACCAAATCGCCGGTGAAACATACCAAGTCGGGGCGTGCAGCGTTGATCTGCTCGACCAAGCGGCTAACCTCACCGCGCGTATGGACTAACGTGCCGAGGTGCAGGTCGCTGAAGTGTGCAATGCGGTAGTCCTCGAAGGCATCGGGCAACTCTTTGGCGCAGATCTCGACCTCGTTTACCACCAGATTGGAACGACCCCATACGACTCCATAGAGGAGCAATCCGGCGATCACCCAGGCCACGACCCGCCCGATCAGAGCACAGCGCAACAGGCAGAAAAGGTAATAGAGCATGCGCGGCAAGACGAAGAAGAGCCACGCCCAAATGATCCACATCATGATCCGCATGACGGTCGGGGTGTTGTCGGCCATGCTGAAGAGCAACAACATCCAGAGTGGCAGCGTGTCAGCCACCAAGAAGGCCAGCCATCTGCGGTGCGAGGGGCGGCGTTCGGGCTTCATGACGCGGTAACGCGCCCAATCAATCAGTACGGCGACGAGCGCCGGAAGTATCAGCAATATAAACATCATGTTGCAAAGATAAGCAAGGCTGCTGCCAAATCAAAATTTGCCCTCGAAAAAACGCGGGTGAGGAAGAGAATGAGCCGTCGGGTGTGTGAATTGGCATACATCTTGCAAAAAAGCCCCGAAAACAGCCCCTTCGCGGGGAAATAGCATTAAGAATTACAGCAAACAACACCAAAATCTTTACGGCTTATGAAAAAATGCAGACTTTTGATGGCGGCACTTCTGTTCGCAGTTACCGCCTCGGCACAAACCCCGCAACAGGGCGACGCCTATTCACCGACGGTCTATCTGATTGCAGTGGAAGAGGTCGATACCGTATATAATTACGGGAACAACTGTTGTGACAAACTCCAACTGATGGGGCAAGCCACCCAGGACTATTACGATACACATCGCCACGGCGCACAGCAGACCCAGCGGCCGATGTTTATCTTTGCAACGCGCAACAACCGCTATTCGCTGGCGTTGGGTGGCTACATCGCGCTGCGTGCCTCGTATGACATGGACGGCATCTCCGACAACCTCGATTTTATCCCCTACGACATCCCGCTGACGGCCGATTACAACAACCGCCAACAGCTCTTGATGGATGCCTCGACCTCGCGTCTGTATCTGAAGGCCATTGCCAATACGAATACCCTGGGACGTGTGATCCTCTACGTCGATGCCGACTTCAGAGGTGGCGCGGAGGGGAGCTATACCCCACGCCTGCGCTCGGCCTATCTGTCGTTTATGGGCTTTACGTTTGGTCGTGATGTGACCACCTTCTGTGACCTGACGGCAGCCCCCAATACGATTGATTTTCAGGGCCCGAATGCCTATAATTTCAACTTCGCGACGATGATCCGCTACGAATGCTCGATGCTTGATGATCACCTCTCGATGGGTGTAGCTGTGGAGATGCCGAGCGTTTCGGGAACCTATAGCGACGACTACCTGTCCATGCGGCAGCGTATCCCCGACATTCCGATCTATCTGCAATATGCGTGGGGTGCACAGCGTGACAGCCATATCCGCGCCTCGGGAGTCTTCCGCAATATGTATCTGCGCAATGCGGTCGATAATGACAACGTCCGTCTCTTCGGTTGGGGCGTGCAGGCCAGTGGTACGATCAAGCTCTTCCCGTGGATTCGCCTCTTTATGAATGGCGTCTATGGCGAGGGAATCACCCCCTACATTCAGGATCTGACCGGTTCGGGTCTCGATTTTCTGCCCAACGCCAATGGCGATAGCGTGAAGGTGATGCCCATGTGGGGCTGGCAGGCTGCTGCGCAGTTCAATCTCTCGCGCCGCTTGGCCCTCTCGGGAGGCTATTCGATGGTCAATGTCGATCGCGAAGATGGCTATTCGTTCGATAACGAGTATAAGCAGGGCCGTTACATCTTCGGTAACGTCTTCTACCACCTGACGCCTCGCTGTTCGATTGGTGCGGAGTATCTCTACGGTGCGCGAAAGAATATGAGCGGCGTGAAGGAGCATGCCAACCGCATCAATCTGGAGATTAAATACCATTTCTAATACCTTGTGCCCTCGTTCAATGGAGGGGTGGAGAGCGGCCGTGTTGCTGCTTTCCACTTTTTTTGTATCTTTGTGCTCATTATGATGGAATTTTTTGCAGCATACAACCTGACGGGCATCGTGATCGGTGTCGCTACGTTTCTCATTATCGGGCTGTTTCATCCGCTTGTGATCAAGGGTGAATACTATTTTGGCGTTGGCTGTTGGTGGTTTTTTGCCCTGATGGGTGTGGCCGCTTTGGTCGGGTCAATCTTGGTGAGCGAGCTGTTGCTCTCGACCCTCTTGGCGGTGTGGGGAGCCTCGTCGTTGTGGTCGATCGGAGAGCTCTTCGAACAGTGTAAACGTGTCGAGCGCGGGTGGTTTCCGCGCAATCCCAAACGCAAATAGTGACGCGCGGTGTGCCGGAGATGGATATATGGCTTGTTGGGGCTTTCGTTGGTCGGTTGCATGGCCGATCAGCAACCGATGCAGCCGGCCGAGGTGGTTGTTCCGGCACCCGATACGGTGCGGGTGGAGCTTCTCTTTACGGGGGATGTGATGCAGCACGAGCCCCAGGTCGCAGCCGCACGTACGGCCGATGGCTTCGACTATGCGCCGACCTTTGCGGCAGTTCGTTCCTATTTCGAGCAGGCCGATTTTACGATTGTCAATCTGGAGACAACCCTCTCGGATCGTCCGCCCTACACGGGCTACCCTCTTTTCCGTTCGCCCCATGTGTTGGCCTCTACGCTCCGCGATGTGGGGGTTGATGTAGTTTGCCAAGCCAATAACCACTGCCTGGATGGTGGTCGGATCGGGGTACGTCGTACGACCGCCACACTCGACGCCTGCGGATTGTTGCGCACGGGAGTGTTTCGAGATTCGGTGGATTATCGCCGCAATCGGTTCCTCTATCTGCGTAAGCATGGGATTCGCTTTCTGTTGCTCAATTATACGTATGGCACCAACGGCCTGCCCACCCCACAGGGAATGTGGGTCAATCGCATTGATACGGTGCTGATTGCCCGCGATTTAGCCGAGGCTGCCGAGGTCGATTGCCGCATGGTGGCCCTGCATTGGGGCAATGAATATGAGCGTACACCCAACCGCGAACAGTGTCGCCTGGCTGCATTTCTGCGTCGCCATGGAGTCGATGTGGTGATCGGCCACCATCCGCATGTGATTCAGCCCTTTGAGGCCGATAGCACAGGGGTGATCTTCTATTCGTTGGGCAATTTTGTCTCGAATCAGCGTCAGCGTTTTCGGGATGGCGGCCTGATGGGGCGCGTGGTGGTGGAGCGTATCGGAGAGGGGCCACTACGCTATCAGGCCGAGGTGATCCCAGTCTGGGTCGATAAGGCAAATCATTATCGCATCCTACCTTCGGCTGCAGCCGATACGATGTCGTTAGGTGCAGCCTATCAACAATTCATGGTCGATACCCGCCAACTTCTCCAAAAAGGGGTATAAGTATAATTTATAGGCGAATCAGCATTCTTGATCAAAAAAGAGGTTGCAAAATCAGAAAAAGCCGTTATCTTTGTCCTCGAAAAAGACACACAAACCTTAAAAAACAGCAAATAAAATGGAAAAGAGTTTGAAAGGAACACGCACCGAGCAGAATCTGCTGAAGGCATTTGCCGGTGAGAGCCAAGCACGTACGCGTTATACGTTTTTTGCTTCGGTAGCCAAGAAAGAGGGCTACGAGCAGATTGCCGGTCTGTTTATGGAGACGGCTGAGCAGGAGAAGGAGCATGCCAAGCGATTCTTCAAGTTCTTGGAGGGTGGTGCGCTCGAGATCACGGCTACCTACCCTGCCGGTAAGATCGGTACGACGGCCGAGAACCTGTTGGCTGCAGCCATGGGTGAGAAGGAGGAGTGGGATGAGCTTTATCCCGAGTTCGCCAAGGTGGCCGAGGAGGAGGGCTTCCCCGCTGTAGCTGCCGCCTTTAAGAATATCGCCAAGGTGGAGGCCGAGCACGAGCGTCGCTACCTGAAGCTGTTGAGCCGCATTACGGACGGTGATTTCTTCCACCGCGATGGTAAGATCTGGTGGCAGTGCCGCAACTGCGGTTTCATCGTGGAGGCCGAGGATGCTCCGAAGGCTTGTCCGGCATGTCTGCACCCGCAGTCCTACTTCGAGCCGATGAGGCAGAATTACTAATTGATAACACACATCCACAAATGGGGGCTGTCTAACCGAAAAGTTGGACAGCCCCGTTTCGTTGGAGGTGGTTAGCCGTTTTTTGCTCGTTTATTGGTTCAGGCTCGCCTTCCAGGCCGGATAGGCTTGCAACACCTCGTTGCCCCATGTGCCGTACCAGCTGTATCCGATACGGCGCTCGGGCCACACTTTGTCGAGCGAATAGACCTTGATACCATCGCGGTTGCAGAGGAAGATCGTGTCGTCCTCCAATTCGTAGAAACGGGCCCAAAGCGGCTCGGCTGCCGGATCATCGACCATGCGTCGATCGTATTTGATGGCGCGATCCTCGGGATTGCCCTCGGGCATGGGGATCGTCTCGATGCGTTTACCCTCGATTTTGGTCTTTTCAAACCAAGCTACAGCCGCCTCTACGGCTTCGATGATTTCGGCCGAAGGCTTCTCGATCGACATCAGAAAGAGCACGATGTCGGCACTTTCGTTGGCTGTCAGAGCCGGCAACTCGTAGGTGCGGGCACCCACCGGTTGCAGGGTCTGCTGATCGCACTGCTGCGACCAAACCGTCCGCTCGCCATGGCGACGATACTGCGTGTCGAGAATCAACTGCAGGCCGGCATCCCACGATTGGCGAATGCGCTCGCGTGTTGGCGTGTCGATCCAGTCGTAGTGCGAAGCCCCATCTAACACATCTTTCCAGTTGCGCAGGATGCCGTCGATGATACCGTCGTTGAAGGCGATCGCCTCGTCCTCCCACCCGATCCAACTGCCGTTGGGATATTGCGTGTTGAGGGTGTATTCGATGGCGCGTGTCGCCGAGGTGCGATACTGCTCTTCGCCCGTGATCTGATAGACGCGCGCCAAATAGTCGATCTGCGGATGGATGTTGCGGTTGTCGAAGGTCGAGCGACCCTCGTAGGCACTCATCGACCGTTTAACCGAGTCGGTGTCGAGCACCAAGAGCCAATCGATGTTTTTCGGCCAGCCGCCATCCTCGTTTTGGTAGGCGATCAGATTGTCGGCAATGGCGCGGAAGTCGTCATCGGCCAGGCGTGGTGTGTTGTCGTGTTCGTGGACTAAATACCAGTGGTGGATGCAGTCCGAAAAACGAGCGATCGAGGGGGCCTCGACAGGTGTTGCTGGCTGGTTGCTGCAGGCTGTCAGCCCCACCAGAAGGGCTAACGATGAGAGGATGCGTTTCATGGTGTAAGCGATGAATTTGAAATGTGGATGACTATTGGATGCGATGGCCGCGGCTGGGTTGTTGTGTGTGTGACCGGGAAGGGAATCTCATGTGATCCGGCTGGCTGTAAGTGGGTTGAGGTGGCTTGATGTGAAAAGCGGCACTATGTTTCATCGGCATGGTGTACTTAACGCTTATCGCTTTACCGTTTTTGGTACCCGGAATCCATGTGGGTGCTTCGTTGATGGTGTTTTGCAGGATAAGTTGCTGTACGGAGCAAAGCTCTTGGGGTGTCGTTTCTATAAGCTCCATTTTCCCGGTTTCTGTGATTAGCATGTGCACCTTGCAGTCTGTGAAATTGTCCTGCTGCTGCTCGTAGATCTCCTTATTTTGTTTGTAGTAGAGTTCGAGTTGTTTTACATACTCTTTAGCAAACCAAGCGCGGAGTTTCTTGTGTGATTGTTCTTTGTTTTTACATTTCGGCCAAAGGGGGTACACAAACTCTGTTGTGCTGTCGGTTTCGGTTTGTTGTGCATAACAAATGCCCGATGAGAGCAGGAGCACCCAGATCAGTAAGGTTTGTACAAATTTCATGGTTGTGGTTTTTTTGGGGGTTACGTATTTACAAAGGTAACATAAATTCGTCAAATCCACAAGACGCTGCAATAAGTCTGTTATGCTGATAATTTTGAATGTAGCATTCTCGATTTTGAATTTATTTGTGTATCTTTGCTCCTTAAAGGAAATACATAAAAAATAAGCATATATGGCAGACGAAAAAATCATCTTTTCGATGGTGGGCGTATCGAAGACCTTCACCAACCAGAAAAAAGTATTGAACAACATCTACCTCTCGTTCTTCTATGGTGCCAAGATCGGTATCGTGGGTATGAACGGATCGGGTAAATCGACCCTGATGAAGATCATCGCCGGATTGGATAAGAATTTCGACGGCGAGGTGGTCTTCTCGCCCGGTTACTCGGTGGGCTATCTGGAGCAGGAGCCGCAGCTCGATGACAATAAGACCGTCCGCGAGGTGGTCGAAGAGGGCTGTGCCGCTACGGTAGCACTGATGAAGGAGTATGAGGAGATCAACATGAAGCTCTGCGAGCCGATGTCGGACGACGAGATGAATCGTCTGATCGAGCGTCAGGGCGAGCTGTATGAGAAGATCGACCAGGTGAACGGCTGGGAGCTGGATCAAGTGCTGGATCGCGCGATGGATGCCCTGCGCTGTCCCGATGGCGATCAGTCGGTGAAGGTGCTCTCGGGTGGCGAGCGTCGTCGAGTGGCACTCTGCCGCCTATTGTTGCAACAGCCCGATGTGCTGCTGCTGGACGAGCCGACCAACCACCTCGATGCCGAGTCGATCGACTGGTTAGAGCAGCACCTGCAACAGTATAAGGGTACGGTGATCGCCGTGACGCACGACCGCTACTTCCTGGATAATGTGGCCGGTTGGATTCTGGAGCTGGATCGTGGCGAGGGTATCCCCTGGAAGGGTAATTACTCGGGCTGGCTAGAGCAGAAGACGGCTCGTATGGCTATGGAGGAGAAGCAGGAGTCGAAGCGTCGTAAAACGTTGGAGCGCGAGTTGGAGTGGGTGCGTATGTCGCCTGCCGGTCGTCATGCCAAGTCGAAGGCGCGTCTGTCGGCCTATGATAAGATGATGAACGAGGATACGAAGCAGAAGGAGGAACGTCTGGAGATCTTCATTCCCAATGGCCCGCGTCTGGGTGACATTGTCATCGAGGCACATGACGTAACGAAGGCCTTCGGCGATCGGATTCTCTACGAGGGGCTGAACTTCTCGTTGCCGCCCGCAGGTATTGTGGGTGTGATTGGTGCCAATGGTACGGGTAAGACTACCCTATTCCGCATGATTATGGGGTTGGATGAGCCTACGAGCGGTTCGTTCCGTGTAGGTCCTACGGTGAAGTTGGCCTATGTCGATCAGCAGCATAAGTCGATCGACCCCGAAAAGACGGTTTATGAGGTGATTTCGGGTGGTACGGATCTCATCACGCTGGGTAACCGTCAGGTCAATGCCCGCGCTTATGTCGGTCGTTTTAACTTCTCGGGTGCTGACCAGGAGAAGAAGTGTGGCATGCTCTCGGGCGGTGAGCGTAACCGTCTCCACCTGGCCCTTGCGCTCAAGGAGGAGGGCAATGTGCTGCTGCTGGACGAGCCGACCAACGATATCGACGTGAATACGCTGCGCGCCTTGGAGGAGGGTCTGGAGCACTTCGCAGGTTGCGCCGTGGTGATCTCGCACGACCGTTGGTTCTTGGATCGTATTGCTACGCACATCCTCTCGTTCGAGGGCGATTCGCGCGTGGTCTATTACGAGGGCAGCTACTCGGAGTATGAGGCTTGGAAGAAGGCCCAGGGCGAGGATATGACGCCTAAACGTGTAAAGTATAAGAAGTTGGTAGAGTAAACAAATTATTTATGGCACAAAAACCATCCATTCCAAAGGGTACGCGCGACTTCTCGCCGCAGGAGATGATGCGTCGTAACTATATTTTTGATACCATCAAGTCGGTCTTTCGTCTTTACGGCTTTGCGCCGCTCGAGACCCCTTCGATGGAGAACCTCTCTACCCTGCTGGGTAAATATGGCGATGAGGGCGATAAACTGCTCTTCAAGATCCTCAATTCGGGCGATTATGCCGCAAACCTCTCGGATGAGGAGGTGCGAAACGCCTCGAAGATCTGCGAGAAGGGTCTGCGTTACGACTTGACTGTCCCCTTCGCTCGCTATGTCGTGCAGCATCAGAACGAACTGCAATTCCCCTTCAAGCGTTATCAGGTGCAGCCCGTATGGCGCGCCGATCGTCCGCAGAAGGGTCGTTATCGTGAGTTCTACCAGTGCGATGTCGATGTGATCGGCTCGAAGTCGCTCTTGTGCGAGGTCGAGTTGGTCGAGATCGTCGAGCGCGTCTTTAAGGCGTTGGGTATTCGCGTTGTCTTGAAGATGAATAACCGCAAGATCCTCTACGGTATTGCCGAGGTGATCGGCCATGCCGATAAGATGATGGATATCACGGTGGCCATCGACAAATTGGACAAGATCGGTTTGGACAACGTGAAGGCCGAGTTGCGTGAGCGTGGCTTGGAGGATGAGGCGATCGAGAAACTGCAACCGATTCTTGAGCTGAGCGGCACGAACGACGAGAAGATCAACACGTTGCGATCAATTCTTGCAGCTTCCGAGACAGGTCTGAAGGGTGTCGATGAGATGGCCGAGGTCTTTGGCCATGTGGTGGCTCTGGGTGTAGATCTGCCGGTGGAGTTGGATCTCTCGTTGGCGCGTGGCTTGAACTACTATACGGGTGCTATCTTCGAGGTGAAGGCGTTGGATTATGCCATTGGCTCGATCTCGGGAGGTGGCCGTTACGACGATCTGACGGGTATCTTTGGCCTGAAGAATCTCTCGGGTGTCGGTATCTCGTTTGGCGCGGATCGTATCTACGACGTGATGAGCGGCTTGGACCTCTTCCCGGCCGAGCTGAACTGCTCGACGCAGGTGATCTTCATGAATCTGGGTGCTGCCGAGCAGGCGGCTTCGCTTGGTCTGTTGCGCGGGTTGCGTAGCGCAGGCATTGCTGCGGAGATCTATCCCGAGGCGGCCAAGATGAAGAAGCAGATGGAGTATGCCAACCGTCGCGGCATCCCCTATGTGGTCATCATCGGCTCGGAGGAGTTGGCCGAGCAGGCGGCAACCGTGAAAAATATGGTGAGTGGTGAGCAGCAGCGCGTGCCATTTGCCGAGTTGGCGACATTTTTGAAGTAGTAAAGCATTTTTCTCCGATTTATGTGGATCAGATTACTCGCATTGCTCCTCTGTGGTGTTACGTTGTTACCTGTCAGTGCGCAGGAGAACGCGTTGGCATTCATTAAGTTGCAGAAATTTGTGCGCACCTATCGCTATTTGGATCGATTCTATGTCGATACGACCGATATGGATGCGCTCGTCGAGGGAGCAATCGTGGGTATGATGGATCGACTGGATCCCCATTCGGCCTACATTTCGGCCGAGGATATGCGCCAGGTGGAGGCCGAGTTTGACGGCTCTTTCAGCGGTATCGGTATCGAGTTTTCGATCATGCACGACTCGGTTACGGTGGTCAATACGATTGCCGGAGGCCCTGCCGAGCGGGTAGGTGTCATGCCCAACGACCGCATTGTGCGGATTGATACCCTCTCGGCGGTCGGTATGCGCCAAAACGAGGTGCCGAAATACTTGCGCGGTAAGCAAGGCTCGAAGGTCGCTATCGACGTCGTGCGTCGGGGCGAACGCGAACTGCTCCATTTTCTGATCGAGCGTGACCGCATTCCGCTCAATACGATCGACGCGGCCTATATGATCGACCGCAAGGTGGGCTATATCAAGGTGAACCGTTTCGGACGCACCACCATGACCGAATTTCGTGAGGCTTGGCAGAAGTTGCACAAACCGGAGCGTCTGATTCTTGATTTGCGTGGCAATGGTGGCGGTTTGATGGATCAGGCGATCGAGATGGCCTCGTTCTTCCTGCCGCGTGGTTCGCTGATTGTCTCGACCGAGGGTCGTGCCGTGCCTCCGACCGCCTATTCGGCGTCGGTCAATGGCGAATCGCTCAAAAGTAAGGTGGTGGTGGTCATCGACGAGG
Source organism: Alistipes sp. (assembly GCA_017437045.1). GTDB lineage: Bacteria > Bacteroidota > Bacteroidia > Bacteroidales > Rikenellaceae > Alistipes. The sequence goes on from JAFSBY010000006.1 coordinate 33,883, forward strand.
TTTCGGCCTCGGCTTCGGAGATCGTGGCCGGAGCCTTGCAGGATTGGGATCGGGCGACGATTGTGGGGCGCACGAGCTTTGGTAAGGGATTGGTGCAGCGACAGATACCATTGGGCGACGGCTCGGCCGTACGCATCACTGTGGCGCGCTATCATACCCCCTCGGGTCGTGTGATTCAACGCCCCTATGAGCAGGGCAAACGGCGCGAATACTACCTGAATCATCTGACAGGTTATGCCGATTCGTTGGCGAGCGATGCTCCGACCTATCGTACGCTGAAGGAGGGCCGTGTGGTCTATGGCGGTGGCGGTATTCGTCCCGATGTGATCGTAGAGGCCGATACGGTGGGTCTGACCCCCTACTACATGCAGTTGGTGCGTCAGGGCGTGGTCCACGAAACGGTGGCCGAGCAGCTGGATCGTGAACGTGCCGCCATAGAGGCTGCCTATCCCGATGTGGAGCAATTCCGGACGACGTTTGAGGTGCCGGCCGAGTGGCTCGAGCAGCTGCAACAGCGCGGTGAGGCGCGTGGCATTGCGCGCCATGCGGAGCAGATGGCCGAGTCCGAGCCGGTGATTCGTCGGCAGATGAAGGCCTTTGTGGCGCAACGTCTGTTTGGAGTGGAGGGCTTCTATCGCATCATGAATCCGCACGTGCCGGCCTTGCAACGTGCCGTTGAGGAGGTGCAAAAACGCAAATAAGCAATACGTAGAATGAAGATTTTCAGACGACTCTATAATTGGATGCTCTCGTGGAGCGAGTCGCAGTGGGGCGCTACGGCACTCTTTTGCTTCGCCTTTGCCGAATCGAGCTTCTTTCCGATTCCGCCCGATGTGCTACTGATAGCCCTCTGTCTGGGGGCTACGAAACGATCCTTTCGTTTTGCGGCGATCTGCACGTTGGGATCGGTTATCGGTGCATTGGCCGGTTATGCCATTGGTTTCTACCTTTGGCAGAATGATGCCGGCGAATATACGGCGTTGGCCAACTGGTTCTATGAACATGTCTTCTCGATGGAGGCCTTCGAGCGTGTGCAGGCACTCTATGAGCAGTATAATTTCTGGATTGTCTTTACCGCCGGCTTTACGCCACTACCCTACAAACTCTTTACGATTACGGGTGGTCTGTTTGGCACCAATATCCCGATGTTTATCATCGCCTCGGTCATTTCGCGCGGCCTGCGCTTCTTCCTGATCGGTTGGCTCATTTGGCGATATGGTGCACCGATCAAAGGCTTCATTGACAAATATTTTAACCTGCTGGCTATTCTGTTTACCATTTTGCTGATTGGGTCCTTCGTCTTGATTGGCTACTATTTTTAACCTATAAGTTATTCTACTACTATGCGTCGTTTCGGTATTATCGGTCGTCCGCTCCTCCATTCGGCCTCGGCTCGCCACTTTACGGCTAAATTTGAGCAGGAGCAGTTGGATTGTCAATTTGAGCAGTATGAACTGCCTTCGATCGAGGCGTTGCCCGATTTGTTGGAGCGTCTGCCCGATTTGGTGGGCTTCAATGTGACGATTCCCTACAAGCAACAGGTGATGCGCTATTTGGATGATTTGGCACCCGAGGCAGCCCGTATCGGCGCGGTGAATTGCGTGCGTCGTCATGCCGATGGTCGGCTGGTGGGCCACAATACCGATATTATAGGTCTGCGCGTGGCGTTGAACGAGCTGTTGGAGGATCGTGTGATTGACCATGCTCTGGTGCTGGGTACGGGTGGCGCGTCGCAAGCGGTGCAGTATGCTCTCATGGAGCGGGAGATCCCCTATGTGCTCATTTCGCGCGATGAGGCGCGTGGTCACTACACCTACGACAACCTGCCTGCGGAGGTAGTCGCCGCATCGAAGCTGATCATCAATGCCACGCCGGTGGGTACATTCCCGAAGGTTGAGGAGGCCCCGCGTCTACCCTATGCCTACCTTACGCCGGAGCACCATCTGCTCGATTTGGTCTATAATCCTCCGGTAACCCAATTCTTGGATTATGGGCAACAGCGCGGTGCCCGCACGATGAATGGCGAGCGGATGTTCTTGGGGCAGGCGGCTGCCGGATGGGCCATTTGGAATGAATAAGACGATACGCCTTACAACCTAAAGGGGCTTATCCAACGCGATGTTGGATAGCCCCTTGGTTTTTCATACTACAGCCCAAGCTCGCGGCGGGCGCGCGCTTCGTCTTCAGCGCGGACGACTAAGGTTGCTGCGCCACCCATTACATTGAGCGATGACATGTACTCGTTGCGGATATCCACCCAGATTTCGGCATCCTGCAAGCGTGTTTTGGCCACTTCGGCCTCGGCGAGTGAGCAGTACTCGGCGATCGTTACAAAGGTCGTTGTCTGCATATCGTCATGAGTTTAAGGGCCGAAACGTTTCGGCTCTATAAAGTTAAGCATTTTGTTGAAAAAATACAACAATCATTCCCCTTTTATTTGCCGAAAAAAATGTATCTTTGACCTGTATAAACCTATAGATTGAAAACCCGTATGTCCCGATTTGTCCATCTGCATGTTCACTCGCAATATTCGATCCTCGATGGTCAGGCGTCTATTACCCGCCTGGTCGATAAAGCGATGGCCGACGGACAACCGGGCATTGCCTTGACCGACCATGGCAACATGTTCGGTGTCAAGGAGTTCTTCAACTATGTCAAGAAGCAGAACGGCAAGAAGCACGACAAGCTGAAGACGATGAAACGACTCTACGACGGGTTGGTGAAACTGCGCGCCGAGCACGACGATCTGAAGGTCTATCTGGCTGCCCGCAAGGAGGCGATTGCTCCGTTGGAGGTCAAAGTCAAGCACGACGAGGCCCTGCCCGAGGAGGCGGAGGCCTATACGAAGGCCAAGAGCCATATTGACGATGTGGTAGCCATGGAGCAGGAGTTCTCGTTCGATCCGGCAGTGGCGTGTGAGAAGATCGCCAAATTGGAGGCGGTACCCGATTTTAAGCCCATTATCGGTTGCGAGGTCTATGTGGCGCGTCGTGGTGATCTGACGCTGCGCGACAAGGGCCATAAGGAGGATATGGGTGGTTGGCACTTGATCTTGCTGGCGAAGAACCTGACGGGCTATAAAAACCTGGTCAAGATCGTCTCCAAGGCGTGGACGGATGGCTATTATATGCGTCCGCGTACGGACCGTCACGAGTTGGAACGCTACCATGAGGGGTTGATCTGCTGTTCGGCCTGCTTGGGTGGCGAGATTCCGCGTCGTATTCTGGAGGAGGATATGGAACGTGCCGAGGAGGCCGTGAGCTGGTATAAGCAGATCTTTGGAGAGGATTACTACCTGGAGTTGCAGCTGCACAAAGCGACGGTCGAACGTGCTAACCATGAAGCCTACGGCATGCAGCTCAAGGTCAATGAGGCTTTGCGCCAATTGGCCGAGAAGTTCCAGGTCAAGACGATTTGTACGAACGATGTCCACTTTGTCGATGAGGAGCATGCCGAGGCACACGACCGCCTGATCTGCCTCTCGACAGGTAAGGATCTGGACGACCCGAAACGTATGCTCTACTCCAAGCAGGAGTGGATGAAGACAACGGCCGAGATGGAGGCCATCTTTGGGGCGACCGACCCGGAGGCGATGGCCAATACGCTGGAGATCTGCGATAAGGTGCAGACCTACTCGATTGACCACGCCCCTATCATGCCGAACTTTGCCATTCCGGCCGATTTCGGTACCGAGGAGGAGTATCGAGCCCGCATCAGCGAACAGGAACTCTTCGAGGAGTTTACGCGCGATGAGAATGGCAAGGTGGTCATGAGCGATGAAGAGGGGCGCAAGAAGATCGAAAAGTTGGGCGGTTACGATAAGCTCTACCGCATCAAATTCGAGGCCGACTATCTGGCTCACCTGACCATGAAGGGCGCCAAGCAGCGTTATGGCGATCCTCTGTCGGACGAGGTGGTCGAGCGTCTGCGTTTCGAGTTGCACATCATGAAGACGATGGGTTTTCCGGGCTACTTCCTTATCGTGCAGGACTTTATCCGTGCCGCGCGCGAGGAGTTGGATGTCTCGGTCGGCCCGGGACGTGGCTCGGCTGCCGGCTCGGCTGTGGCCTACTGCCTGGGTATTACGCAGATCGACCCGATCCGTTACGACCTGCTGTTTGAGCGATTCCTGAATCCCGATCGTATCTCGTTGCCCGATATCGACGTCGATTTCGATGACGATGGTCGTGGTCGCGTGTTGAATTGGGTGACCGATAAATATGGCAAGGAGAAGGTGGCACACATCATCACCTACGGTACGATGGCTACGAAATTGGCCATCAAGGATGTGGCCCGCGTGCAAAAGCTCCCCCTTTCGGAGTCGGATCGACTCTGTAAGTTGGTGCCCGATAAGACCCCCGAGGGCAAGCGTGTGAAGAACCTCGGTCAGGCCATTTCGATTGTTCCCGAGTTGAAAGAGGCCGAGGAGTCGCAAGACCCGATCATGCACGACACGATCCAATATGCCAAGATCCTGGAGGGAAATGTCCGCAATACGGGTGTGCATGCGTGTGGTACGATCATTTGCCGCGACGATATTACCGATTGGGTCCCCGTTTCGACTGCCGAAGATAAGGAGACGGGCGAGAAGATGTTGGTGACCCAATACGAGGGTGCCGTGATCGAGGATACGGGCCTAATCAAGATGGACTTCCTGGGTCTGAAGACCCTCTCGATTTTGCGCGATGCGGTGGCCAATATTCGCCAGACGAAGGGCGTGGAGGTCGATATCGACGACTTCTCGATCATCACGGATAAGAAAACTTATGAGCTTTATTGCGAGGGTCGCACCGTCGGTACGTTCCAGTTCGAGTCGCCCGGTATGCAAAAATACCTGCGCGAGTTGCAGCCTTCGACCTTCGAGGATCTGATCGCCATGAATGCCCTCTATCGCCCGGGCCCGATGGACTATATTCCCGATTTCATTGCCCGCAAACACGGCCGTTCGCCGATTGTCTATGATATTCCGATCATGGAGAAGTATCTGAAAGACACCTACGGCATCACGGTCTATCAGGAGCAGGTCATGTTGCTCTCGCGTCTGTTGGGCAGCTTTACGCGTGGCGAGTCGGATACGCTGCGTAAGGCCATGGGTAAGAAGATCAAATCGAAGCTGGATGAGTTGCGTCCCGAGTTCTTGAAGCGCGGCTCGGCCAATGGCCACGACCCCAAGGTGCTGAAGAAGATTTGGAGCGACTGGGAGAAATTTGCCGAGTATGCCTTCAATAAATCGCACGCTACGTGCTATTCGTGGGTAGCCTTCCAGACCGCCTATCTGAAGGCCAACTATCCGTCGGAGTATATGGCAGCCGTCCTGAGCCGAAACTTGGCGAACGTAGGTCAGCTGACGATCTACATGGACGAGTGTAAGCGCATGGGATTGGAGGTGCTCGGCTCGGATGTGAACGAGTCGATGAAGGTCTTCTCGGCCATCAAGAATGGCAATATCCGTTTTGGCTTGGCGGCGGTGAAGGGTGTCGGTGAGGCGGCAGCCGAGAGTATCATTGGCGAGCGCGAGGCGCATGGTCTCTATAAAGACATTTATGACTTCTTCGAGCGCGTCAATTATTCGGTGGTCAATCGTAAGTGTTTGGAGAATCTGGCTATGGCCGGATCGTTTGACTCCTTCTCGGGCTTCCATCGCAGCAAATTCATGGCACCCGATCAGCGTGACAGCCAGGCGACCTTCTTGGAGATGCTGATTCGCTACGGACAGCGCGTACAGGCCGAGAAGAACAACGCCCAGCAGAGCCTTTTTGGTGGCGGCGGTACGGCCGATATTCAACGTCCTACCCTACCCGTGTGTGAGGATTGGAGCCCGCTCGAGACGCTCAATAAGGAGCGCGAAATGATGGGTCACTACCTCTCGGCTCACCCGCTGGATGCCTATAAGATCATCTTGGAGAATATGTGTAAGACGCAGCTCTCAGATTTGGATGATATGGAGGCCTTGCGCGGTAAGGAGATTGCTGTGGCCGGTCAGGTGGTCTTGGTGCAGAATCTGATGACCCGCACGGGCAAGAATTTCGGTAAGTTTAGGTTGGAGGATTATAATTCGAGCCATGAGTTTGTGCTCTTTGGTAAGGATTATGAGAATTTCCGCCCCTATCTGTTTGAGAACTATTTCCTGATGGTGCGCGGTAAGGTGCAGCCACGTCCTTATCAGAAGGAGGGCGAGCCGGAGCAGCTCGAGTTTAAGATCCTTTCGATCATGCAGCTGGACGAGGTGCGCGATACGATGATCAAGGAGGTCATCTTGCAGATTCCCATTCGGGAACTGACCCCCACATTCCTGGCCGGCCTGAGCCACCACGTGAAGGAGGCAAAGGGCAAAACGATCCTGCGCATGCGGGTCTATGACCCCGAGACGAACGTGGCCGTGCGCCTCTTCTCGAAACGCTATCAGGTGGAGCTGACGCAGGCATTGGCCGACTATTTGAAAGAGAACGAAATCGAATATACAATTTCATAATATCAACCAATAAAAAACTGTACAACTATGGCAATGGAAATCAACAACAACAATTTGGCCGACCTGCTGGCCGGTGATCAGCCCGTCGTAATCGACTTCTGGGCAACCTGGTGTGGCCCCTGCCGCACGATTGCTCCGATCGTGGAGAAGCTGGCTGCGGAGTATGAGGGTAAGGTCGTTATCGGCAAGTGTGATGTCGAGGAGAACGACGATATCACGATGAAATATGGCGTGCGCAACATCCCGACGATCATCTTCGTGAAGGGTGGTCAGGTGGTCGATAAGCAGGTGGGTGCCTGCTCGGAGGCTGCGTTGCGGGAGAAGATCGAAAAACTGCTCTAATTTACCGCTATTATGATCCGCACTATCCAATGGAACGGCCTGCAGGCTGTCGAGTTCTCGAAGGGCGATTATACGGCCCTGTTGATCCCCTCGGTGGGTGCTAATTTGGTGCGTCTGGCCAATACGAAGCTCGGTGTGGAGATCTTGCGTACACCGACGGCCGAGGAGGTGGAGACCTTCAAGACCCGTCCGCAGATCTTCGGTTTGCCGCTGCTGTTCCCGCCCAACCGTATTGAGGATGGTCGTTATACGTTCGAGGGACGTACGTACCAATATCCGATCACGATCGAGAAGGAGAATAACTACCACCACGGCATCATCAAGGGTGAGCCGTTCGTAGTCTCGAAGGCGATCGAGGATGAGGAGGTTGTCAAGATCGAGTGCCGCTACTATGCCAATGCGGCCAACGACGCTATTTATAAGGATTTCCCCCACGCATTCAAGTGCAAGGTGGTCTATAAACTCTCGCAGAAGGGCTTGAAGCAGGAGGTTGTCTTTGAGAATCGCAGCGAGCAGTCGATGCCCGTGGGTGTGGGCTTCCATACCCCGATGATGATCCCCTTTGCCGGTGGTGAGGCGGCCGATTATCGCATGCGTGTAGCCGTTGGCGAGCAGGTGGAGCTCAGCGCACGTAACCTGCCTACGGGCAAGCGTCTGCCGCTCAATGAGCAGTATGCCAAGTTGCGTGGCGAGGGCCTTCAGGTGACCGATTGCGAGCCGATCGAGGCCGGCTTCACGCTGCAAGAGATCGAGGTCGATGGTAAGCTCTATCGCGGTGCCGTGGTTGAAAACCTAAAGACGGGCGTGCGTGCCTTCTATGAGGTGGATGAGAAGACGATCTATTGGACCATCTGGAACAACGGAGGCAAGGAGCCCTATTGCTGCCCCGAGCCGCAGTCGTGGGTGACCAATGCGCCCAATGCGGCCAATCGTGAGGCCGTAGGCTTTGCTGCCATCGCTCCGGGTGAGAAGTGGACGGCGGTCTATAAGCTCTACGCCAAGTAGCAATCCGCCTATCGTGCTGCAATGGAGAGGCTGCCCCCGCAAGTGGGCAGCCTCTTGTTGTTAGACCCGCGGCAGCTCCGGACGGCGAGGAGTGTGTATCGTCGGTTTTGTCAGCCGTTCACTGACAAATTGGCAGAAAAATGCCTCGGAATGCCTCGCTGAAGGGGCTGGCATAGCGTTTGTTGTAGAGAGGAGAAAACAGAAAACAACAAAAAACGCTATACAAACATGAAAAACGGAAAAATTGGGGTAACTACAGAGAATATCTTCCCCGTTATCAAGAAATTCCTCTATTCGGACCACGAGATCTTTCTGCGTGAGTTGATCTCGAATGCCGTAGATGCTACACAGAAGATCAAAACCCTCTCGTCGAAGGGCGAGTTCAAGGGTGAGCTGGGCGACCTGAAGGTCGAGGTGGCGGTCGATCCCGACCAGCGACTGCTCTTTATCAAGGATCACGGTATCGGTATGACGGCCGAGGAGGTCGATCGTTACATCAACCAGATCGCCTTCTCGGGTGCTGAGGAGTTTATGGCCAAGTACCAGGATCAGGCCATCATCGGCCACTTTGGTTTGGGCTTCTACTCGTCGTTTATGGTCTCGGACCGCGTGGAGATCTTTACGCGTTCGTGGCAGGAGGGGGCTAAGACGGTTCATTGGAGCTGTACGGGCAACCCCGAGTTTGAGATGGAGGAGCTGACCGACGACAGCCGCGAGCGTGGCACGACGATCGTGCTGCACCTCTCGGAGGAGATGAAGGAGTATGCCCAGAGCGAGAAGGTCGAGGCCCTGTTGAAGAAGTATTGCCGTTTCCTGCCCGTAGCCATTGTCTTTGGCAAGGTCAAGGAGTGGAAAGATGGCAAGTATGTCGATACGGAGCGGGACAATGTGATCAACAATATCGAGCCGTTGTGGACCAAGATGCCGAGTGATATCACCGAGGCGCAGTATAAGGAGTTTTACAGCGAGCTCTACCCCATGAGCGATGAGCCGCTCTTCTCGATCCACCTCAATATCGACTACCCGTTCCACCTGACCGGTATACTCTACTTCCCGAAGATCTCGAACAATTTCGATATCCGCAAGGATCGCATCCAGCTCTATTGCAACCAGGTCTATGTCACCGACCAGGTTGAGGGCATCGTTCCCGAGTATCTGACCCTGCTGCATGGTGTGATCGACTCGCCCGATATTCCGCTCAACGTCTCGCGCAGCTATCTGCAAAGCGACCCGAACGTGAAAAAGATCTCGAGCTACATCACGCGCAAGGTGGCCGACCGCCTGCATGAGCTCTTTACGACCCTGCGTGCCGATTACGAGCAGAAGTGGGACGATCTGAAGGTCTTTATCCAATATGGTATTCTGACCGACGAGAAGTTTGCCGAGAAGGCTGCTGATCTGATGCTGTGGAAGAGCGTCGATGGCAAATACTTCACTCCCAAAGAGTTTACGGAGCTGGTCAAGGAGAACCAGACCGACAAGAATAAGGATTTGGTGCTGCTCTATGTCGATGACGTGGTGGCAAAATATAGCTTTATCGAGGCTGCCAAAGCGAAGGGCTACGAGGTGCTCGAGATGAATGGTCAGCTCGACAGCCACTACATCCATTGGTATGAGCAGAAGAACGAGCATACGCGTTTCGTGCGTGTCGATAGCGATGTGATCGAGAAGCTGATCCGCAAGGAGGAGCAGCTCAAGATGACCTTAACCTCGGCCCAGCAGGAGCTGCTTTCGCCCGTCTTTGAGAGCCAGATGCCGCAGGACGAGAAGATCAACTACCACATCTCGTTCGAGGCCATGTCGGCCGACGATGCACCGGTGGTGATTACGCAGAACGAGTTTATGCGTCGCATGAAGGAGATGGCGGCAACGAGTGGTGGCGGCATGAGCCAATTCTATGGTCAGATGCCCGACAACTTCACGATTGCCGTGAATGGTAACCACCCCATCGTGATCAATATCTTGGGAGAGGTGGAGAAGAGCTACGGTGATAAGCTGAAGTCGATCACCAAGAAGATTGATGCCGCCACGCAGGAGGAGGCGCGCTTCGAGGAGGTGATCAAGGGCAAGAAGGAGGAGGAACTCACGGCCGAGGAGAAGACGATGCGCGAGGAACTTTCGCAGAAGGTTGTTACGCTGCGAGACGAGCGAGACGAGCGACTGAAGGAGATCGGCACGGAGAACAAACTCGTGAAGCAGATCATCGACCTGGCATTGCTCTCGAACGGCCTCTTAAAGGGCAAGAACCTGACCGATTTTATTCAGCGTTCTATCTCGCTGATTGAGAAGTAAACAGCTTTGGATTATTGATTAAGACTCAATTTTTGAAACAACACGATCTTGACCTCTTCGATCAAGATCGTGTTGTTTTGTAAATTGTTATGATCGAAAAAAAAATGTACTTATATGTTGTGTTTTTCGAAATAGTTGCTTACTTTTGTAATTGACATAAAATTTACGGAAGCGTAAGTTTATTCTCGTAGAGAAATCTGGTAAATTTCAATGCGATGAGAATAGGCGACCGCATCTCACGTCGTATCCGTCAGGATATAGGCGCGAGGTTGTTGCTTGTTTTATCGCAGGGCATTACCAGAGCCTCTCTACAAAATAAGCTATCAACCCTGCGCTTTCTTTTTTTACAACTAACTGTCTTTTGGGTTGAAAGGCTGATATTAACATTTAGTTACTATGAAAAAGCTTCTTCTTTTGGCGGTTTTTGCTTGTTTGTACAACATTGCAAATGCTCAGTTTAATATTCAGTATACTCCTGTATACCCCAATTCAAACCGAGCTGGTTCAACTTATCAACCACCTCAAATTGACGCCCCTATTACCTATACTCCTTATTATCGAGGAGAGCAGGTCCAGGAGTCAACAGATCGTCATCGGGTTATTGCATATAAGATCTCTAATGATGGAAGCTGGATAAAGATTCCTATTGTTGTTACTACTACGACTACTTTCTATCCGTTAAGTGGGGCCAGTTCCACAACCGCGTTGGTGACATCGTATTATACGCGAAATGCTTTTGGAAATGGCTGGAATAGTTGCTCATCAAGCGTAATGTCTTGTCGATCCTATGGGGATGAAATAGAGCAGATGTTTATGTATAAGGCAGATCTTTCTATTGGAATTGTTTACTTTGATTTTTAGACTATGAAAATTGAGAATGTTGTCTATTATGCAATTTATCCTAATTATAATTATACGCAAAGCAATGCCTGGGATAAACTGCACAGGAATCAAGCATGGTGCTTAATTATTAAAACTTATAAGGAGAGATATCATTATGGAGATCATGTAGAATATGATATTATCAATGAACGGCAAGAAATATCAAGTTTTTCTGTTGGGCGTTATGAAGTGATTAAGTTTTATACAACAGGAACATACAATAACTTTTATCTTCGTATCGAATTCAAAGATCAGAAAACAGGAAATCTGTATGTTTACGATTTGAAAAATTGGGATGATCTAAATCTTCCTATTAGTAGTGTTGTAAAATTCCTAAAGGAACTGGGCGAATATGAAAGTTTTGATACATATAAGTTGGCAAAACGTCTTCGAGAATTAGAAATCAAAAACCAAGAACTCACTGAAGAGATTGTGAGATTGAAAAAAAGCAGAATAGTTGTTTCTGCTTGAGTGAGCTCCAATTCATAGAATTTATAATCTAATTACAGGAACTATATAGGTACAAGTTATCTTAATAATACCAAAGAGAGTATTCCCAAAAAGGGAATACTCTCTTTGGTATTTACCTCCATTTGGTTGCTACTCCTCCCATCGGCTGCGCAGCAGCTCCAAAAACCACTCCGGACAGCGGCAGGGACGGCGGGTTGTGGAGCTCATAAAGCCCAACTGCGTCATGCCCGTGTTGAGGATCGCCCCCTCGGCATTATAGATCTCATAATGAAAGGTGATGCGGGCTGCAGGCAGCTCGTCGAGCCGAACGCGCACGGTGAGCACCTCATCGTAGAGAGCTGGCCGGCGGTATTTGGATTGCACCTCGAGGATCGGCATCATGATGCCTCGTGCCTCGACATCAGCATACGAAAGGCCCATCGACCGCATGAAATCGCTGCGGGCCGCCTCATAATAACGGATATAGTTGGAGTGATGAACGATGCCCATCTGGTCGGTATCGCAGTACCATACCCGCATCGTGGTGTCAAATGTTATCATCGGTTTTCGATTTGTTGAATGGGATGTCCCAATAGTTTTTCGGCTAAATGTATCTCGTTGGCTGCAATGGCGCGGCGAATCTCGCTGGAGCTGACATGCAACCCCTCTACCTCGGTGCGCTCCACACGCTCCACCCGCAAGCCCTCGATTTGGAGTTGCTCAGCCGCCATCCGATCGTGGCCGAAACGGTGGTTGTAACCGGCTACCAAGACGCGGGCATGCAGTCGGTCGCGCAAGATCGTGGTGGCAAATTGCTCGCCCGACAACGCGGCAAATGCACGGTCGAAGGGCAAGACTACCAGCACCTCTACCCCATAATGGGCCAACCAAGCAGCCTTCTCGTCGGTCGGGGTGAGGAGCTGAAAATCGGCCTCGGGAGCCAAGACCAACCGAGGATGCGGCTCAAAGGTGACCACAACGCGTTGCAAGGCCTCCTGCTCGGCAATCACCCGCAGACGGGTCAGTAGCGCCTGATGGCCGCGATGTACGCCGTCAAACGAGCCGACCGTAACGACCGAGGGACGTTGCAGGAGTGGCTCATTCAGATCGTGTATGATATGCAGCGCGTTAGCCATTCGAGTCCCCCTCTTTGACAAAGTAGGCCACCTTTTCGAGCAAGGTCGTGATGTCGTAGTTCTCGACCACGATACCCTGCGGGAAGGTAAGCGGCGTGGAGGTGAAGTTTAAGACCCCCTTGATGCCGGCGTTGATAATCGGGAGGACCAACTGTGGAGCGACGCTCGTCGGTGACGAGACGACTACCATCGAGAGGTCCAACTCTTCGGCCATCTGCTCAAAATGCTCCATGTGGTAGCAGGGAATCCCGTCGATCGTAGTGCCCACCTTGGACGGATCGACATCAAAGGCAGCTGTGATCTTGAGCTTTAACCCCTTGCCGTTGAAGTATTTGGTGATGGCCTGCCCGAGGTGACCCATGCCCAACACGGCGATGTTCATCGGGTCAGCACTATCGAGGATGGCACTGATGTAGTCGATCAGAACCGCTACATCATACCCCTTTTTCGTATCGCTCGAGAAGCCGATCAGCATCAAATCGCGGCGGACCTGCACAGCGGTGATGCCGTGAATGCCGGCCAGCACGTGCGAAAAGATATGGGTGATCCCCTGCGCACGACAGGCATGCAGCGTGCGGCGATATTCGCTCAGGCGTTCGATGGTCTTTTCGGGTATTCCGTTGGGTATGGCAGCCATGGCTCGTTTATTCGACGGTGATCGTAAAGTTGCTGTTGTAATTGACGCGCATCCAGTTACGGTTGCGGTGGTTCTCGGTCGGCTTCTCCTGCTTGAAGCGATAGAAGGTGCCGAGCGGCTCGTAGCGGCGATCTTCGAGGTCGTAAGCGATGTCGTTGTACATGGCATTGACAAAGATCATGGCCGCATCGTAACCGCGGTAGGTGTAGAGCGTCGGCAGGCTGCCGAAGGCTCTGATATGCGCCTGATCGAAACGCTCGACAACCTCCTGGTTGCGCTTGGCGTGGTAGGTCGAGAAGAAGATCACGCGGTTGCGGAAGAAGATCGTACGGTCGATATTCGTGTAGCGATTCCAACGCGAATTACCCAACACCACATAGTGCGGCTTGGCCAACGAGCGGGCACGAAGGTTCGTTTCTGCCGAGGCCAATGCGGCCAGGATGCGATCGACATCCAGCTCATTGTCAGCCATGATAATGAACAGGTTACTCTCGTCGTTGGTCATGATGGGCGAAAGATCGCTGGGATGCGGCTCATCCTCTGGGAATTTGACCGAGGGGTGCACATATTTGTAGGTGTGCTTCTCGTAGGGGCGATCTCGCAGCAGTTCCAAAATCTCGGACTCGAAATGCTTGTCCGTATTCTCCGTGTAGATCAACGTGATGCGCTGCACCGAATCGACCAGGCTCTCGGCTTTGCGATACTTCTCCTTCGGATCGGGAGCCATCTCGAAGAGTACGTCACTCTTGATGTGGGGCAGCTGTGCCAGCGGCGAGACTACAGGCACCTGCTTCTGCTCGGCAAAGCGCACCACCTCGCCCAGCTCCTCCTCATAGACAGGGCCTACGATCAGTTGTGCGCAGCGGAAGGCTTCGTCGGCTACAATCTCGCGGATGCGGGCTGTGTCACGACGCGTGTTGTAGAGATTCAGCTCGACCGAATGACCATAGCGCGTGCGTACGCTGTCCAGTCCCATCAAAAATCCGCGATAGAACTCTACATAGTTGTCGTTCGGTCGCTCGGGCGTACCCATGGGCAGCAACAGCGCTACCTGCAACGGGTCGCAATCGCAGTGGGCGCGGAAGTCGATCTCGACATGGCGCGGCTTTTCCGGCTCGACGCGTCCCTCCGAAAGCCTATCAGCCGACTGGGGTGTGCCCTCGTTGGGCGTTGTGGCCTCGGCACGCAATTTGATGATTGCTCCGGCCTTCAATTCGTGGGGCTGCAGGCCGTCGTTCAGCTCGCTCAACTCCTGCTCGGTGATGCCGTTACGGCGCGAAAGCGAATAGAACGTGTCGCCCTTCTGCACCACGTAGTACTGCTCTCCCTGCGGCGCTACGCTGTTGAGTTGGGCATTGTACTCCTCGATCTGCTCTTGGGTCTCGGCTGCATCGCTTTTGCCAATTGCCTTTTTGCGAATCAAGATACGCTCCCCCAGTTTCAGACGTGTAGGATCCAGATCGGGGTTATCCTCCAAGACCGTCTGCACCGAGATTTCATAACGACGGGCAATCGAATAGAGCGTCTCTCCCTTGGCGACAAAGTGGGTCGAGAAGGTCTTCTTCAATTTGCGCTCCGAGCGGCTGTCCGCTTGTGTTTTTTCCGTCTCGATAAGAGGAATTTTGATGCGCTCACCAGCCTTCAACCCCTCGCGAGCGGATGCGTTGCTGGCCGTGATGGCCTCCTCGCTGACACCATAGGCTTTAGCCAACGCATAGAGCGTCTCACCGGCTTGTACGGCATGGATGTAATATTTTGTGCCATTGATGAAGACGATGTTCGTGGAGCGTTCGATAGCCCACGCCATCCCCACCCACAGCACCAGTAGCAGAGCTGTGCAGATACGTTTCATGCTTTGTTGTTTCGCTATTTCTTGTCGCGCAGACGAATCTCGGTGATCACCTTCTTCGTGTAGAGCGGGAAATCACCATTCATCATCCAATCGTAGTAGCTCGGTTCTGTGCGGAAGACATCCGCCACCGAGCGACCTTTGTATTTGCCAAAACCAAAGACCTCTTCGCCCTTCTCGTTGTAGAGGATCCGTCCGGCATAGTCAGCCGTCTCTCCGCGCGAAGAGAAGTCGGCCAGAAAATCGACATCGTTTTGAAGATCGCCATAACGCTCGATCTGCGCCTTCAGCACCTCGTAAGTGGCACGTGTATCGGCCTCGGCCGAGTGGGCATCTTCGAGATTCTTGTCGCAGTAGAATTTGTAGGCGGCCACCAACGTACGCTGCTCCATCTTGTGGAAGATGTTCTGTACGTCGATAAAGCGACGACGCTTCAGATCGACATCTACCCCTGCACGCAGGAACTCCTCGACCAGGACGGGCAGATCAAACCGATTGGAGTTGAAACCGCCAAAGTCGCAGCCCTGAATAAATTGGGCCAGCGACTTGGCAATTTGCGTAAAGGTCGGCTCATCTTTCACATCCTCGTCGGTGATGCCATGCACGGCCGTAGCTTCAGCCGGAATGGGCATCTCGGGGTTCAGACGGCGGGTCTTAACGATCTCCTCGCCGTCGGGCATGATCTTGATCATCGAGATCTCGACGATGCGATCTTTGGCCGTATCGACACCCGTGGTTTCGAGGTCGAAGAAGACGATGGGTCTTTTCAAATTTAGTTTCATAGTATCCGGCTCGATCCCTCTTATGCGTTGATCATCATCGGCATGAGCAACATGAGCGTCGCGCTGGTCTGCTTGTCGTCATAGACGGGCTTAAAGACACCGGCGCGGGTCGAATCGGCCAACTCGATCAATACCGTGGGGGTATCGACATTCGAGAGGATCTCTACCAAGAAGGTCGATTTGAAGCCGATCGAGATGGGCTGACCGTCGTAGCTTGCCGAGATGGTCTCGTTGGCCGACATCGAGAAGTCGATATCCTGGGCCGTGAGCGTGATCTTGTTGTCGGCGATATCCATGCGGATCAGGTTGGTCGTCGGGTTCGAGCAGACGGCTACACGCTTGATACCATTGACCAGCTCGATGCGGTCTACCAACAGCTTGTTGGGGTTGGCAGCCGGAATGACGGCGTTGTAGTTCGGATAGGTACCCTCGATCAGACGGCACACCAACGTGTGGTTCTTCAGCTCGAAACGGGCATTCTTCGAGTCAAACGACACGCGAATGTCATCCTCCTCCTTCAGCAGCACCGTCTTGAGCAGGTTGGCCGGCTTCTTGGGCAGGATGAACGAGGCGCTTACCTCATTCTCGCACTCGGCCTCATACTTCACCAGTTTGTGGGCATCCGTGCCGACAAAGGTCAGCGATGCGGGCTGCAGGTTCAGGTAGACACCATTCATCACCGGACGCAACTCGTCGTCGGCCGTGGCGAAGATCGTCTTGTTGATGCCGTTCACCAGCAGATCGACACCCAGCGTGAGCTCCTTCTTCTCGGCCTGCAACTCCGGCACGGCGGGATAGCTGACAGCCGATGCGCCCGGAATCGAGAGCGAACCGCTCTTCCAGCTGATCGTGATCTCCCAATTCTTATCGTTCACCTCGATCGTCAGCGGCAACTCGGGGAACTCCTTGAGCGAATCGAGCATCTGCTTTACCGGAGCAGCAATCGTACCCTCGCTCTCCACATTATCGACCGTCAATTGACCCACCAGCGTGGTCTCCAGATCCGATGCGGTGACCTTCAGCTCGGAGCCTTTCAGCTCCATGAGGAAGAAGTCGAGGATGGGAAGCGTGTTTTTGTTGCTGATCACCTTGCCGGTCGTTGCCAGCAGGGAAAGCAGGGCTGAACTTGATACTGTAAATTTCATTGTTTGCTTGTTTTATTGTTCGTAACTAATTCTTTTTCTGTTTATTTTCTGCGTTTTTTTCTTTACGCTATAAGGTGGCGAGCTTATCGAGTGCCATGCGGATCATTTGACGCACGAAGGGCTTGTAGTCGGTGCAGGCATCCAGGGCGATGCGCTGGGCGATGATCGTGCAGATGGTTGTGGCACGGTGGCCCATCAGTGCCGCCAAACCGGCCAAAGCCGATCCCTCCATCTCGAAGTTGGTGATGCGACGCCCCTCAAAGTTGAACGACTCGATCTTCTCGTTCAGGTGCGGATCCTGCGGCTGCAGGCGTACCCAGCGGCCTTGCGGCGCGTAGAATCCCGGAGCGGCGATGGTGATACCCTCGCGTGTGGTCTCTTTGAAGAGCTCGAACAGCTCTTTATCGGCGTCGATGAAATAGGGAGCCGGCAACTGCGGGTTCCATCCCGTATGCTCGACAAAGGCCTTCTCGATCGCCAGGTCACACACCTCGTTGCGGCCGGCGTAGTAATTCAGCAGACCATCAAAGCCGATCGAGGTACGCGAGAAGACGAACTCACCCACCTTGATGTCGGGTTGAATGGCCCCCGAAGTACCCAAACGAACCAGCGTAAGCTGTCGTTTTACGGCCTTCTCCTGACGGGTGGCGAAATCGACATTAGCCAGAGCATCCAGCTCCGTGACCGAGATGTCGATGTTGCCGATGCCGATGCCGGTCGAAAGCACCGTCATACGCTTCCCCTTGTAGCTACCCGTGACGGTGTTGAACTCGCGATTCTGTACGCGACATTCGACTTCGTCGAAGTGGTCGGCTACGAGGGCTACACGACCGGGGTCACCCACTAAAATAACGATGTCGGCCAGCTGCTCGGGAAGCAGATGAAGATGAAAAATCGATCCGTCATCGTTGATAATCAGTTCGGAAGGGGGAATAGTTCTCATATTTTATGGTTTTTTATTTTCAAATTTGGTATAAAAGTAATAATTTTACATCGAATAACAAAACAAATGATCGAAAAAAATCATATTATATAGGTGTTTTAACAAATAGTATTCCAAATATGACCTTGATTAAATCCATATCGGGTATCCGCGGTACGATTGGCGGAGTGCAGGGCGAGAACCTGACCCCGATTGATGTTGTGAAATTTACGACGGCTTATGCTCGGTTGATGGCCGAGCGCAATCCGGATCGTCGCATGCGGATTGTGGTGGGCCGTGATGCCCGTCTGTCGGGTGAGTTGGTCGCCAATTTGGTGATCGGTACGTTGCTGGCCACGGGTGTAGATGTGATCGACGTCGGACTTTGTACCACGCCCGGTACGGAGATGGCCGTGATCACGAAGCAGGCCGATGGCGGTATCATCATCACCGCGTCGCACAATCCGCGTCAGTGGAATGCCCTCAAGCTGCTGAATGCTGCGGGCGAGTTCCTCTCCGATGCCGAAGGAAAACGTGTGCTGGCTATGGCTGAAGAGGTTGATTATCACTACCCTGCGATTGATGCGATTGGCGGGCTGATCGAGCAGTCGGATTATAACGATGAGCACATCGCGCGCGTGCTGGCACTGCCGGCTGTCGATGTCGAGGCGGTGCGTGCGCGTCGTTTCCGCGTGGTGGTCGATGCGGTCAATTCTGTGGGCGGTGTAGTGATTCCGCGCCTGTTGCGTGAGTTGGGCTGCGAGGTCGTGGAGCTCAACTGCGAGCCTACGGGCGAGTTTGCTCACAACCCCGAGCCGCTGGCCGAGCATCTGACCGAAATTGCCGAGGCGGTGGTCCGCGAAAAGGCCGATTTGGGCGTGGTGGTCGATCCTGATGTCGATCGTCTGGCCTTTATGATGGAGAACGGCGTGATGTTTGGTGAGGAATACACGCTGGTGGCTGTCGCCAAATATATTTTGGAACGCAACGGTGGCGGCAATACCGTCTCGAACCTCTCCTCGTCGCGTGCGCTGCGCGATGTGACCGAAGCGGCTGGAGGCTCCTATGCGGCAGCTGCTGTAGGTGAGGTCAATGTGGTGGAGAAGATGAAGCAGGTGGGTGCTGTGATTGGCGGCGAAGGCAATGGCGGCGTGATCTATCCCGAGCTGCATTATGGCCGCGATGCGTTGGTCGGTGTGGCACTTTTCCTGACTTGGTTTGCCGGTCTGGGTAAGACGATGACGCAGCTGCGCGGAGAGCTTCCGGCATACTTCGCCTCGAAGAATAAAATTGCCTTGACGCCGGCCATCGACGTGGATAAAGTATTGGTCGAGGTTAAAGGCCGTTATGCAGGTGAGAATGTGACAGATATTGACGGCGTAAAGATCGACTTTGCCGACTCGTGGGTTCACCTGCGCAAATCGAATACCGAGCCGATTATTCGCGTCTATACCGAGGCCCATTCGCAGGCCGAGGCGGATGCGTTGGCGGCCCGATTTATGGATGAGATTCAACAAATTTGCAACCTATAAAACTTCAAAAATATGCAAAAAGTTCAGGAGTATATTCAAGCTAACAAAGAGCGCTTTTTGGACGAGTTGTTCGACCTGCTGCGCATTCCGTCGATCAGTGCCGTAGCGGCTCATAAACCCGACATGCAACGCACGGCCGAGTGGCTGGCTGCCGCACTTGTCAAGGCGGGCGCCGATCGTGCCGAGGTGATGCCGACGGAGGGCAATCCGGTGGTCTATGCCGAGAAGATCGTTGATCCGAAGGCTAAAACGGTGCTGGTCTATGGCCACTATGATGTCATGCCGGTCGATCCGCGTGAGGAGTGGCGCACCGAGCCTTTTGAGCCGGTTGTGCAGGATGGTCGCATCTGGGGTCGTGGTGCTGACGACGATAAGGGTCAGCTCTACATGCACGCAAAGGCCTTTGAGGCGATGTGTGCTACCGATTCGTTGCCCTGTAATGTAAAATTCATGCTCGAAGGCGAAGAGGAGATCGGCTCGCCCAGCCTCTACGGCTTCTGTGCCAAAAACAAAAAATTGTTGAAGGCCGATGTGATTTTGGTTTCGGACACCTCGATGTTGTCGATGGATCAGCCTTCGATTACGTGTGGCCTGCGCGGTTTGGCCTATATGGAGGTCGAGGTGACGGGCCCGAATAAGGATCTGCACTCGGGTCTGTTTGGTGGCGCGGTGGCCAATCCGGCCAATGTGCTCGCCCGGCTGATCAATCAGTTGGTGGACGAGGAGGGGCGCGTGACTATCCCCGGATTTTACGATAAGGTGCGCGAATTGACTCCCGCCGAGCGCAAGGCCTTCAATAAAGCCCCCTTCTGCCTGCGTAAATATAAGAAGGCGTTGGAGATTGGAGCCGTTGAGGGTGAGGCCGGTTATACGACGTTGGAGCGCACGGGTGTGCGTCCGTCGCTCGATGTGAATGGCATTTGGGGTGGTTATATTGGTGAGGGTACCAAGACGGTCATTCCGTCGAAAGCCTCGGCCAAGATCTCGATGCGTCTGGTGCCGGATCAGGATCATAAGGAGATTGCCAAACTCTTTGAGAAGCACTTTAAGGCGATCGCACCGAAGAGTGTGAAGGTGGTGGTGAAGTCGCTGCATGGTGGTCAGCCCTATGTCTCGCCAACCGATCTGCCGGCCTATAAGGCTGCCGAGAAGGCGGTGGAGAAGACCTTTGGCAAGAAGCCCCTACCCTTCTATTCGGGCGGCTCGATCCCGATCATCAGCGGCTTTGAGTCGATCTTGGGTATTAAGTCGATCTTGATCGGCTTTGGCCTTTCGGAGGATGCAATCCACTCACCCAACGAGAGTTTTGGGCTGCATCAGTTCTACAAGGGTATTGAGACGATCCCCTATTTCTATAAGTATTTTGCGGAATAGGCACTCCCTTCCGAGAAACAAGAGCGGCGATCCGTTTTTACATCGGGTCGCCGCTCTTTGTTTTACATATACTCCTCATAGCCGTATTGGATGGCTCGGTTGAGCTGATCGAGGTAGGGCTTGGTCGATCGGAATCGCTCCAAGATCTGCTCGGTGAAATCGTCGGCCGTCACCTCCTCTTCGGTCAGGTCGAGCGAGAGGCAGTGGTCTTTGAGTTTGAGCAACTCATCGTAGGGAGTTCCGCTTGCAAATCCGAGCGGCACACGCTTGAGCTTCTGCTCGGTGTCGATGCTGAAACCGCGTGTCTGGGCGATGTGCTGCAACATCTCCTCGCCGTGGTCGATGATCTCCTCGCGGATGCTGCGCAAGATGGCGGGTGGAATGCAGACCTGCCCGGCGGCCAGAATCGAGTGACCGATCATCGAACTACCCTCCACCACCGGCTCGATGTGTACGTAGTAGCCGGCCAGCCCCGAATTTTTACCTCGCGGCGCAATGAATGCGCTGAAGTGGGTCTTGTAGGGCGACTTGTCGGCCGAGAATCGGATATCTCGATTCATGCGGTAGGTACACTGCTTGGCTGTCAGTCCGCTCACCGAGGGGTCGAATGTCGAGATGCGATCGACCAACTCCTCGACCCACTGCTCGAAGCGACCTCGGTGCAACTTGTAGCGTGTGCGGTTTTCGTCCATCCACGCTTTGTGGTTGTTGGCGGCCAGTTCACGCAGGAAGTCGAGAGCTTCGCGAAATTCGTTGGCGGTCATGGCTGATTACCAGGCGAAGAGCGGGTAATTCTCCATCAGCTTGTTTACGTCGCTGCGTACAGCCGCGATGTTGGCCTCGTTCTCGGGGTCATGCAGCACGCGGTCGATCAGCTCGACGATGTAGTCCATCTGCTCCTCCTTCAGACCGCGGGTCGTAATGGCCGGCGTACCGAAGCGCAGACCCGAGGTCTGGAACGCCGAACGCGAATCGAATGGTACCATATTTTTATTCGTCGTGATGTCGGCAGCCACGAGGCACTTCTCGGCTAACTTACCGGTCAGCTCGGGGAACTTCGTGCGCAGATCGACCAGCATCAGGTGGTTGTCCGTGCCGCCCGAGACGATCTTGTAACCGCGCTTTACGAAGGCCTCGGCCATTGCCTTGGCATTCTTCTGCACCTGTGTTTGGTACTCCTTGTAGCTCGGCTCCAGAGCCTCACCGAAGGCGACAGCCTTGGCGGCAATGACGTGCTCGAGCGGACCGCCCTGGATACCGGGGAAGACGGCCGAATTTAAGATAGCCGACATCTTCTTGACGATACCCTTCGGAGTAGTCAAGCCCCACGGATTGTCGAAATCCTTGCCCATCAGGATGATACCACCACGCGGACCGCGCAGGGTCTTGTGGGTGGTCGAGGTGACGATGTGAGCATACTTCACGGGGTTCTCCAGCAGGCCGGCAGCGATCAGACCGGCCGTGTGGGCCATGTCGATCATCAGCAGGGCACCTACCTTGTCGGCAATCTCGCGCATGCGCTTGTAGTCCCACTCGCGCGAGTAGGCCGATGCGCCACCCACGATGAGTTTCGGTTTGCACTCCAGCGCCTTCTGCTCCATGGCGTCGTAGTCAATCGTACCGGTCTGCTCGTTGAGCTGATACCCCACGGCCTTGAAATATTTACCCGAGAAGTTTACTAACGAGCCGTGCGAGAGGTGACCACCGTGCGCCAGATCGAGGCCCATGAAGGTGTCGCCGGGCTGCATGACAGCAAAGAATACAGCCATGTTGGCCTGTGCACCCGAGTGAGGCTGCACGTTGGCATACTCGGCATCGTATAATTTGCAAATGCGCTCGATGGCCAATTTCTCGACCTCATCGACCACTTCGCATCCTCCGTAATAGCGGGCTGCGGGATAACCCTCGGCATATTTGTTGGTCAGCACCGACCCCATGGCGGCCATCACCTGCTCGCTGACAAAATTCTCCGAAGCGATCAACTCGATACCGTGCATCTGACGGTTGCGCTCGCGCTCGATCAGATCGAATACCATTGCATCTTTTTTCATAGTCTTTGTTGTTTTTTTATGTTTTTTGAATATTTGTCCGTTGTGTGGCGGCATCGTGTTGCTCAATGCTTGCAGTCCGCTTGGATGGCTGAAAAATGAGCAAAAATGCACGATTCAAAGATAGCGTGAATTTTGCAAAACAGAAACTGCCGCCCCCGCTTTTTTATTGACAAAGAGTGCACAATGGCATCGGTGATGAGGCGATTGTTCTTGAAATGAGGTGTAATCGTGTCGTTTTGTGCCATTTTTTGCCGGTTTTTATTGCCGTTTTTAGGGGTAATGTTGTATCTTTGTCGTTATGAAACGCTTTTTGATTTTATGGGTAGCCTTAATGGCTATGGGTGGCGTGCAGGCACAAAATGGCTCGCCTGAACTTTCGTTCCCGACGTTAGATCCGCAAGCATTGGCGATGGGTGGAACGCAATTGACCTCGATCAGTGGGTCGCATCCGCTCTATGGCAATACGGCCGCAACCATTCAGACAATGGCTCCGGCCAAATTATCGACCTCCTACTACGGACAGAGCGACTTCGACTATTATGCCGTGTCGGGCTTTTGGCGATTCAATCCCCGCAATGCTGTGTCGGTCGGTTGGCGACAATATCTGCGCGGATCGGGCAACAATGACTCGGCCCTCGATGTGGGTTATGCCCGTCAGCTGAGTGGTGACTATTCGTTGAGCAAGCTCTCGGTGGGTATTACGGGTCGTTATGCACGTCTGGAACGTGCGGATGAGAATGCCGATGCTCTGGCTGTGGATTTGAGCATGATGTGGTCGCGTCCGGTGCGTTTTTGGGGCGATCACTCCATGTTGCGCCTGGGTGCCAAAGTGGCCAATTTGGGCGGGTATATCGATGATACAGAGTACGATCTGCCGATCGAAGCCTCGCTGGGCGGGTCGATCGACAGTTTCTTTTCGGATGTCCATGAGGTGAGCCTTTCGGCCGAGGTGGGTTACCATTTCACGCCCGATGCAGTACGTGGTTTCGAGGCCGCGTTTGGCGTGGAGTATAATCTCATGCAACTCATTCAGTTGCGCGCCGGATATCACTATGGTGAGTTGAAGTATTACTACCCGAGCTACGCCTCGGTGGGTGCTGGTCTGCGGTTGCTGCATATCCGCGTCGATTTCGCCTACCTCTTCACCGAGAAGGACTCCCCGTTGGATAATACCTATAGTATCAGCTTCGGCCTGGATTTTTAGTAGAGGATGAAACAACGCGTACTTTTTGTCTGCCTCGGAAACATCTGCCGATCTCCTGCTGCCGAGGAGATCTTTCGCCAGCAGGTGGTGCGGGCCGGTTTGCAGGAGCAGTTTACGATTGATTCGGCCGGAACCTATGGCGGTCATGCCGGTGAGTTGGCCGATCCGCGGATGCGTACAGCGGCTGCTTCGCGTGGCTATTTCCTGATTCACCGTTCGCGCCAGATTCGGATGGAGGACTTCGAGCGATTTGATCGCATTGTGGTGATGGACGACTATAATTACGAGGCCGTGCATCGTTTGGCTCCCTCACGCGAGGCGGGTCGTAAGATCTATCGGATGCGCGAATTCTTCGGTCAGACACACTATACCTATGTCCCCGATCCCTACTACGAGGGGCGCGAAGGCTTCTTCCTGGTGCTCGATCTGCTCGAGGAGGCCTGTGCTTGTCTGTTGGCAGATATGACCGCTGACGGAGAGTCGGCCGATTAGGTTGCGTCTTTTTATGCGATTTTTCTTTCCAAAAAGGAGAGTTCCGGGGCATTGAGCGTGGCTAAATCTGAAGAAAAAGCCTTATCTTTGCCCCGTTATACGATCAATTAAGTATCATATCATGAAGAAGTTTTCCAAATGGCTGTTTTTGGCTATGTCGGTGCTCTTTGGTGTAGAGGCCATGGCACAGCAATTGGCAGAGGTGCAACTGAAGGCCTTGAGTGGCGAGATGGTTCCTGTCCCCGAGTTTGGCAAAAAGCACCTGCTGATCTTTTACGTAGATCCGGATCGCCATAAGCAAAATGAGGCGTTTACCTATGAATTGGAGGAGAATCATCGTGCTGAAAGTCCTAATATCGAGGCATTTGGTGTGCTTAACCTGAAGGATACCTTCCTGCCGAATGCACTCGTCCGTTCGTTGGCCAAAAAGCGTACCGAGAAGAACGGAGCTTTGGTGCTGGCCGATGAGGATCGCACGTTGGCTACCAAGTGGGGATTGGGCGATTGCAACAATCAATTTGTGCTGATCTTTGTCTCGAACAAAGGCGAGTTGGTCTTTTTGCGCAAAGGTGAGCTCAGCGAGCAGGATAAGGAGGAGTTCTACAAAGTTATTGAGCAATATAAATAAAGGTCGATGTATCGCACCCTGCTGACATTGGTGTGGCTCCTGGGCTGTGTGGGGAGTGGAATGGCACAAGAAGAGGTGTTGTATGGGCAAGACACGTTGCGTTATACCTATACACCGCTTGCGCCGATTCCTGCCGACACGATGGCTCGTCGCCCCAATTTCCTGCAGCGTGTCGTAAACTATTTTGGCGAATCGACCGTCGATCGCTCCTATGAGAAGAAGATCGACATCACCTTTGCCGGAGGACCGAGCTACTCGAAGACCACCTCGCTTGGGTTGGGTGTCTTGGCGGCCGGACTTTATCGGTTGGATCGCACCGATTCGATTACCCCGCCTTCGGATGTGACGCTCTATGGCAGCGTCTCGATTTCGGGCTATTTCACGATCGGAATCACGGGTAATACGATCTTCCGCAACAGCCGCCATAAACTCGACTATGATTTAGCCTTCTCCTCGTCGCCCCGCGACATTTGGGGTATTGGTTACGAGGCCGGTCGCCACCATACCGAGACCGAAATTCTCGAACAACGTTACAGCTTCCGAGCTCGTTATCTGCATCGTTTTCTCTATGGGTCGTATGCCGGTGTAGTGCTGGACTTTGACCATACGAACGGCGATAAGATGGATGAGGTGGCGTTGGCCTACATTGGCCATCAGAAACGCCACTATACGGCTACGGGTTTGGGTTTAGTGCTCGAGTATGATACGCGCGATTTTATCCCCAATCCGTCGAAGGGCCTCTATTTCAGCTTGCAGGAGCTGTTCTACGCCAAGGGTTTGGGAAGTTGTGATAAATCGTTGTGGCGCACGTTGATACGCGCCAATGCTTACCATCGGGTGTGGAAAGATGCCCTGTTGGCCTATGATCTGTATGGCGAGTTTAACTCGCAGGGCACTCCGTGGTCGATGTTGGCTCGTATGGGCGACGGTGAGCGTATGCGCGGTTATTATACGGGTCGCTATACGGACAACAACCTGCTGACCATGCAGGTCGAACTGCGTCAGCATATTTGGCGACGCATCGGTGGCGTGGCGTGGGTCGGAGCCGGCAATGTCTTCTCGGAGATTAGCCACATGCGGCTCGATGAGACGCTCCCGAATTATGGTCTTGGCTTGCGCTGGGAGCTCAAAAAACGGGTGAATGTACGTTTTGATTATGGTTTTGGTCGCGATACGAGTGGATTCCTACTCTCGATCAACGAGGCCTTTTAAGTACCGGCAGGCATGAAAGAGACGCTTTATTATACCGATTCCGATCGCAGACGTCCGGTTTATCGCCGATTTTCACTCTTCTTGGCGCTCTATTTTGTCGCCTCGATTCTGGTGCCGAATATCGTCCTGGCCTACACCGAGCACTATTCTGTATGGACCACCGAGGCGTTGGTATTGATGCCCCTCGGCTTCTATTTGATGTGGAGTGTGGCTTTACGCCGCTCGGGCGTGATGATTTGGCTCGGCTTCCCCTTTATCTTTTTTGCCGCTTTCCAGATCGTTTTGCTCTATCTGTTTGGCAACTCGATCATTGCCACGGATATGTTTACCAATGTCCTGACGACCAATCCGGGCGAGGCTACCGAGTTGCTGGGCAATATCTACCCTGCCGTGCTGTTGGTGGCGGTGATGTATCTGCCGATGTTGTGGTTGGCATGGCGTGAGATTGGCCATCGGCATTGCCTGCCACCCCGCTCGCGGCGCATGATTGCCCTGGTGGGTGGTGTGCTCTTTGTGATTGGTGCGATGCTGCTGATTCCGGCCTATCGGGTCAGCGATGACAAGCATGTAATCCGCGATGAGATCTTCCCGCTCAATGTCGTCTATAATATGTATCTCTGCGGCTCGGAGTTGCGCAAGACCTACCATTTTGAGGAGGTGACGGCCGATTTTCGCTTCGATGCACAACGCTCGGCCTCGGTCGAAGGGCGGGAACTCTATGTCTATGTCATCGGAGAGGCTGCACGGGCCATGAATTGGCAACTCTATGGCTATGAACGCGAGACGACCCCCGGGTTGATGCAGATCGAGGATCTGATCATCTATCGCAATGTGCTGACCCAGAGCAATACGACCCATAAGAGTGTCCCGCTGTTCCTCTCATCTGTGGCAACCCACGAACACGAGGCGCTGTACCGGCGTAAGGGTCTGCCGGCTCTCTTTCGGGAGGCAGGGTTTGAGACGTGGTTTATCTCGAACCAATCCCCACAGGGGGCGATGATCGACAACCTGTCGCAAGATGCCGAACATGTCTGCTATTTGGAGGATCCGCGCCACGATATGCAGTTGCTCGATCAGCTGAAGCAGGTGGTGGCCGGAAGCCAATCCGAGAAGCTATTCGTCATCTTACACTGCTACGGATCGCACTTCAGTTACCATCAACGTTACCCGCGTTCGGAGGCCGTCTTCCTGCCCGATGATGATGTGGCTATCCGTGCCGACCATGCCGAAGAGCTGCGTAACGCCTATGATAACTCGATTCGCTACACGGACCGTGTGCTGACCGCGACGGTCGAATATCTGCGATCGCTCACCGATTGTACCACAGCCTTGCTGTATTGCTCGGATCATGGAGAGGACCTCTACGATGATGAACGTGGTCGTTTCCTGCATGCTTCGCCCACAACAACGGCCTATCAGCTCTATGTCGCCTCGTTTGCTTGGTTCTCGGAGCGTTATCGCGCTGCATGGCCCGAGAAGGTTGCAACGGCTGCCACGTTGGTCGATGCACCGGCCACGACCCATTCGATGTACCACACGATTGCCGATATAGCCTCCGTTGAGGGGCGTTTCTGCAACGATACGGTCTCGTTAGTCAATCCGGCTTTTGATCGGCAGCGAGTACGTCGCTATTTGAACGACCACAACGAGGCTGTCCCCTTCTCGGAAACAGGACTTACGGAGCACGATTGGAAGATATTTGCCCGTTATGGAGTAGTGGTCGATTGATTTGATCCCTGGCAGACAAACAAAACAAAAGCGGATGAGTGTGGCGAGTAATGCACCTCATCCGCTTTTTTTGTTGGGGGCTACCCTACTTATTCGACCGTTACCGATTTGGCTAAGTTGCGCGGCTGATCGACATTGCGCCCTTTATTGACGGCAATGTGATAGGCCAATAATTGCAGGGGCAACGAGGCTACAATCGGCATGAGAAATTCGTTCACTTGCGGCACCTCGATGACATAATCGGCCGAGTGGCTCACCAACGTATCACCTTGCGCAACTACGGCCACGATCTTACCGCCACGCGCTTTGATCTCCTCGATGTTGCTGGCCGTCTTTTCGTAGGTGTGGTCGGGGGTGGCAATGACTACGGTGGGCATCTCGGCATCGATGAGCGCAATCGGCCCATGTTTCATCTCGGCAGCCGGATATCCCTCGGCGTGAATATAGGAGATCTCCTTGAGCTTCAGAGCCCCTTCGAGGGCTGTCGGGTAATTTACACCGCGCCCCATGTAGATGAAGTTGTGGGCGTAGGTGAAGATCTTGGCCAACTCCTCGACGCGGGGTGCGACCTCTTGGAGCAGCTGTTCGAGTTGCTCGGGCAGGGCCAGGAGACCTTGACTCAAGGTGTAGTAGAGCGATGGGTCGAGTACCCCCTTCTCGCGGCCGATGGCCAGTGCCAACATCGTCATGACGGTCACCTGGCCGGTGAAGGCTTTGGTCGAGGCAACACCAATCTCGGGCCCGACGTGGATGTAGGCTCCCGAGTCTGTCGCGCGGGCAATCGACGAGCCGACGACATTGCAGATACCGAATACGAAGGCTCCGGCTTTACGTGCCAATTCGACGGCCGCCAGCGTATCGGCCGTTTCACCCGATTGGGAGACGGCAATGACGATGTCGTCGGGCGTGATGATGGGATTTCGATAACGAAACTCCGAAGCATACTCCACCTCGACCGGAATGCGACACAACGACTCGATCAGGTGCTCACCAATGAGCGAGGCGTGCCACGACGTGCCACAAGCGACAAAGATGATGCGTCGTGCTGCGAGGAAACGTTCCCGATGGTCGATCACGCCCGATAGTTTGACCTCGAAGTTCTCGGGATGGATACGGCCACGAATACAATCGATCAGCGTTTTGGGCTGCTCGAAGATCTCCTTCAGCATGAAGTGCGGATAGCCGCCCTTCTCGAGTTGTGCGATCGAGAGTTGCAATTTGCGGATGTCGATGCGCCCTTCGTGGTTGTCGTGATTGACAATGCGCAGCGGTGCATGGCGATCGATAATGGCGATCTCGCCATCCCCGACATAGACAAAATCCTCGGTATATTCGATGATCGAGGCGGCATCCGAGGAGAGGAAAAACTCCCCTTCGCCACCGATACCGATCACCATCGGGCTGCTTTGGCGTGCTGCGATGATGCAGTCGGGGTTGTTGCGCTCGATGATGGCGATGGCATAAGCTCCAACCACCTGCTTGAGGGCTTGTTGTACGGCCTCGATCAGGGTGCAGTTGTTGCTGGTGCGAATAAATTCGATCAGATTGACTAACACCTCGCTATCGGTCGAACTGCGGAAGGTGTACCCGTGTTCGATCAGTGCCTCTTTGAGCAACCGATAATTCTCGATAATGCCATTGTGGATCAGTGCAATCTGGCCGGAGGTGCTAAAATGCGGGTGAGCATTGGCATCGTTCGGGATGCCGTGTGTTGCCCAGCGGGTATGGGCGATGCCGATCGTACCCGTGGCATCTTTTCCGTCGAGAAAATGCTCCAAATCGGAGACTTTACCTTTGCATTTATAGAGATTCAGGTTGCCCTGCTCGTTGATGAGTGCCACGCCGGCACTGTCATATCCGCGATATTCGAGGCGGTGCAATCCCTTCAGTAAGACGGGAATAGCCTCTTTTGAGCCGATATATCCTACAATTCCACACATATAGATCTGTATTGATTTTTCGCCTCAAAGATAACGAAAAAAAGACAAGATTGTTATGAATATATCATTTTGTGACTATGCAGACCATCTTCGCTGATCTCAAAAACCACACCCTCGCGCACACCCTCGTTGTAGTAGTCGCCGACCGGATAAACCTTGGCTGCTTCCATCTCAATATTGGTTTTTAACAAACGTAATCAAACATCTTACATCCCGAAAAAAATAATAAAGGCTAACCCTCAATTTAGGTCAGCCTTTATTCTCTCGAGAAGGTCCGAATTATTTCGCAGCCTCTACAGACTCCTTGCGGAACTCCTTCATCAGCTTCGACAGCTCCAGAGCAGCCTTGCGAGCACGCGTACCGGCAGCCTTGTTGCCCTTCTCTACCTGAGCTGCTGCATTTACAGCAAACACCTCATACTGTGCGTTGATCTTTTCAACCAGTTCTTTCATTGTTGTAAAATTTTAAGGGTTGTTATCGCTACAAAGATAGGAAATTATTCTAATAATCAACACCCTTGGAGCAATTTTTTTCGTTTTTTTGATAGTTCAAGATCGGTTGAGCGCTTTTTGTGGCTCAAAATGGCTAAAATGAAGGCTGTTTTATTTGGCCAATTCGGCTTTCCATTGTCCCTCGTCGTCCAGCACCATGTCGATCGAATCCTCCTCGACCGAGCCATTGCCGTAGGTGATATTCATATAGACTGTTGCCCCCTGGCCGTCCTCGTCGAGCTCCTCGCTGGCCACCTCGGCCTTGCTGATGCCGCCCTTCTTCTCGATGGCGGGAGCTACCTTCTCGGTCATCATGGCCATATAGGCCTCTTTGGTCTCCGGATCTTCGTCGTCCAGATCGAAGCACTCGAATGCGGCTGCGTAGTCGCCCTCGGCCAGCAAATCATAGATCTCTTGTGCACGAGCACTCGGGGTGTTGCTGCTCGAGCAGCTGCTCAACATCAAAGCCAGGCCGATGCTGAAAATAGTCAGTAGCTTTTTCATGTTAGTTTGGTTTTTAGAATGAGTAAATAGGTGTTAATAAATTGTTTTTCGTAATGTCCGATGGTAAAATATAGTCGCCACACATGCTGGGAAACTGAAAGTGGGTACGTCGTCCTTCGCTCAAGCTGATGCCCTGTGCCGCGTAGAGCCGCTCGATCAGCTCGGTACAATAGAGTTGCGAACTGTCAGCCAGATCATACTGATGGTCGAACGGTACGGCCTGCTCGGCCCAATAACAGGCGTGGCGGGCAATCGCATGCCGACACTCCCCCAACCCTTCGTAGCGGTATTGCGCACCGTGTGAGGCCCGACGTGCATCCCAGAACTGCGCAATCGGTTCACACTTCACCCGATCAAAATCGCCTTCAAAATCGTGCTCGGCCGGTACGGCATGCACGACGCACCACCCTTGCGAGGTCTGTACGACAATCCCGACATGGGAGTATCGTCCCTCCTGATCGAGCGCGCTGACCGTACGTCCCAGGAGGCCCGAACCTCGCCGAAACAACAGATCGCCCTCTTGCAGCTCCAACTCCCGCACCGCGCAGCGCGATTGGTCGGCAGGTGCCGTGCAGGCCGTGCAGGTGAGCAAGCCGAGCAGGCCAAATGTGGAGCGAAACAGCCTCTTTAACGTACGTCTCATATACAAAGATATAGTAAAAATAGGCGGCAATGCAACTTTTTGTGGAAAAAAACAGCGAAAAAATGGAAGAAATCGTAGGATGCACCCTGCACGGTATATTTTTTGACCGCCGTAGCCAAAAAAATCAAACACTATGAGAGTGCCTATTTGGGGAGTGCTGCTCCTTTTGGTGATGACCGGATGCCGTCATCGCAGCCCGGTGAATACGATGCCGATTGGTGTAAAAACGGCCTATGCAGTGGTGGATTCAATCCCCTATCGTATGCAGTTTATCGGCTATTTGCAGAGTAATTTCGATGCGGTGATCCAGCCGCGCATCAATGGCTTTTTGGTCTCCAAAGAGTTTGAAAACGGCCTGCCTGTCAAGCAGGGAGCCGTGCTCTATACGATTGATCGGTCGCAGTATGCCAATACGATGTTGGCGGCCGAGGCACAACTCCAATCGGCACGTGCCGAGGCGGTCGAAGCCCGCAATAATTACGACCGAGCCGTTCCCTTGGCAGCCATGAATGCGATCAGTCGTGCCGAACTGGATCAATATACAGCCCAGCATTTGGCGGCCGATGCCGCGGTGCGTTCGGCCGAGCAGAGGTTGCGCAATGCGCGGCTCGATGTGGGTTATACGCGTATTGTCTCCCCGATTGACGGCATAGCCTCCGGTTCGTCGGCCCACATCGGGGATTATGTCGGTCCGGGTACGGAGTTTAGTGTGCTGACCACGATCTCGAATATTGATACCCTTTCGGTCGATCTGGCGATTCCGATGCGGCAATATCTTCGTCTGGCGGGTAACCGCCCGACCATCTACGACAACGAAGGGCTGCTGCGCGATATTCGGCTTACGTTGGGCGATCAGCGGCTCTACCCGATTCCGGGCTTTTATGGCTATACGCGAAAAGATATCTCGACGGCTGCCGGAACATTGGTCCTGGTGGTGAAATTCCCCAATCCCGATCAGTCGCTCAAACCGGGACAATTTGCCCGTGTGGAGGCCCAGATAGGACCTGCGCGTGCACAGGTGGTCGTGCCGGCCGAAGCGGTTAGCCAGACGCAGGGTGTGGATGCCGTATGGGTTGTTTTGCCCGACAGTACGGTGGCCTATCGGGCTGTTGAATTGGGCGATCCGGTCGATTCGTTGTGGGCGGTTGAAAGCGGTATTGAGCCCGGTGAACGGGTTGTGGTGAGTGGCGCGCAGAAATTGCATGCCGGCATGAAGGTCGTAATCGAAAACCAATAAGCGGATGGAGCACTATTTTATTCGTCGGCCGATTTTTGCCATTTCGTTGGCGATCGGTATCGTGGCGGTGGGTCTGTTGTCGATCTCGTCGCTACCCGTTGAGCAGTATCCGGACATTACGCCGCCGGTGGTCGAAGTTTCGGCTACCTACCCGGGCGCCGATGCCCAAACGGTCAATAATGCCGTAGCCACTCCGTTGGCCGAGCAGATCATGGGTGTCGATCAGATGCTCTATATGCAGGCTACCTCGGCCAACGACGGATCGATGGCCTTGCAGGTGATCTTCGAGGTGGGGTCTGACCCCGATATGGATGCGGTCTTCACGCAGAATCGTGTGGCAACCGCTCTGGCGCAGCTCCCCGAGGCGGTGACCGAGCAGGGCGTGACGACCCAAAAGACCATGACGGGTTTCTTGATGGTCTATGCCTTGCATAGCGACGGACGTTACGACGAGGAGTTTCTCTCCAATTATGCCTATATCAACCTGCAAAACGAGCTGTTGAAGGTCAATGGCGTCGGCAAGGTGGAGATCATGGGTGCCGGTGAATATGCCATGCGGATCTGGCTGCGACCCGATGTGCTGAAGTATTACAACATCGCCTTGTCGGAGGTTACGGATGCCATCGCCGTGCAGAGCGGAAGCTATCCGGTGGGTCAGTTCGGTGCCGAGCCGGCTCCCGACGGCCAGCGATATACCTATACGGTGACCCTGCCACCCCAGATCAACACGGCCGAGGCCTTCTCGCAGATCATCGTCCATACAACCCCTTCGGGCGAGCAGATTCGCCTCTCGGAGGTGGCCGATGTGACGTTGGGCAGTGAAAGCTATGGCGTGAGCTCTCGTTTTGAGGGGCAGCCGACTGCGTTGTTGGTGGTCTATCAAGAGCCCGGGAGCAATGCGATGGAGGTCGGACGCACGGTGCGGGCGGTGATGGCGCAGGCCGAGGATCGTTTTCCGGATGGTGTCGAGGCGACGACGATTGTCGATACGACGCGCAGCATTCGGGCCGGTATTGTCGATATTTTCCGCACGCTGCTCGTGGCGCTGGTCTTGGTGATTCTGATCATCTACCTCTTTATACAAGATTGGCGGGCAACGCTCATCCCGCTCATTGCCATTCCCGTCTCGCTCATCGGAGCCTTCGCGCTCTTCCCGCTGCTGGGCTTCTCGATCAATGTGATCTCGTTGCTGGGTTTGGTGTTGGCCATTGGTCTGGTGGTCGATGATGCCATTGTAGTAGTCGAGGCGGCACAGGTGCAGATCGAACAGGGTAAAACCCCTCGGGAGGCCGCTACCGAGGCGATGCGCCATGTGGCATCGCCCATCATTGCGACGACCGTGGTTCTCTTGGCGGTTTTTATTCCGGTCTCGTTGGTGGGTGGTGTGACCGGCCGCCTTTTTCAGCAATTTGCCGTGACGATTGCCGTCTCGGTCGTCATCTCGACGATCAATGCCTTGACGCTCTCGCCGGCTCTGTGTGCGCTGCTCCTTCGGCGGCGTGAAGGGGCCTCGGGCGGATTCTTTGGCTGGTTCAATCGGTGGTATCGGCAACGTAGCGAGGGCTATACGCGCGTAACTCCGGTGCTGATGCGCCATTTGGGGCGTACGGGGCTGTTTTTGGCGGTGGTCGGTCTATCTATTGCGGGACTTTGGCGATCGTTGCCTGCGGGCTTTCTGCCCGAGGAGGATCAGGGCTATGTGATGGTGATGGTCACACTGCCCGAGGCTGCCTCGCTGCAACGCACGCGTGAGGCGATGGCGCATATCGACGAGGTGATTCGTCGTCGGCCGGATGTCGCTGACACCTCGTTTGCTGCCGGATGGAATCTGATGGCCGGTATTGCCTCGACTTCGAGCGGTGTTGTCTTTGTCTCGTTGGCCGATTATGCCGATCGGCGGCTTACGGCTATGGAGATTGCCCAGCAACTCACCGAGGAGTTGTATGTGGCCATTCCCGAGGCACTTTGCTACGCCTTTATTCCGCCGGCGATCCCCGGCTTGGGCATCACGTCGGGTGTCTCGGTCGAGGTGCAGGATCGGGAGGGACGCGGCACGGCCTATTTGAGCGCGGAGACGGATCGTCTGATGGAGGCTTTACGCCGGGAGCCGACGATTGCCTCCGTGTCCACCCAATTCAATGCCGAAGTGCCGCAGCGGCGGTTGCTGATTGATCGTGAGCAGGCATTGGCGTCCGGCGTAGCGTTGCGCAGCCTGTATGGTGAGCTCTCGGCCCTGCTCGGAGGATCGTATATCGACAATTTCACCCGTTTCGGACGGCTCTATCGCAGTTATATACAGGCTGCACCACCCTATCGGACAGATGCTCGGTCGCTCGAACAGTTCTACCTTACGACCTCTTCGGGGGAGTCGGTGCCGATGAGTAGTTTGGTCGAGGTGGTCGATACGGTCGGTGTGGAGTATCTCTCGCAATTCAACCTCTACAATTCGATCTCGCTCACCATTACGCCTGCAGCCGGAGCCTCCTCGGCTACGGTGATGGAACGTATCGAGGCGGTGGCCGATGAGGTGCTTCCCGATGACATCACGACCGCCTGGAGTGGCGTTTCGTTTCAGGAGGAAGAGGCGGCCGGCAAAGGCAGCTGGGTCTATCTGGTCACCTTGCTCTTTGTCTTTTTGGCGTTGGCCTCCCTCTACGAATCTTGGGGGCTTCCGTTGGCTATCTTGATGAGTGTACCGGTGGCTGTGTTGGGCGCGTTGCTCTTTATGGGTGTTTCGCACCTGATTGATCCGCTCTTTGTGAACGATATCTATCTGCAGATCTCGTTGGTGATGCTCATCGGCCTGACGGCTAAAAATGCTATCTTGGTGGTGGAGTATGCCGATAAACTCTTCTTCGAGGAGGGACGATCGTTGGAGGAGGCGACGATCGAGGCGGCACGACTGCGTCTGCGCCCCATTCTGATGACGGCCTTCTCGTTTATTCTGGGTGTGCTGCCGCTCATCTTTGCCAGCGGGGTCTATGCCACGGCACGCAATGTGATGGGTGTTGCGCTGGTGGGTGGTATGCTCTTCGCTACCCTGCTCGGTATCTTTGCCTATCCTGCTTTTTACTATTTGGTGGCGCGTCTCGGCCATTTTGAGCGTCGTCGCCAACAACACAACAGATCATGAAACGAACCTGGATACTCTCTCTAATACCTGCAGTCATGGTCGCGCTGACGGCCTGTGCACCGCGTTTGAATGCGCCCGTTGTCGAGGTGCCGGAGCGGTATCGCTATGCGGATAGCGTGGCTGCCGATTCGGTGGTAGTGACACAACGTTGGTGGGAACTTTTTGGCGATACGACGCTCAATTGGCTGGTGGAACGCGCCTTGCAAAACAACCGCGATTTGCAGATTGCAACCTCGCGGATCGAACAGGCACGCGAAGCCTTGCGCATCACGCGAGCGGCGTATCTCCCCGCGATCGGTGGCGAAGTCTCGGCCGAAGCGACCTACAACCGCGAGCAGCGTATCGTGCAGGATTATGCCGTCGAGCCGACGTTGAGTTGGGAGATCTCCCTGTTTGGGGCGTTGCGCCATAGTACGGTGGCGGCACGTGCCGAAGTGGCCGCTTTGGAGTGGAATCGTCACGGTGTAGCACTCTCGTTGGCAGCCGAGGTGGCGACCAATTATTTCACGTTGCTGCAATATGAGCGTGACCTAGCGATTGCTACCCGCACAGCACATCTGCGACGGGAGTCAGCGGCACTGATCGACTCGATGTATCGCTACGGTATGTCGAGCGGTATCGATCGGGAGCAGGCCTACAGTTTAGTCTATACGGCCGAAGCCGATATCCCGAATTACCGCAATGCGATCGAGCGCACGCTCCTCTCGCTCAATGTGCTGTTGGGCGATGTGCCGCAGGAGTATGGGCCTCGTGGTGTTGGTGGTGAATTGCTCACGGATCGGCAGCCCGAGGAGCTTTCGGCGGGTGTGCCTTCCGAACTACTGCAACGCCGTCCCGATATTATGCAGGCTTACCACACGCTGCAACAGGCAGCCGCTGAGGTCGGTGTGGCGCGAAGCAGTCGTTTTCCGTCGATTCGGCTGACCGCCTCTGCGGGTATTGGAGCCTCGACCCTGAAGGGGCTGACGGAACATAATCCGGCCATCTGGTCGGCAGCCGGAACGATCGTGCAACCGATCTTCCAAGCCGGGGCTTTGCGGGCGAAGGAGCGGGCTGCGGTTGAGCAATACAACCAAGCCGCCTATCAATACGAGCAGACCATTTTGGCAGCCTTCTCGGATGTCGAACAGGCCTTGACGCGCATCGTGGCCAATCGGGAAGAGGAGGATCGTTATGCGCGGTTGGTGGACTCCTACCGCGAAATAGTGACGATGGCCCACGCGCTGTATCGCAACGGCATGGTCGATTATCTCGATGTCATTGATGCCGAACGTACGCTCTATGGAGCACAAATGCAGTTGGTAAACCTTGTTACTCAGCAGTATATCAATTATGTCTTGCTCTGCAAAGCTCTCGGTGGCGGCTGGCAGGCTACGGCGAATGAAAATACCTACTTGTTGCGATAGTAAATCTGCTAAAAAATGGGTATCTTTGCCGAAATTTAATTTCGACAAAGCCCACTTATGCGTCTCTCTGAACTCAAAACCGGATCATCGGCCACCATCCTGAAGGTGACAGGCCATGGCGGATTCCGTCGTCGTATTGTCGAGATGGGATTTATTCGCGGCCAACGCGTTGAGGTGGTATTGAATGCTCCGCTCAAGGATCCGATCGAGTATCGGATTATGGATTATGAGGTCTCGTTGCGTCGTAGCGAGGCCGATATGGTTGTTGTGATGAGCGACGAAGAGGCGGCACGGCAGCTCGAGGAGCAACAAAGCTATTTTGCCGAGGAGGCTCCGGTCGGCTCGCTCGATGAGGTGGTGGCACGCAGCACTCGCACGATCAGCGTGGCGCTGGTGGGCAATCCGAACAGCGGTAAAACCTCGCTTTTTAATGCCATCTCGGGCGGCCATGAGCATGTGGGTAATTACAGCGGTGTGACGGTCGGTGCCAAGTGTGGTGTGCGCCACTATCGGGGCTATCGCTTCGAGGTAACCGACCTGCCCGGAACCTATGCCTTGTCGGCCTATACGCCCGAAGAGCGATATGTGCGCGAGCACCTGGTGCGCGAGACCCCCGACGTGGTGATCAATGCGGTGGTGGCATCGAATCTGGAGCGCAATCTCTATCTGACTACCGAATTGATTGATATAAACCCGCGTATGGTCGTGGCTCTCAATATGTTTGATGAGCTTCAGCATAGCGGTGCCCGGCTCGATTATGATGCTTTGGGGCGTATGTTGGGTGTGCCGATGGTGCCGGTTGAGGCACGCAATAAGCGCGGCATAGATACGCTGCTCGATACGGTGATTGCCGTCTATGAGGGGCGGGACGATCGTGTACGCCACATCCATATCAATCAGGGTGCGATCATCGAAGAGGGGTTGCAACTGCTCAACCAAGAGCTTTCGGCCTATCGGACCGAATTGCCGAATGTCTTTCCGCCGCGTTATTATGCGATGAAACTCTTGGAGGGCGATCAGCAGGTGGAGCAGATGTTGCACAAGCACCCTGCCTATGCACAATGGGTAACGACGCGTGACCATGAGGTCAAACGGATCGAATCGGCCTTGCATGAGGATATCGAAACAGCCCTTACGAACCAGAAATATGGATTTATCTCGGGTGCTCTGAAGGAGACCTATACCCCCGGCCAACGCGAACGCCATTCGGCGACGCAACTCATTGATGCCTTCGTGACGCACAAATTGTGGGGATTCCCGATCTTTTTCCTGATCATGGGACTGATGTTCTGGAGCACCTTCTCGTTGGGAGCCTATCCGCAGGCGTGGATCGAGGGGTTGGTGGGCTGGATCAGCTCGACCGTGGGCGGCTGGATTCCCGAGGGCGCGTTGCGCGATCTGATTATTGATGGTGTGATCGGCGGTGTCGGCTCGGTGATCGTCTTCCTGCCCAATATTATGATCCTCTATCTGTTTATCTCCTTTATGGAGGATTCGGGCTATCTGGCGCGTGCCGCCTTTATCATGGATCGTATCATGCACCGAGCAGGCCTGCATGGGAAATCGTTCATTCCTCTTGTGATGGGCTTTGGTTGTAATGTGCCGGCCATCATGGCTTGCCGTACGATCGAGAGCCGATCGAGCCGTCTGATTACCATTCTGATTACACCGTTTATGTCGTGCAGTGCCCGCCTGCCGGTATTCATCCTGCTGGCCGGAGCCTTCTTCCCGAATACAGCCGGATGGGTGGTCGCCGGATTGTATCTGCTGGGTGTGGTGATGGCGGTCGTAACGGCTCGCTTGATGCGTCGTTTCTTCTTCCCGGTCGATGAGACCCCCTTTGTGATGGAGCTGCCGCCCTATCGTATGCCGACAACGCGCACGACGCTGACGCACATGTGGGATAAGTGTGCCCAATACCTCAAAAAGATGGGCGGTATGATTCTGATCGCCTCGCTTGTCGTCTGGTTCTTGAGCTATTATCCGCGTCCGGAGGTCGCTGCAACCGATTCGACGACGGTCATGACGCAAAACTCGACCCCGGATGAGACTACTACCTATGCCAACTCCTATTTGGGACAGATTGGCAAATGGTGCGAGCCGGTCTTTGCACCGTTGGGGCTGGAGTGGAAGGCCGGTGTGGCCTTGTTGTCGGGCGTGGCTGCCAAGGAGGTGGTTGTCTCGACGATCGGTGTGCTCTATGCCGTGGATGATGTCGAGAGTGAGGAAGGTGGTGCTTCGCTGGGTAAGAAATTGGTGGCCAGCGGCCACTATTCGACCGCTTCGGTGGTTGCCTTGTTGATCTTTGTGTTGTTGTATCTGCCTTGCTTGGCTACGATTGCCGCTATTCGCAGTGAGATTGGTTGGCGTTGGGCTATTGGTGCACTTATATATAATACGGTCGTAGCTTGGGTTGTAGCCTGGGTGGCCTATCACGTAACCTTGTGGATCGCATGATGGAGCTGGATTGGCAAACGTGGATTGTGTGGGCAATTGGCTGCCTGGTGGGCTGGTTGGTGCTCCGTGCGGCCGTTCGTCGGCTATGGCCGCTCTTTACCGGACAACGAACCTCGGTTTGTGAAGGATGTGCCGGACAATGCGGGCAATGCTCAAAAATAAAAGAGGAGGAGCGTTGCCGAATTAGACAAGAATGATTACCTTTGTGGACTGTTTAGCCGATAATGGCGACAGTCCGCATTGTTTTTTATATAGGTTAGTAGATGAATCATGGAATGGTTGCATGATCTTTTCTTTGGGAATGGTATAGCACATTCGGTGCTGATTATCTCGCTGGTGATTACCCTCGGCATCATGCTGGGGCGCATCAAGATTTGTGGTATCTCGCTGGGAATTACGTGGATTCTCTTCGTTGGTATTGCCATGAGTCATTTCGGTATGCGCATTGATGACAGCACACGTCACTTTGCCCAAGAATTTGGCTTGATTCTGTTTGTCTTTTCGATTGGATTGCAGGTGGGCCCCAGCTTCTTCTCCTCGTTCAAGCATGGAGGTATGAAGCTCATCGGTTGTGCCGTGGCCATTGTGCTGCTGGGCGTACTTACGGCCGGAGTGTTGCATTTGGTGACCGATGTGCCGATTCCGACCATGGTGGGCATCTTGTCGGGTGCCGTGACCAACACGCCGGGTTTGGGTGCTGCGCAGCAAGCCTATGTCGATACGACCGGCCTGCAGGATCCCTCGATCTCGATGGGTTATGCCGTGGCCTACCCATTGGGTGTGGTCGGAATTATTCTGACCTTGATATTTTTACGCTATGTCTTGCGGGTCAATTTCGATCAGGAAAACCGCGATTTGGCGGCTCTTTCGCAGGAGCATCAGCCGGCCGAGAAATTCTCGCTTGAGTTTACCAATCAGCTGCTCGATGGTCGCTCGGTGGAGTATATTCGTGATCTGATCAATCGTCAGTTTGTGATCTCGCGTGTGATTCATGCCGAGAGTGGCGAATTGACGTTGGCCGATGGCGAGACGAAACTGCGCATGGGTGATAAGGTGCGCATGATCTGCCAGAAGGAGGACGAGGAGGCTATCACCGCCTTTTTGGGCCATCAAATCGAGATGAGCGACGAAGAGTGGGGCCACAATACCCCCAATGCAACCCTCATTTCGCGCCGTATCTTGATTACCAAGCCCGAGATCAATGGTAAGAAGTTCTCGGATCTGCGTCTGCGCACCAAATATGGTATTACGCTGACGCGTGTGAATCGTGCCGGTGTCGATCTGCTGCCCTACCAGGGTTTGGAGCTGCAGGTCGGTGACCGTGTGATGGTGGTCGGTCCGGAGAAGGGCGTGGCGAAGGTGGCCGAAGTGTTGGGTAACTCGCTCAAGAAGTTGGATCACCCCAACCTGATCACGATTTTTGTGGGTATCGCGTTGGGTGTGTTGCTTGGTTCGATTCCGCTGCTCAATGTGCCGCAGCCTGTTAAGTTGGGTTTGGCCGGAGGTCCGCTGATTTTGGCCATCCTGATTGGTCGTTTCGGTACGCGCTTCCATCTGGTAACCTATACGACGATGAGCGCCAACCTCATGTTGCGTGAGGTGGGTATAGCCCTCTTCTTGGCCTGCGTAGGCTTGGGTGCCGGTGAAGGTTTTATCGATGCCATTATGGATGGTGGTTATAAGTGGATCGGCTATGGTGCGATCATCACGATCCTACCCCTGCTCATCGTGGGTGTTTTTGCCCGCTTGGTGCTCAAGATGAATTATTACACGCTGATGGGTATGTTGTCCGGCTCGATGACCGATCCTCCGGCCTTGGCCTATGCCAATGGTGTGGCGGGTAATGATATGCCGGCTGTGGGCTATTCGACGGTCTATCCGGTGGTGATGTTCTTGCGTGTGCTGACAGCCCAGATCTTCATTCTCTTTGCCCTGGGTTAAGTGTTAAAAAATTGTGTAAAAGAATTTCATCGAGAGGATTAAAACCGAAGAGAAATACCTATTTTTGTAGAAGAAAATTGTCAAAACTACCAAGATAACAAGTTATGGGAGTAAAAATCGACCGTTCGCATCGTCTGGACGGCATTGGAGAGTACTATTTTTCGCGTCGTCTGCGCGAGATTGGCGAGATTGAGGCCTCGACGGGTCGTCAGATTATTAAGTTGGCTATGGGCAGCCCCGATCTGCCGCCCCATCAATCGGTGATCGACCGCCTCTCGCAAGAGGCTCAACGCCCCGATGTACACAAGTATATGTCCTACAAAGGTGAGCCGATTCTGCGCAAAGCCTTTGCCGATTGGTACAAGAAGTGGTATCGTTCGGAGTTTGACTATAATACCGAGGTCCTGCCGTTGATCGGCTCGAAAGAGGGTATCATGCACATCTGCATGACCTTCCTCAATCAGGGCGATAAGGTGCTTGTTCCCAACCCGGGCTACCCCACCTATTCGGCAGCCGTACGTCTGGCCGGTGGTCAGATGGTGACCTATGCGCTGAACAAGCAGACGAACTTCTATCCCGACTTTGAGGCGATCGAGGCTGCCGGTTTGGAGGGCGTGAAGATGATGCTCGTGAACTACCCCAACATGCCGACGGGACAGACCCCCTCGATGGAGCTTTTCGAGCAGATCATCGCCTTTGGTCGCAAGCACAACATCCTGATCGTGCATGACAACCCCTATAGCTTTATCCGCAACGCCGAGAAGCCGATCTCGATCATGGAGGTCGAGGGTGCTCGTGAGGTGGCTTTGGAGATGAATTCGTTGTCGAAGGCGCACTCGATGGCCGGTTGGCGTGTGGGTGTTGTGGTAGGTAAGAAGGAGTGGATCGATTCGATCCTAACCTTCAAGTCGAACATGGATTCGGGTATGTTCTACCCCATCCAGGCTGCAGCCGATACGGCATTGGCGTTGGGCGAGGAGTGGTTTACGGAGCTGAACGCAATCTATTACGGTCGTGAGCGTCAGGCTTACGCCTTGTTGGATGCGCTGGGCTGCCGCTATCGCAAGCACCAGGCCGGCCTGTTCGTCTGGGCCGAGTTGCCCGAGGGATATGAGGGCGATAGCTTCTCCTTCTCGGACGAGGTGATGGAGAAGTGCGATGTCTTCCTCACGCCGGGTGGCATCTTCGGCTCGGAGGGTAATGGCTATATCCGCATTACGCTCTGCTGCCCCGAGGAGTTGCTCAAGAAGGCAACGGACAACGTGGTAGCGAAGTTTAAGAAATAGCAAACGCAAAAAAACGGCCTTGCGGCAGGGGAATGGGAGCCTGTGTCGCGGCTGATGCGTCAGATTCGGGAGGCCGTCTGCCAGGAGTGTGGGACGACCTCCCTTTTTTGTGGAATAGAAACCAACGTGTGTGATGAAACGGATCGTGGTAGGAATATGGATATTGCTGCTATGGAGCGTGCAGCAGGCCGAGGCGCAGGGGCGTCAGGAGGTCGATATGAATTTCGACTGGCGGTTTGCGGCAGGTGAGGTGGCTGCAGGGGCAACGATCGAATTGGCCGATAGTGCATGGCAGGTGGTGCACCTACCCCACGATTTTCAGATTGGTCAGCCCTGGGTTGCACCTTCGCCTGAGGAGCAGGCTACAGCAACCGATCAGGCTGCTAATCGGCGGAGCCGGTTGAGTGGCCGTGGGTTCAAAGAGATGGGCATCGGGTGGTATCGGAAACATTTTACGCCCGATCCGGCGTGGCGCGATCGACGCGTACTGATCGACTTTGGCGGCATTATGTATGTGGGCGATGTCTATCTGAATGGCGAACGCATTGGTGGTACGGATTATGGCTACGTAGGCTTCGAGATAGATTTGACAGACCATTTGCGCTACGGAGAGGAGAATCTGCTGGCCGTGCGAGCCGATACGCGCGAGGCGAACAACTCGCGTTGGTATACCGGAGGCGGACTGTTTCGTGGGGTGAAATTGGTCATCACCGATCCGCTGCTCTACTTTACGCGCCACCCGCTCTATATTACGACCCCGCATGTGGCGACGGACGAGGCTACGATTGTCGTGCAGGCCGAAGTGGCGGCACGGGAGCGTCGTCCGTTCGAGGCGCGTTTGCAGGTGCTGGATGCTGCGGGAGGATCGGTGGTGGATCGGCGCGTGACCTTCGATCGTCGGCGTAGCCCCTTTGAGTATCGGTTTGATACGATTCGTCTGCAAAATCCGCAGTTGTGGGATTGCGACCATCCCCATCTTTATACCGCTACGGTGACGCTTTTCGACCATCAAGGCGCAGTGACCGACCAATATAGCGATCAATTTGGCATCCGTCGAGTGGAGTTCTCACCGCAATTCGGTATGCGGCTCAATGGTCGCAAAGTGTTGCTCAAAGGGGTAGCCAACCACCATGATTTGGGTGCATTGGGGGCTGCCGCCTATCCGCGTGCGATCGAGAAACGCATCCAACTCTTCAAAAGTTATGGCGTGAACCATATCCGAACGTCGCATAATCCGTATAGCGATGAATTTATGCGCATGTGCGATCGCTATGGTATCTTGGTCGTTGATGAGCTGTACGATAAGTGGCTCGATCAGTTCTGTGGCGGAAGAGCACCGTGGAGCACGC
Source organism: Alistipes sp. (assembly GCA_017437045.1). GTDB lineage: Bacteria > Bacteroidota > Bacteroidia > Bacteroidales > Rikenellaceae > Alistipes. Next base: position 78,406 of record JAFSBY010000006.1, read on the forward strand.
TTTGGCAACACGATATTCCGGAGTGGGTGAAGCGAGATCGCAATCGCGCCTCGGTGGTAGTGTGGAGTTTGGGTAATGAGTTGCAGACCTATTGGCGGATTCCGCATGCAGATTGGGGAGTAACGCCCTACCGCATGCAGCGGGAGTTGTTGCGTCGCTACGATGCTACGCGCCCGATTACGGTGGCCATGCACCCGCGCGGTCGTCATCCGGATACCGACTCGCTGCCGGCACCCCTGGTCCATGAGACGGACATTGCCTCCTACAATTACCGCTATATGTATTTCCCGGGCGACGCGCGCCGCTTCCCGCACATGATCTTCTATCAGAGTGAGGCCAATACGAGCAACATGGGCCCGAACTTCTTCGGCATGGATCGGGATAAGGTGGTCGGCCTGGCCTATTGGGGGCAGATTGATTACCTGGGTGAGAGTGGCGGTTGGCCGGCCAAAGGATGGGCACAGGGTGCCTTCGATAGTTCGCTTCAGCCCAAGCCGGTGGCCTATCTGCTCAAGAGTCTCTTTTGCGAGGAGCCTGTTGTGCGTATCGGTGTAGTCGATCGGGAGGTCGATTTGGAGTGGAATGCAGTGCAGATCGGAACGCCGCACATGAGTGACCATTGGAATCGGACGGCAGGCGAAAAATTGACGGTCTATACCTACACGAATTGTGAGGAGGTAGCCCTGCTGCTCAATGGTCGCAAATTGGGGGTAAAACCCAATGTGGAGGGAGCGGATCGCAACAAACTGCGTTGGGATAGTATCCCCTATCAGCCCGGACGCTTGGAGGCGGTTGGCTATCGAAATGGTCGTGAGGTGGCACGACATACGATTCGTACAGCCGGTAAGGCGGTCAAACTCGTTGCCGAGCCGGATACGATCTGCTGGCGAGCCGATGGTATGGATCTGCAACATGTGCGCATCTGGGCTGTGGATCGTAAGGGGGAGCGCGTTCAACAGTGCAACGAGGAGGTGCGCTTCTCGGTGGTCGAGGGGGAAGCCTCGATTGTGGCGACCGATAATGGTAATATCTGTTCCGATGAGTTGCATACGGCCACTGCGCGTAGGCTCTATCGGGGGTCGGCATGGGTGATTCTGCGCTCCGGACGGAAGGCCGGAACGGTAAAACTCCGTGTGGAGAGTGCTCGATTTAAGCCGGTGGAGCTGACCTTGCAGATGCACTAATGACTTCTCACCAAACGAAAGGGGCTGTCGCAACCAATGTGTTGGACAGCCCCTTGTGTGTTATTGCTTTGTGGCTATTTGCTGATCACGCGCACTTTGGCGGCGGCGGCCTTCACACGGTCGCGCAATGCGTCGAGATCCTCACCGTGGGGCGCATACCCTACGACGACACCCATGCGGCGATTCTTGCGAGCCGAAGGTTTGCCAAAAATACGAATGTCAAGGCGCGGATTCTCGGCCAAGGCCTCCTCGATACCCTCGTAGTCGGGAGCTGTAGCCGAAGGCTCCTCGGCCAAAATGACGGCCGATGCACCGATGCGCTCGAAGGTGATCTCGGGAATCGGCAGACCCAATACGGCACGTGCGTGCAGCTCGAACTCGCTCAGGTTTTGCGTACCGGCCAGCGTGACCATACCCGTGTCGTGCGGACGGGGCGACAGCTCCGAGAAATAGACTCCGTTTTCGTGGCTGAGGAAGAACTCGACACCCCAAATACCGGCACCGGTCAGTGCCTCGGTCACGGCGGCAGCCATGCGCTGTGCCTCCTTGAGGTGCTCCTCCGAGATGGCGGGCATCTGGAAACTCTCGCGGTAATCACCACCCTTTTGTACGTGGCCGATCGGCGGGCAGAAGAGCGTCGGGCTATTGTGCTGCGTCACGGTCAGCAGGGTGATCTCACTATCGAAGCGGATAAACTCCTCGACGATCAGCTCCATGATGTCGCCGCGTGAGCCCTCGCAACCATAATTCCACGAGTGCTCCAGATCGTCGGCCGAGTAAGCTACCGACTGACCCTTGCCCGAAGAGGACATGAGCGGTTTGATCACACACGGGAATCCGATCTTCTCGGCAGCCTCCTTCAGTTCGTCGAAACTCTTGGCGTAGAAGTATTTTGCCGTCTTGAGCCCCAGCTCCTTGGCGGCCAGGTCGCGGATCGCCTTGCGATTCATCGTGTAGTTTACGGCGCGTGCACTCGGTACGACACGAATGCCCTGCTGCTCGAATTCGTAGAGACGCTCGGTGCGGATTGCCTCGATCTCCGGAACAATCAGGTCGGGTTGATGTTTGGCAACAGCTGCTGCCAGGGCATCGCCATCGAGCATATCGAATACTTCGTATGCGTCAGCCACCTGCATAGCGGGTGCTCCGGCATATTTATCACAAGCAATAATCGTTTGCCCCAGACGTTGAGCGGCAATCACAAACTCTTTTCCCAACTCTCCCGAGCCGAGCAGAAGGATTTTCTTGGCCATAAGATGTAAAATGTTTAGGTGTAAATGTTAGACAAAGGTAGCACTTTTCGCCATAAGAAACAACGGTTTGGGCGATTCACCCAAAAAAATGTCACTTTGAGAACTCTTTTTTGTGAAAAATGCGAAAAGATTGCTAAAAAAAACATATCTTTACACTACAACTACTAACTACTGAAAAAAATCAATCATGAATCTACTGAAACGAGGGGCTTTGCTCGTGCTGTGTTCGGCGTGTGCATTGACGGCCTTTGCCCGACCCAAACAGACGCTTGAGGAGCAGGTGCTGACCAAGATGCGTGAGGCAACCCGCTTTATGATGGACGAGGTGAGCTACCACGGCGGTTTTGTGTGGAATTATCTGCCCGACATGTCGCGTCAGTGGGGCGAGATGGAGGCCAAACGGACGATGGTCTGGATTCAGCCTCCCGGAACGCCGTCGGTGGGCCATCTGTTGCTCGATGCCTACCACGCTACGGGCGATGAGTATTATTATGCCCAGGCCGAGCGTGTAGCCGGAGCGTTGATCTGGGGACAGCTCGAATGTGGCGGTTGGAACTATGTCTTCGACTTTGCCGGTGAAAATTCACTCAAAGAGTGGTATGCGACTATCGGTAAGGCCGGCTGGCGATTGGATGAGTTCCAGCACTACTATGGTAATGCCACCTACGACGATGGCGGTACGATGGAGGCGGCCACCTTCCTGCTGCGCATGTATGTCGAGAAGAACGATCCGAAGTATCGCCCTGCGCTGGAGAAGGTGATTCACTTTGTGCTCGAGAGCCAATATCCGGTGGGTGGCTGGCCGCAGCGTTATCCGTTGCGCTACGATCACCCCTTCCACGGCAAGGCCGACTACTCGTCGTTTATCACCTTGAATGACGATGTGATGCCCGATATTATCGACTTTCTGACCCAGTGCTACCAGGCACTCGGCATGCAGGATGTCAAGGAGCCGGTGTTGCGTGCTATGTATCTGATGATCACCCTGCAGCAGGGCGCACCGTATGCCGGTTGGGCCGATCAATATACGGTCGATGATCTGAAGCCCGCACACGCACGTTCGTATGAGCCGCGAGCCATCAATACCAGCACCACGAGCCGCATGATTATGCTCATGCTGGAGTACTACCGCCTGACGGCTGATTCGCGTTTCTTGACGGGTATTCCCGCCGCGCTGACCTTCCTCGAGGGGCAACGTCTGCCCGATGAGGTGGTGGAGCGTAGCACCTACAACAGTCGCCGCGATCCGCGTCCCGGCAGTTTCGTGGCCGCCCGCTTTATCCACCCCGAAACCGGTGAGCCGCAGTATGTACACCGCGAGGGTACGAATGTCTTCAATGGTCGCTATGTAGTCGATGATCAGCCCGAGGGGACGATTGCACACTACAACTCGTTCACGATGCTCAATCCGACCTTCCTGCGTCAGATTTATGAGCAGACGTTGGCCTTGCCGCGTGAGGAGTTGGCCAAAGAGTCCCCCTTCTTGAATACGGGATTGGTACCCTTACGTAAGTATTATACCCGGGTTCGTTCGCGCTATGGTGCCCCCGAGGCGGCCATGACCGAGGCGGATGTACGTGCCCTTTTGGGATCGCTCACTGAGCAGGGCTATTGGCTCTCGGCGCAGCGTCAGACGTCGAACCCCTATCAGGCGTGTCCGACCTGCGATCCGTGTACGTCGCGTGAATACACCTCGACCTTTGTGGGTGATGAGTATGATACCTCGCCCTATACAGCCGAGGAGCCGGTGCAGTGCATTTCGGTGCGCACCTATATAGAGAATATGGCCAAGCTGATCCGCTTCCTCGATCCGCAACAATAGGCCTTCGATCGGTTGTTATCCCTCCGTTTGACGTATGGTCGGACGGAGGGATTTTGTTTTATGGATGTGGCCTGCCGGCTATATACGTGGCGCGCTCGCCACCTCCACACGAATTTTGGCTGCGTTGAATGGTTCTCCACACGAAAAAAGGCGCACTGCATAAGTGCGCCAAAATTCGTCTGTGATGGGAAAGGCATTCAAGTCTCCCCTTATCAAAGGGGAGATTTAGAGGGGAATGTCGATATAAGTGGCGCTCACGCCACCTCCACACGAAAAAAAAGGCGCACTCCGTAAGTGCGCCAAAATTCGTGTGGAGGTGGCGGGAGTCGAACCCGCGTCCAAACAGGGAACCCAAAAGCTTTCTACACGCTTAGTTACCGTTTCGTCCTTCTCCGCATATCCGGCAGGCAACAGCCTAACATGCGGCCCAGCCTCTAAAATTTAACCCGATGACCGAGGCGCACATCGAGCGATCTCTAAATGAATGATACCCCATGAGAAAAGCCATTAAAGAGCGGAATGACCCTTCGGGATACTCGTCGCTAAGACATCCTTGGCCTCTGCGATTAAGCCTCAATTTCCTGGAAATTAGGCAGCGAGTGCATAGCTATTATTGCCAATTGTAGTTCGTGCATCGGGATTAACGAGCCGCCACACAGCGCTCGACGTGCTTACTCTCAAACTCTGCCTGCTGTCAAAACCGGGCACCCCCGATCATTGATTGGCTTGCTGTTGCTTGAAAGCCTTTCGAGGACAAAAGTAGTGCAAAGGATCGGAATTTCAAAATTTTTTGTATCTTTGACCTTGTTATCCATCTAACACGGTAAACCATGGAACAGAAACGGGTCATTCGATTGAAAGGTGTGTCGGTCTATCATGCGGGGCAGTATCGCTCGGAGCGAGCCATGTTGCGCGAGGGGGAGATGGTCCTTTCGGGGGTCGATCTGGAGGTTTCGCGGGGTGAATTTGTCTATCTGCTGGGGCGTGTCGGCAGCGGTAAGTCGTCGCTGTTGAAGACGCTCTATGCCGAGGTGCCGCTCATCGTGGGTGACGGTATGATCGCCGGTTTCGATCTGCGTAAGTTGCGCCGGAAGGATATCCCCTACCTGCGTCGTCGGATCGGTATTGTTTTTCAGGACTACCAGCTCTTGACCGATCGCAATGTCTTCATGAATCTGTACTATGTGATGAAGGCAACGGGTTGGAAACGCGAAACGGAGATTCGTGAACGCATCGATGAGGTGCTCCATTTGGTCAATTTGGAGGCCAAGAGTTATAAGATGCCCTTTGAGCTTTCGGGCGGTGAGCAGCAACGTCTGGTCATCGCGCGTTCGTTGCTGAATCGCCCCGAGGTGCTGTTGGCCGATGAACCTACGGGTAACCTGGATCCGCTGACGGCCGATGGAATCATGCAGCTCTTTCGGCAGATTGCCGAGCGCGGTTGTGCCGTGGTGATGTCCACCCACAATACGGCCTTGATCGAAAACTACCCCGCTCGTGCCATTTTGTTTGCCCAAGGAGGCATTCGCGAGGTCGATTTGAAGGCGGAGTTGGGTTTGTAGGCTGAAAATCATCTAATCGCGCCAAAAGCGTGAAAAAAAAGTACCCCCTTTAGGGGGTAAATCGTTGTTTGTTCGGAAAATTATCCCTATATTTGTACATTCTATTGAAAGACTACAAATGAGTACCGAACAAGAGAACATCAAGAGACAAGAAGAGGAATATGGCGCCTCCAATATTCAGGTGTTGGAGGGTCTTGAGGCTGTGCGTAAACGCCCGGCCATGTATATTGGCGACATCGGCGAGAAGGGTCTGCACCACCTGGTCTATGAGGTGGTCGATAACTCGATCGACGAGGCGTTGGCCGGCTATTGCAACACGATCAATGTGACCATCGGCGAGGATAACTCGATCACGGTGAGCGATAATGGTCGTGGTATTCCGACCGGCATGCACGAGAAGGAGAAGAAATCGGCTCTGGAGGTCGTCATGACGGTGCTGCACGCCGGTGGTAAGTTCGACAAAGGTAGCTACAAGGTGTCGGGCGGTCTGCACGGTGTGGGTGTATCCTGCGTGAATGCCCTTTCGACACTGCTCGTGGCCGAGATTCACCGCGAGGGTAAGATTTTCCGCCAGTCGTACAGCAAGGGTAAGCCCATTTCGGCTGTGGAGATCATCGGTGAGTGCGAAGACCGTGGTACGACGGTAACCTTCCACCCCGATCCGGAGATCTTCACCCATACGACGATTTATAGCTACGATATTCTGGCCTCGCGTCTGCGCGAGCTGGCCTTCCTGAATAAGGGTATTCACCTGAACCTCTACGACAAGCGTGCCGATCAAGACGGTAAGTTGCGTGAGGATCATTTCTACTCGGAGGAGGGTCTGAAGGAGTTTGTCAGCTACCTGGATGCGACGCGCGGCAATAAGATCATCGACGAGATCATCTACTTAGATACCGAGTCGAAGGGTGTGCCCGTCGAGGTGGCTATGCAGTACAACGACTCCTTCTCGGAGAATGTACACTCCTATGTAAATAATATCAATACGATCGAGGGTGGTACGCACCTGACGGGCTTCCGTCGTGCCTTGACCCGTACGCTGAAGAAGTATGCCGACGATTCGGGTATGCTCGCCAAACTCAAGTTTGAGATTTCGGGTGATGACTTCCGCGAGGGTTTGACGGCTGTTGTTTCGGTGAAGGTTGCCGAGCCGCAGTTTGAGGGTCAGACGAAGACCAAGCTGGGTAACGACGAGGTTTCGGCAGCTGTCGATCAGGCGTTGAGCACGGCCCTGTCGCAGTATCTGGAGGAGAATCCGAAGGATGCACGTGCCATTGTGCAGAAGGTGATCCTGGCCGCTACGGCTCGCCATGCAGCACGTCATGCACGTGAGTTGGTGCAGCGCAAGACGGTGCTTTCGGGTGGTGGTCTGCCGGGTAAGTTGGCCGACTGTACGAGCCGTGACCGTTCGATCGCTGAGATTTTCTTCGTCGAGGGTGACTCGGCAGGTGGTACGGCCAAGACGGGACGAGATCGTAATTTCCAGGCTATCATGCCGTTGCGTGGTAAGATTCTGAATATCGAGAAGGCTCAGGAGCACCGCATGTGGGAGAACGAGGAGATCAAGAATATGTTCATCGCGCTGGGTGTGAAGATCGGCACAGAGGAGGACTCGAAGGCGTTGAACCTCGAGGGTCTGCGTTACGATAAAATCATCATCATGACCGATGCCGATGTCGATGGTAGCCACATCGCTACGCTGATGCTCACCTTCTTCTTCCGCAAAATGAAGGCGCTGATCGAGAATGGTCACGTCTATATCGCTACCCCGCCCTTGTATCTGGTGAAGAAGGGCAAGCAGCAGCGTTACTGCTGGACCGACGAGCAGCGTGATGCCGCATCGGCCGAGTTTGGTAAGGGCAGTAGCGTGCAGCGTTACAAGGGTCTTGGTGAGATGAATGCCGAGCAGTTGTGGGATACGACGATGAATCCCGAGACGCGTACGTTGCGTCAGGTCAATATCGAGAATGCGGCCGAGGCCGATCGTATCTTCTCGATGCTGATGGGTGACGATGTGCCGCCTCGGCGTGAGTTCATCGAGAAGAATGCCCATTACGCCAATATTGACGCGTAGATTAGCTTATCGAGTGTGTTCTCTGCCCGGGTGGAGAACACACTTTTTTTAGAGTTTAGAGATTTTAAGAAACCGAAACGATGAAAGTTACCGTTATTGGTGTAGCCGGAGGTACAGGGTCGGGCAAATCGACGCTGGTCAAGCGGTTGCAGGAGGCCTTCAAGGGCGACGATGTGGTCACGCTGTGCCACGATTACTACTACAAGGCACACCCCGAACTGACCTATGAGGAGCGTACGAAGCTCAACTACGACCATCCGCAGGCCTTTGATACCGATATGTTGGTCGAGCATATCCGTACGCTGAAGAGCAATGTGCCGATCGAGCATCCGGTCTATTCGTTTGTGGATCATAATCGCACGGAGGAGACCGTGCCGGTGAAACCGTCGAAGGTGATTATTGTCGATGGCATTTTGATCTTCGAGAATAAGGAGTTGCGCGAGCTGATGGATATGAAGGTGTTTGTGGATACGGATGCCGATATTCGCCTGGCACGCAGAATCTTGCGTGATGTGCGCGACCGAGGGCGTTCGATGGAGTCGGTCATTATGCAATACACGACAACGGTCAAGCCGATGCACGAGGAGTTTGTCGAGCCGTCGAAAAAGTATGCCGATGTGATCATCCCCGAGGGTGGTTTTAACTCGGTGGCGGTCTCGATGTTGATCCAAAATATTCGTTCACTGATTAACGAGGAGTAGAAACGATGCGTAAAATGCTATTTTTGGCTCTGCTGCTGATGGGAGTGGCGTGTGGTAATCAAGCTCCGATGACGCCGCGTGCAGCGGCCGAGCAGACGTGCGATCAACTGATTGCCGGTGAGTATGACGCTGTGTTGAATCACATGATGGAGATGCAGGCCCTTGCTTGTGGCCAGAGCATCACCGAAGATTTTGCCGAGCAGGCTGCTACGGTGGCTATTCGGGAGATGATGAAGGTGACGATCCGATCGGTATTCGAGAATACGGCCAATCCGGTGACCGGCTATGAGATCGTGCAAGAGGAGTTCTCGCCCGATAGCACGCGTGCATTGGTGGTCGTGCGTTTTACGACCCAGGTCGATACGCTGAATCTGGCTCACACCTTCTCGATGCGCAAACAGGAGGATGGGTCGTGGCATTCGGTGCAGTAATTGTCGAAGAAGCGCAACAATCGTAAAGGGGCTGTCTAACAATCGTGTTGGACAGCTCCTTTCGTAACATTACCGGATGGGAACGATCGACTTACAAACCGGTGATCTTCTTGATCTCGTTGAGCTTGTTGAGTGCTTCGATCGGGGTTAGAGAATTGATATCCAACCCTTTAATTTGGTCGCGGATCTGTATCAATACGGGGTCGTCGAGCTGGAACATCGAGAGCTGCATGGAGGGGGCCGGTGCCTGCTCGGCAGCTTCACGGACGGCTTGAGCCGAGCGACGATTACGCTCCTTGAGGCTCTTCGAGGGGACGATTTCGTTGTTGCCATAGACCTGCTCGAGGTTGCGCAGCAGCTCCTCGGCGCGACTAACGATCGAGGCGGGCATGCCGGCCAAACGTGCCACGTGAATACCGAACGAGTGCTCGGTGCCCCCCTGCTCCAATTTGCGCAGGAAGACGATCTGACCATTCACCTCGCGCACCGAGACGTGGAAATTCTTCACGCGGGGATACATCTTCTCCATCTCGTTGAGCTCATGGTAATGGGTCGCAAAGAGGGTCTTGGCATGAGCGGTCGGATGATTGTGGAGATATTCGACCATCGCCCAGGCAATCGAGATACCGTCGTAGGTGCTCGTGCCTCGGCCGATCTCGTCGAGCAAGACCAGTGAGCGATCGGAGATGTTGTTCAGAATGCCGGCTGACTCCAACATCTCGACCATGAAGGTCGATTCGCCTTGCGAAATGTTATCCGACGCACCCACGCGGGTAAAAATCTTATCTACGACGCCAATATGTGCCTCTTGGGCCGGGACGAAGGAGCCCATCTGCGCCATCAAGACGATCAGCGCGGTCTGTCGCAGCAAGGCTGATTTACCCGACATGTTGGGACCTGTGATCATCATGATTTGCTGCTCCTCTTCGTTCAGCATCACATCGTTAGGGATATAGCTCTCCCCCACCGGCATCAGACTTTCGAGCACGGGATGACGTCCTTGTTGAATCTGGATGCGGGTTCCCTCGTCGAGCGTCGGACGCGTGTAACGCCGCTCGCGGGCCAGTCGGGCAAACGACTGCAGGCAGTCGATGCGCGCAATGACGGCTGCGTTGCGCTGCAACGGACCGAGCACCTCGGCAATATAGCCGATCAGGGCGTTGTAGAGCTGCTGCTCGAGCACGAGCATGCGCTCCTCGGCTCCGAGAATCTTCTCCTCGTACTCCTTCAGCTCGTCGGTGATATAGCGTTCGGCATTTGTCAGGGTCTGCTTGCGAATCCAACCCTCGGGAACCTTCTCTTTGTGGGTATTGGTCACCTCGATGTAGTAGCCAAAGACGTTGTTGTAGCCCAACTTCAGGGTGGAGATACCTGTCTGCTCGCGTTCGCGTTGCTGAATGCGGGCCAGATAGTCCTTGCCATGCAGGGCTATACGGCGCAGATCGTCCAATTCGGGATGTACGCCATCGGCGACAATACCACCTTTTTGGATTTGGTTACTTTGCGGATCGGGATAGATGTCGTGGGCGATGCGATCGCGCACGGCGATGAGCGGGTCGATCTCGGCAGCTAACGTATGTAACGGCGGACAATCAGTCGATTCGAGAGCTGCTTTGAGCAGTTCGATGGCTTGTAGCGAGTGCTTGAGTTGTACCAACTCGCGTGGTAGAACGCGGCCGGCGGCAATGCGCGAAGCGATACGCTCCAGATCGCCCACCAAGGCAATCTGCTCACAAATGGCTTCGGCCAATTCCGGATCGCTGTGGAAACGCTCCACGATGTCGAGGCGACGGTTGATCTGCTCCACGTCGCGCAGGGGCATCGCTACCCAGCGACGCATCAAACGACCGCCCATTGGCGTCAGCGTGCGGTCAATCACCTCGGCAAACGATGTGCGACGACGTCCCTCTCCGTGTGAGGCGAAGAGCTCGAGGTTGGCGATCGTGAATTTGTCGATCCAGACCGACTCTTGTTGATCGAGGCGCGCGATGGAACGGATGTGGCTTGTCTGACGGTGCTCGGTCATCTCCAAATAGTGCAGGATGGCTCCTGCAGCCGAGATACCGCTGGTGAGATGATCGACACCGAAGCCCTTGAGCGTAGGCGTACCGAATTGCTTGCAGAGTTTCTCGCGGTTTACCTCTTCTGAGAAGACCCACTCGTCGAGACGATAGGTGTAGTGCCCTACGCCAAAGGAGGATTTGAACCGATCCTCGTAGGCGCGTTGGTAGATCACCTCCTTGGGAGCCAGGTTCGAGAGCAACTTGTCGATATAGGGATCCGACCCTTCGGCGGCGTAAAATTCGCCGGTCGAGATATCGAGAAACGCCACACCGGTCGATTTACGTCCGAAATAGATGGCGGCTAAGTAGGTGTTCTCCTTATTCTGCAGGATGTTTTCCTCCAACACAACGCCGGGCGTAACCAGCTCGATCACACCGCGTTTGACCAACCCCTTGACCATCTTGGGGTCCTCCAACTGCTCGCAAATAGCTACGCGCTCTCCGGCACGCACCAATTTGGGAAGATAGGTGTCGATGGCGTGATAGGGAAAGCCGGCCAGTTCGACATGCGAGGCCGATCCATTGGCACGACGTGTCAAGGTGATACCGAGAATGCCGCTCGTTTTGATAGCATCCTCGCCGAAGGTCTCATAGAAGTCCCCCACGCGAAAGAGCATAATCGCATCGGGGTATTTGGCCTTGGCCTCGTAATATTGATCCATCAGGGGCGTCTTGGCCCGCTTTGTTTTGGTTTGTTTGGTTGTATCCGCTGCTTTCACGCCGTTTGACGAGGGTTAGGGTTCGGAGGACAGGAACCGCCTGCCCGCGGTCGCCTGTATGAGCAGGCGAATAGGCAAAGATACGAAAAAATTACCGAAGTAGCCCACTCTCGGCAAAGAGTTTTCGGTAAAATGCAGCCTTTTTCTCCAAGGCAAGCGGATAGGCCCGCGAGGTGGAGGGCATGCGCCAAAAACGAAGGGTGCATTCCTCGAAATGGAGCGTCACGGCCTCCCCGACGGCCGGTATCGGGCAATCGAATTGAGCCGAGACGATCTCGGAGGCTTTTTGGCCCGTTGTAACGATGTGCGCACAGCGGGGAATGGCCGAAAGGAGCGTGCGCAGATCGGTCGGAGTGATCACCTCCAAGAATTTATCGGAGGCATTATCTTGTTGCCGATATACGGCAGATGCAGCATCGTAGAGAGCTAAACCGTTCGTTGAGCAGAACGCTGCAATTTTCTCTTGATGAAAGCGTTTCTCGCCGGCCAACTCGAAGTGGTGCTTGTCGTCGAAGAAGAGCAATCCGACGATGCGCCACATGTCGTTGATCCAGTTGGGATAGAAAAATTCCATCGACCATCGGGCGTGCGGTGGCGGGAAACTGCCTAACATGAGGATGGTGGCCTCTGCCGGCAGAAAGGGCTGCAAGGGGTGTTTCTCAATGTGCGTCATAGAAACTTTCGTCGAAATTGACCAAATAGAGATGCTCGGTGGCGCGGGTCAGTGCCGTGTAGAGCCACCGCATCATGTCGCGGGTCATCGGCTCGTCGCCAAACAGGCAGCGATCGACAAAGACGGCTCGCCACTGTCCACCCTGCGCTTTGTGGCAGGTGACCGCATACGAGAACTTAATCTGCACGGCGTTGAAGTGCGGATTCTCGCGTATCTCCTTGAAACGCTTCAGTTTGCTCTTCAAATCCACGTAGTCCTTCTCGATTTCGTAGAAGAGTCGTAACTGCTCTTCGCGCGTCAGTGAAGGAGATTCCGAGGCAAGCGTGTCGAGCAAAATCTTACACTCGATCTCCGTGTCGTCATAGTCGGGAAACTCAAGGATGGCATTGGCAAAACGAAATCCGTAGAAGGACTCGAAACGGCGCAGTCGCTTCAGACGGGCAATATCGCCGTTGGCGATGAAGTGCATGGGGCAATCCTCGATGCGCTCGGTGTAGTGGTAGTTGTTTTTGACCACCATCAGCATGTCGCCACTTTCGATCTCCTCCTCGGCGCAGAGTACGTGGCGGCGGATGCCCTCGTTGTAGCGGTTGGCGCGCTTGTTGGAGCGGGTGATGACGATCACCTCGTCGCGGCCGTAGCGGGCATAGGCCTCTTGGAGTTTTTCGGGAAATTCCCCACCATGAATGGCCTCTATGTCATTGAACGAGAGGTCGAAACGTGGCGTGGTGATCAGATCGCGTTCGAGCATGCAACGCAGCAGCGTGGCGTTGAACAGAATGCCCGATTCGGCCTCCTGACGGACCACTTCGTCGAGCGTGACATACTCGACCTCGCCAAAACGTTCAAGCGTATATCGGTCGAGTGCCGGAGAGCAATCGGCCCCTACGGGTGGGAGCTGTGCGCTGTCACCCACCAGGATCAGTCGGCAGCCTCGGCCGCTGCGTACATATTTTATTAAGTCCTCCAGCAGCGATCCGCTTCCGAATTGGCTCCCCTCGGCCGAGCTGTCGGAGAGCATCGAGGCCTCATCGACAATGAATACGGCACCGTTTTCGCGGTTCAGGTCGAGGGAAAATTTCGACTCGTAATCGGCATTCGTGCGTTCGCGATAGATGCGCTTATGAATCGTAAGAGCCTTTTCGCCCGAATAACGGGTCAGCACCTTGGCTGCGCGACCCGTCGGGGCCAACAGAACGGTACGAATACCCAACTGCTTCAATGCTCCTACGGTGGCGGCTATCAGGGTCGTTTTTCCGGTACCTGCATAGCCGTTTAGGACAAAAATTCTTGAAAAATCGTCACTCGATAGGTAATTTGACAACTTTTCTATCATTTTTTTTTGCCCAAGGGTTGTTTTAAAGCAAATTTTAGCGTAAATTTGGGCTGCAATATGTGAGCTATTTGGCATCGTCTGTTTTGTTATGGCAAAATCGCGGCGCAGAAAGGCTCGATTTATACCCGATTTGGAAGGCAAAATTAATAACAAATACTTAAATAAAAAATGAAAACAGTTTTTCAAATTCTTCTCGCTATTGTGATCGTGGGCTTTGTCTATGTTATCTACGATCAGATTTCGACCCCGATTCGTTTTGAGAACGAGGTGAAGGCCAAGCGTAGCCAGGTAATCGAGCGCATCAAGGACATCCGTGCGGCACAGCGTGCTTACAAGTCGAAGTATCAGAAGTTTACGGCTGATTTCGACACGTTGGCTAATTTCATTCTGAACGAGACGCTCGAGATGGAGCGCAAGTTGGTCGATGAGGATGACTCGGTAGCTATGGCTCAGCTGAAGAAGTCGGGTAAGAAGAATGTCGAGAAGTTCCAGATCGCAGTAATTGATACGATCTTCTCGCCCAAGAAGCTCACGAAGGAGGATGTTTACAACCTGCGCTACATCCCCGGTACGGACAATAAGGCTCAGTTTATCCTGGAGGCCGGTATTATCACGACCGAGTCGAAGGTTGTCATTCCGGTGGTTGAGTGCCGTGCACCCTACACCCTCTTCCTCGATACGATTACCTATCGTCAGGAGATCGTGAACCTGATCGACGATGAGGTGAACAACTTCAATCGCTATCCGGGCATCAAGTTCGGTTCGATGGAGGCCGGTAACAACGAGGCTGGTAACTGGGAGGACTAATCCTTTGAATACGAATAAACAGGTGTCCATTCAGCTCGCGTTGGATGGACACTCTTTTTCGATCCAGGGGGCAACGATTGCTGCCGCAGGGCGTAAAGCCGATGGTGGGCAGACAACGGGCCGTTTGGTGACCGAAAAAGAGCGAGTACAGAAGCCTATCTCCGAGGCTACACATCCGGAGCAACAAGCCCTGCAAGAGAGGATGCAGATCGAGGTGCTGACCGCCAAGAGCGTGTTGGTGCCCCAAGTGCTCTTTGCGCCGGAGGATGCCGCGTCGCTGCTGACGATGCAGGGTGTGGCTCTGACGGATGAGGAGGTGATTCTCACAGCATCGGATCCGCAACACAACGATGCGGTAGCGGTCATGGCCGTTCCGCGTACGTTGCAAGAGTATGCTGGCGAGCACTATGGCGACGAGGTGCGCTATACTACCCCGCTGCTGCATGTTCCGACGGTCTTGGAACCGACGATCTATCTGTGCGATACGGGCAGCCTTATATATATAAAGGTATATGAGCCCCATTTGACCCTTGCAGAGGTGGTCGCTGCGACCGATGCCGATGTGGAATTTCTGCTCCACCGCTTGACTATGCAGTTGGATGCTGCACGTTTCGTAGTGCACCTGGAGTTGCGTCATCGCAATAAGCAGCGAGCCAAAAGCTATAAACAATACTTCAAAAAGATCGTATGCGTATAATTAGCGGATCACTCAAGGGGCGAGCTATCAACCCCCCGAAAAACCTGCGTGCCAGACCGACGACCGACTTTGCCAAGGAGAACCTCTTCAATGTGCTGCAGAATTTGGTCGATTTTGAGGAGTGCGATGTGCTCGACCTCTTTGCCGGTACGGGGTCGATAAGCTATGAATTTGCCTCGCGAGGAGTGCGGAGCGTCACGTCGGTGGAGATCAATGCCGTGCATCATGCCTTTATTCGTCGCACGGCACAAGAGCTCGGTGTACGAAATTTGTATGCCGTAAAGGCGAATGCTTTTCTCTATTTGAAGAGTTGTACCAAGCAATTTGACCTGATTTTTTCGGATGCACCCTACGATTTGGAGCGGAGCGAGGAGATTATTCCGCTCGTGTTGGAGGGCGATTTGCTCCGTGAAGGGGGAATTTTTATTTTTGAGCACTCCAAAGAGAAAAATTTTTCGGAGCACCCTCGCTTTTGGCAATTAAGGAGTTACGGAAGTGTGCAATTTTCTTTTTTCAAAAAGTGAAAAAAAAGTTGCTAAAAGATTTGCAGATTCAAAATTTTGCACTACCTTTGCAAACGCAATCGGGAAATAACACGGGTTGCAAGGTTCTTAAATGGTGCGTTAGTTCAGCTGGTTAGAATACGTGCCTGTCACGCACGGGGTCAGGGGTTCGAGTCCCCTACGCACCGCCAGAGAGGATGATCCAATGGGTCATCCTTTTTTTTGTTGCTGTTTGGCAAGGAGGGGGATTGTGGGTGCTGCGCACCAGTGTGGTTGCCGGGGCAGGGCGTTTGCGTGCAAGCCCGCATATCTGCCCCATCAACCACTTGCCTGCGGCAAACACATCCCCCATCGGAGGTCTTGTCTGATGCGTAGGCGACTACTCACAAAGGGAGGGGTTGCGAGCATAATGGTGTTTGATGGCTCGCCTGCGGCCACTCGTCGCCCCAATATGACCGTTCGGCTAAAAAATAGGCCGGAGGTATGGATGTTCTGGTTTAATTGCTTATATTTGTATGGATAAATGTTTTTCTTGAGACAACGTATAACTTTATAAATAAACGACAATGATGACTATCTGTTTTCGTGTAGCCTATCGCACCAACTATGGCGAGCACCTCGTCTTGGTGATGGAGCAGGCTGCTCGACCCAAAAGCTACCCCATGCACTATGTAGGGGGCGAGATTTGGCAGTGCAAGGTGAACCTCAAGGAGGTGGCCGAGCTTCGCTATCATTACGAGTTGCACGACGAGCAACACCTGTTGCGCCGCGAATGGGGTGCTGCCCACACGTTGGCCGTGGCGGCCGATGTGGCCGAGAGTGTGATCTACGACCGTTGGCATGCTATGCCGACCGATCGCTCGTTCCGCTCGACCATGTTTACCGAAGGTGTGTTTGCACGCCCGAAACGCAAGAAGAGCAAGGTTGCTGCCGCCGGTGAGGTGGTGATTCGTGCCGAAATACCTGTGGTGCGTCCGACGCAGCAGGTGGTGCTGGTGGGCGATCAAAAGGTGTTGGGCGACTGGGACGTGGCTCGTGGTGTGGTGATGAGCGATGCTACGGCTCCAGTGTGGAGTGCTACGATCAAGGCCTCGCGCCTCAATAGCCCCTTCAGCTTCAAATTCGTGATCGTCGATACAGCTTCGGGCGAGGTGGTCGCTTGGGAGAAGGGGGAGAATAACCACTTCCATGAGTCGATTCTCAGCAAGGGGATCACGGTGATCGACTCGCTGCGTCCGCAGTTTGACCTGCCCGCGTGGCGTGGTGCCGGTGTGGCAATTCCGGTCTTCGCGTTGCGTTCGGAGAAGGGCTTTGGTGTGGGTGAGTTCTATGATCTGAAGAAGATGGTGGATTGGGCCGCTGCTACGGGGCAGTCGATCATTCAGATTCTGCCGGTCAATGATACGACGATGACCCGCACGTGGCAGGATTCCTACCCCTACAATGCCAATTCGACCTTCGCACTCCATCCGCAGTATTTGCATCTGGAGGCAGTCGGCAAGCTCAAGAATAAGAAGGAGGCGGCTCAATTCAAGAAGTTGGGTGCCGAGTTGAATGCGCTGACCGAGATCGACTACGAGCGTGTCAATAATGCCAAGAACGACTACCTGAAGGCTATTTATGCACAGGATGGTGAGCAGACGTTGGCTTCGGCCGAGTTCAAGACCTTCCTGGCTGCCAATGAGCATTGGTTGCGCCCCTATGCGGTATTCTGCGTGTTGCGTGACAGCTACGGAACGCCCGAGTTCGCCAACTGGGGCTCGATGGCTAAATATACGAAGAAGAAGGCCGAGCGTTATGAGGTTGAGCATGCTGCGGAGGTAGGATTCTACCAGTTCGTGCAGTTCCACTTGGATCGTCAGTTGCGCGAGGTGCGTGACTATGCACATGCTCACGGTGTCGTGCTCAAGGGCGATATTCCGATCGGTATTTCGCGCACGAGTGTCGATGCGTGGGCTACGCCCGAGTTATTCAATATGGACTCGTCGGCGGGTGCTCCGCCCGATGATTTCTCGGTGATGGGCCAGAATTGGGGCTTCCCGACCTACAATTGGGCGCAGATGGCCAAAGATGGCTATGCGTGGTGGAAGGCTCGCTTCGTGAAGATGGCCGAGTATTTCGATGCCTATCGTATCGACCACATCCTGGGCTTCTTCCGCATTTGGGAGATTCCGCTCGATGCGGTGAATGCCTTGCTGGGTCGCTTTAACCCGGCACTCCCCTACTCCGAGCAGGAGATTGCCGGCTACGGCTTCTACTTCAACCGCGATTGGCATACGGCTCCGATTCAGCAGACGGACAATGTCCTCTTTGTGGAGGATAAGGTGCAGAAAGGGCACTTCCATCCCCGCATTTCGGCACAGTTTACCGACTGCTACCGCAATCTTTCGGAGGATCAGAAAGAGGCCTACAACCGTCTCTATAACGATTTCTTCTACTATCGCCACAACGATTTCTGGTATGGTGAGGCAATGCGCAAGCTCCCGCCCCTGATCGAGGCTACGGGTATGCTGGTCTGCGGTGAGGACTTGGGTATGATCCCCCACTGCGTGCCTGCCGTCATGGAGGGTGAGCAGATCCTCTCGCTCGAGATCCAGCGCATGCCGAAGGATCCGAAGGTGGAGTTTGCCGCTACGCAATGCTATCCCTATCTGTCGGTTTGCACCACCTCGACGCACGATATGAATCCGATTCGTGCTTGGTGGGAGGAGGATCGTGCCGTCTCGCAGCGTTTCTACAACCATGTGATTGGTGCGTGGGGCGAGGCTCCCTACTTCTGCGAGCCGTGGATCTGCGAACTGATCGTGTCGCGCCACCTCGAGTCGCCTGCTATGCTGACCATTCTGCCCTGGCAGGATTGGGTTTCGATGGATGCCGAGTTGCGTCGTGAGAATCCGCAGGAGGAGCGTATCAATGTGCCGGCAAATTCGCGCCACTATTGGCGTTACCGCATGCACCTGTCGCTCGAGGAGCTGCTGAAAGCCGATCATCTGAACGGTATGATCAGCCGGAAGATTAAAGAGAGCGGTCGTTAGACGCAAACGGTTTGAGAAAGTAAGGGTTTGTTCTACGACTTTCAACCCAAAGAGGCTGTCTCAACAGATTTGTTGGGCAGCCTCTTGTGTTTAGGGGTATATCGTGTGATTAGCGCAGTTTGTTGCGCAGGAAATGTAAGCGGGAGTGCAGGTAGAAGAAGAGCACACCAAAGGCATTAACCACGAAAGCCGACCAGAAGGCACTGTGGTAGCCGAGACGCTCCGAGAAGGCTCCGCCGATCAGAATACCCAAGCCAATGCCGATATCCCACGAGACGAGGAAGGTGGAGTTGGCTGTACCGCGGCGATCGTTCGATGCGAGGTTTAAGAACATGGTCTGGAAGGCCGGGAAGAGGTGGCCGTTACCCAAACCGATCACCAAGGCCGCGCCATAATAGCCCCACGCATTGTGCAGAGCCGCAAAGAGCAGGTATCCCATCATCGCAATGGCTACGCCGATGGCAGCATTTTGCAGAATCAGTCCACGACGCAGCGTGCGGCTGCCGATCAGACGCGAAAGGATCAGACCGATCGAAAGCAAGAGGAAGAAGAGTCCCGTACCCCCGGTGATGCCTAACTCATCTTTGCCATAGATGGCCAGATAGGTCGAGAGTACACCATAGGAGAAGGCGTAGCAGATCATGCAGACACCGAGGCTCCATCCTTTGCGCAGGATAAAGCGATCGAACGACATCGGTGGCTTGTTTTTAACCACTTCGCGTCTGCGTAGCCGGAGTGAGGCGTTGATGCCGAATCCGGCCATGGCAACCAGCAGCGCGATCCAGAAGAGCAGATCGTAGCTATGCCAAATGCCATAGAGAAAGAGCGCGATCGAGGGGCTGATGGCGGTGGCTATGTTGTTACTTAACCCGTAGTAGCCGATTCCTTCGGCGCGCCGCGAGGTGTGGAGCACATCAATGGCTACGGTGCTGTTGGCCACCGTCGAAGCTCCGAACGGAACACCGTGCAGGGTGCGCACCAGAGCAAACAGGAGCAGCGATCCGGCTACGATATAGCCGGCAAAGAGCAGCGCGAAGAGGAAATAGCTGATCAGTAGGACCGTGCGTCGCGGGAACGAGTCGGTCAGGTACCCGCTGAAGGGGCGAATCAGCAGTGTCGTCAGCGTGTAGCCCGACAGCACGATGCCGATGGTCTCTTTGTTGGCTCCAAATTCAGCTTCGAGGTAGAGCGGCAGCAGAGGTGTGAGCAGCATGAACGAGAAGAAGATCATGAAGTTTGCACTCCACACCTTCAGGTAGTTAGCTGTCCACAACGGCTCTGTATGGCTCTTCTGCTCGCTCATGATCACTTTTTGTACCTCTTTGTGCGGGCAAATATAGTGCATTTATCGGCACGATATTCCATCAATCCCCGCTTTTTTTCTTTGATGGGTCCTTCGTCCCTTTGGGGAGAATACTTGGCAGATTCAAAAAAAAAATCTATCTTTGTCTTTGTTAAAACGTTATAACATGCTATCAATCCAAACTTTGAGACGCCTTTTGCTGGTGTTTGCTCTGTTTGTCTGCCTTCCATGGACGATGTCGGCACAACAGGGTAAAGTCTCCTTGTGTGTGGTTGATAGTCTGACGGGTGATCCGATCATTGGAGCGGTGGCCTCGTTTGAGCGCACATCGCAGGAACCGCGTTACGCTGCGACCAATGTCGATGGGCAGCTCGAACAAGCACTGCCCTTTGGCCGGTATCATCTGACCCTCTCCTCAATCGGATACGACTCTTTGCGCACGGCCTTTACGCTGACCAAAGCGCGTCTGCTGTTAGATACGTTGCGCATGCACCAGCGAGCCGAGCGCATTGACGATGTGGTGGTCGAGGCGACAGCGATCCGTTCGTCGCAGCATGGTGATACGTTGCTCTACAATGCCTCGGCCTACAAAACTGCCTTTGGTGCCGATGCCTCTACCCTGCTTCAGAAGATGCCCGGTTTTGAGGTGGCCGAAAATGGATTGGAGGCGCAGGGCCGCACCGTTAACCGTGTCTATGTAGACGGGCGCGAGTTTTTTGGAAACGATGTCATGGCGGCTATTCGCAATATCCCTTCGGATATGATCGAGAGTATCGAGGTCTATAGTGCTCGCAGCGATGAGTCGGAGATGACGGGTATCGATATGGGCGATTCGCAGACGGCGGTAAACATCATTACCCGTGAGGATAAACGTCACGGCAGTTTTGGCCGTCTGTATGGAGGTTACGGTATCTCGGATAAGTACATTGGAGGCGGTAATGTCAATATGTTTCACGACGATCAGCGACTGACACTCGTGGGATTGGCCAATAACATCAGCCGTCGCAACTTCTCTTACGATAATATTTCGGGCACCACAGACTCGGGTAGCGGATCGGTCGGTCGCGACTTCAAGATCAACGAATTGGCCGGTATCTCCGAGGTGCAAGGCTTGGGCATGAACTATAGCGACGATTGGGGTAAGAAGGCTAAAATCGTGGCCAGCTATTTCTTTAATCGTACCGACAACGAGAACAACTCGACCAGCGAGGCCGAGAACTTTTCGTCGTCGGATCGTACGGTCTGCAACACCGATACGACCTATACGGCACGCCAGCTGATCACCCATCGCTTTCGTTCGCGCCTCGATTTGAATCTTAACAAACAACACCGATTCCGTCTGCGCGTGAATGCCGATGTAAACGATAACAATACCTTTAACAGCTATTTCCGCCGTTCGGACTACCATTATACGGACGGTTCGGAAAAGTTCGTAAGCCGCCGCCGCAATTTCACAACGACCGACAACGATAGCTATAATATCAACGGCAATCTGGCCTATACGTATCGTTTCAAGACGAAAAAACGTACCCAGCTGACCTTTACGTTGGCCGGCTCGGTACGCAAGAATAATTACTACTCCGATCCGTTACAATACACCTTCAAGAAGGAGGATGTTAATATCGAAGGCGATACGACAACCTGGCGCAATGGTGGCTCGCGCAGTATTCGTCACATCGACCGATTCCGTCCGTCGCATACCTATTCGGTAACGTTAGCCTTCACCCGCTACATCACGAAACGTTCGCGCTTGAGCTTCAATGCCGGTCGCAACTACTCCTTTGCCGAGTATGATCAGGCGACCTATCTGCTCAACAATGCTACCAACCAATACGACGAGGAGCGTAACGCCAAGCAATCGACCGAATATGACTACTCCTATACGTCCCATTACGCGGGCATGACTTACGAGTACGTGCGTCGTAAAACGCGCCTGTCGGCCACGACCAGCTACCAGCATACCCTCTTTGAGAGTTCGTATCGTTTCCCCTACGAGAGCCGCAGCCGCTCGACGTTTGGCGATTTGACCTACAATGTGGTGGGTAATATTTATCTGAATAAATACAATCGTATTAAGATAGATGCACGCGGTAGGACCTCGGCTCCGCCGGCCGGTGACTTGCAGTCGATCGTCAATACGACCAATCGTCAATATGTCTTTGCGGGTAACCCTTCCCTCGAGCCGGTCTATACGCACCGTTGGTCGGGTGAGTATATTCGCACCTCCCCCACCCGAGGCTCGACCTTCTCGGTGGCTGCTCACTGGACCTCGTCACCGAACTCGATTGTCGATTCGCTGGTGGTGGATAATCCCGATTTTATCATTGACGACGAAGGTACCAAGCTCGGCGAGGGTAACCAATACGCCAAGCCGATCAATTTGGACGGTTTCCACAACCTGCGCATGATCATGTCGTATGGCTTTCCGATCCGTTTCTTGCGCTCGAACCTGACGGCTCGTGCCGATGTTACGCTCAGCGAACGCCCGACGATCATCAACGATCTGCGCACCTCGCTCGATAACAACGTGTATAGTGGTACGCTGACCCTGGGTAGTAATATCTCCGAGTCGGTCGATTTCACTCTCTCTTATCAGGGACGCTACTACAACAATACGACCGCCTCACGTGGTATGACGCTCGATAATGCCTATTTTCGACAGGTCGTGCGTGGTGAGGCGACCTTCGTGATCGGTAAACGATTTGTGTTGCGCGCCAACTCGATTTACAACTCCTATCGGGGTATTACGGACGACTTCTATGAGAGCCGATGGATCATCAATGCGATGGCCGGTGTCAAGCTCTTCCGGAATGGATTGGGTGAGTTGAGTGTTGGCGTGAATGACCTGCTGAATGAGAACGCCTCGACCTTCTCGCGTTCGGCCGGAGGAACGACGCTGAGCAACGTGATCAACTCGGCCATCGGACGGTTCTATCAGGTGCAATTTACCTACCACCTCCGCCACTATCGGCGCGTAGGGCTCAACGCGAAGAAATAAGAGTAAACGACCTATTTGATGCGGATCAGATTCAATCCGTCGCGGATCGGGACAATCACATTCTCGACCCGGGGGTCTTGTACCACCATACGATTAAATTCGATCAGCGCCTGTGTGTGCAGATCACGGGCCACAATAGGCTCAACGACCTTTCCGGACCAGAGAATATTGTCGGCAATGAGGAACGATCCGCTGTGGAGCAACGCGGGCGAGTCGGCATCACCCATCAACATACGATAATAATCGGGATACTCCCGCTTGTCGCCATCCATAAACACGAGGTCGAATTTCTTTCCCAGCCGCGGAGCAATGTCGAGGGCTGACCCGATGTGCAGGCTGATCTTTCCACCATGTTCCGACCGATCGAAGAAGGATTGCGCTAAGCTCTCCAGCTCGTCGTCCACCTCGATCGTATCCAAATACCCATCGGCCTCCAAACCCGCAGCAATCGAAAGAGCCGAGTAGCCCGTAAATGTGCCAATCTCGAGTACATGTTTGGGACGAAGCATCCGCGTGAGCAGCGTGAGCAGCTTCCCTTGCAGATGGCCCGAAAGCATGCGCGGAGCCACCATGCGTTGGTGGGTTACGCGGTCTAACTCTTGCAAGAGCTCCTCTTCGGGAGCGGTGTGTGCGTGGATGTATTGTTCGAGTGCCTCCATGGTGGGTTTATCGGAATAGTAAGCGTGAAAAGTTGGTGAAGCTCTCCGAGGCTACTTGTTGCAACTCCTCGGCCGTCAGAGCACGGATCTTGGCATAAAGTTCCTCCATCGTCTCAATCTCGTCGTGCATCAAGAGGCTCTTGCCGGCACTGAGCATGTAGCTCTCTTTGTTCTCGCCGGCAATGGCTAATTGGGCAATGAACTGCCGCTTGGCCATCGACAGACGACGTGCCGAGAGCGGTTGGATGGTGAGCCGATGGAGCTGCTCCTCGATAAGCTCTATGCAGCGATCGACCTGACCATGATCCGAACTGAAATAGATCGACAGAACACCGCTATCGCTATACGGCGTATAGTTCGCCTCGATGTTGTAGCTCAGGCCGCGCCGTTCGCGCAGCTCGACATTGAGGATCGAATTGGCCGAAGGGCCTCCTAACAGATTGACCAACAGCGATAGTGCCAGACGCTTATCCTCCGACAGATCGAAGGCTCGTGTGCCGATGATGCAATGTGCCTGGTGGGTATGCTTGATGATACTCTGCTCGAAGGGGGTGTATGGCCCTGTCTTGGCGCGGGTATCTTGGCGCTGGGTAGCCGGAATCGAACCAATGTAGCGAGTTGCAATCGCTTCGGCCGTACGCGCCGAGAAGTTGCCAATCGAGGAGAATACGATCTGATCGGTTGTATAGGTGCGTTGGGTGAAGCGACGAATCGCCTCGCCATCGAAACGCTGCAAGGAGCTCTTGCGTCCCAAAATGTTGTGGCCCAGCTCGGAACCGGCAAAGAGCAGATCCTCGAAACGGTCGTAGATCAGCTCGGCCGGAGCATCTTTGTAGGTGTTGATCTCGTCGTAGATCACCTCCCGTTCGCGTTCCAATTCATGATCGGGAAAGGTCGAACGAAAGACCACGTCGGCCAGCAACTCCACTGCTTTGGCGAAGTCACCACGCAGCACCGTGGCATGTACGGTCGTGTCCTCCTTGGTCGTGAAGGCGTTTAACTCGCCTCCTAAATTCTCCAAGCGGCAGTTCACCTGCCAGGCTTTGCGGCGTTGCGTCCCTTTGAAGAGGGCGTGCTCGGTGAAGTGGGCCAATCCGAATTCGTCGGGCCGTTCATCGCGCGTACCGGCACCAATCACCAGGGCACAATGTGCTACGGCACCCTTCGTTTGTCGATGGATGCAACGCATGCCGTTGGGCAGTGTATAGGTCGTAAATTCGGTCACTTATGCGCGTTGTTGTAGTGTTGTTTGAGAAATTTGCCGGTGTGGCTCTCGGCAATCGAGGTCAGCCCCTCGGGTGTTCCGGCATAGACTACCCTGCCACCCTCATCACCCGCCTCGGGACCGAGGTCGATGACCCAGTCGGCACATTTGATCACCTCCATGTTGTGCTCGACGATCAGCACCGTGTGCCCCTCCTCGACCAGCGCATTGAAGGCAGCCATCAGTCGATTGATGTCGTGGAAATGCAGTCCGGTGGTCGGCTCATCGAAGATGAAGAGTATCTGTCCACGACGCTCCTCCCCGGCCAAGAACGAGGCAAGTTTCACACGCTGGCTCTCACCGCCCGAAAGGGTCGAGGAGTTTTGTCCCAATTTGACATACCCCAGTCCTACGTCCTGCAACGGCCGCAGACGATTGACGATGCGCTTGCAGGTGGCGGAGCTGTCTTGGCTGAAGAAGTCGATCGCCTCGTCGATATTCATCTCCAAGACGTCGTAGATAGATTTGTTGCGGTATTTGATCTCCAGAATCTCGTCGCGGAAGCGTTTGCCGCCACAAGCCTCGCAGACCAACTCCACGTCGGCCATAAACTGCATCGAGACCTTGATGATACCCTCACCCTGACACTCCTCGCAGCGTCCTCCGGCCACATTGAACGAGAAGGCAGAGGCTTGCAGACCCGTGTGCTTGGCATAGGGTTGCTCGGCAAACAGATGGCGAATCTCGTCGTAGGCCTTCAGGTAGGTGACCGGATTGGAGCGGGTCGATTTGCCAATCGGATTCTGATCGACCATCTCGACTGAGCGTAGCAACGAAATATCCCCCTCGATATGGTCGAAGGCACCGGGTTTTTCGCCCGATTCGCAGATCTGGCGGCGCAGTGCGGGATAGATCACTCCTTTTACAAGCGATGATTTTCCCGATCCGCTGACACCGGTGATGCAGGTGATCACGCCCAGCGGAATCTCCACATCAATGCCTTGCAGGTTGTTTTCGCGAGCTCCTACCACGCGGATCGAGCGATTCCAACCGCGCACCCCGCTCGGCAGTGCGATCTGTTTGCGTCCGGTCAGGTAGTCGGCCGTCAGACTGCGGCTGCACGACTCGATCTGTTGGGGTACACCCGCAAAGACCACCTCACCACCATGAATACCGGCCTCCGGACCCATGTCGATCAGGTAGTCGGCGGCACGAATCACCTCCTCTTCATGCTCGACGACGATGACCGTGTTGCCTAAATCGCGCAACTGCTTGAGGACGTTGATGAGCCGATGTGTGTCGCGCGGATGCAGCCCGATCGAGGGCTCATCGAGGATGTATAGCGATCCGGTGAGGTTGCTACCTAACGAGGTGGCCAGATTGATGCGCTGGCTCTCACCTCCCGACAAGGTCGAGGAGAGACGATCGAGGGTCAAATAGCCCAACCCTACCTCGTCGAGATAGGCCAATCGGTTTTCGATCTCGATCAAGATGCGACTGGCCACCTTGCGGTCGTGCTCATCGAGTTGCAGCTCGCGGAAGAAGGCGATCAGGTCACGAACCGGCATGGCAACCAACTCGGTGATGTTTTTACCGCCGACCTGTACATACAACGCTTCGCGGCGCAGACGGCCACCACCACACTCCGGGCAACGTGTCTTGCCCGTATAGCGTGCCTTCATGACGCGGAATTGAATCTTGTATCGCTCCTTGTCGATGTAGCGGAAGAAGTCATCCAATCCGTGGAAATAGCTGTTTCCGCGCCATAGCAGGAGCTTCTGTTCGTCAGTTAAGGCATAATAGGGCGTGTGAATCGGGAAATCAAACAGATGAGCGTGTTGCACCAGCGCATCGCGCCAGCGACGCATCGTCTCGCCACGCCAGCAGGCAACCGCGTCGTCGTAGATCGTGCGGCTCTTGTCGGGGATGACCAGATCCTCGTCGATGCCCACCACCTTGCCGTATCCCTCACAACGCGGGCAGGCACCAATCGGGTTGTTGAAACTGAACAGATGCTCCGTCGGGTGCTCAAACTCAAGCCCGTCGGCCTCGAAGAGCGAGGAGAAGCTGCGTGCCTCCTCCTCGGCGATCAGGCGGCAGGCACCTTCGCCATAGGAATAGGCGCGAGCAATCGAATCGCGCAGGCGGCTTTGGGTGTCGGCATCGTCTGCAATGCGCAGTCGGTCGATGACAATGGCAAGGGCCGAAGGGTCGGTTTGCTCGTTGATCGTCGGCATAAACTCCTCGATCAGACAACTTTCGCCCTCGACATAAAGACGCAGAACGCCCTCGCTGTGCAGTTGCAGCAATCGCTCGATCAGCCCCTCCCCTTCGCGCAGGTGTAACGGGGCAGTGATGATCAGCCGCTTGCCTACGCGCTGCAAGGCCCATTCGGCCACATCGTCGATGCTTTCGCAGCGTACCTCCTCGCCCGAGATGGGCGAAATGGTGTGTCCGGCACGCGCAAAGAGGAGTTGCAGATAGTCGTAGATCTCGGTCGAGGTGCCGACCGTCGAGCGAGGATTGCGCGTGTTTACCTTCTGCTCGATGGCAATGGCCGGAGCAATACCCGAAATGATGTCCACATCGGGTTTCGAGATCTTGCCTAAAAACTGACGGGCATAGGCCGACAGGCTCTCCACATAACGCCGCTGACCCTCGGCAAAGATGGTGTCGAAGGCCAAGGTCGATTTGCCCGATCCCGAGAGTCCGGTGACGACGACCAATTTGTTATGCGGGATCGAAACCGTGATGTTTCGCAGGTTGTGCACCCGTGCCCCTTTGATATAGATGGCTTCTTTGTCTGCCATAGCGTCCTATTCGGCGATGCTTCCGCCCGCCTTTTTTAGTTTTTCGATGAGTATGTCGGCGCGTCCCTCGCGCATGGTGAGGTGCATCGTGCAGAGGTTGTCAAACTCCTGCCCGCGGATGCGCGGCTGCTCCTCTTTGATCACGCGCATGATATCGTTCATGGCGATGTAGGGAAAATCGACCCGGATCTGACGATCGACGGTCAATTCGATGATCTTGGCCGCCTCGATCACCTGCTGGGCCGACTCTTTGTAGGCGGCAATGAGCCCCGGAACCCCCAATTTCGTGCCGCCGAAGTAACGTACGACGACAACCAGGCAATCGGTCAGATTGTGCGAGAGCAGTTGGCCGAGAATCGGTTTTCCGGCCGTGCCCGAAGGCTCGCCATCATCGTTGGCTCGATAATGCTCCCCTTTGGGACCTAATCGCCAGGCATAGCAATGGTGCGTGGCGTCGAAGTAGCGTTTCCGCAACGCCTCCAACGCCTCGCGGATCTCCTCCTCGGTGCGCACCGGATAGATGTAGGAGAGGAATTTGCTACTCCGCTCCCGACAAGCGGTCTCTACGGCCGCCTCAATGGTCAAATAGCTATCCTCTGCCACGCCTACTTTACACTTTTGAACATTCTCTCCCAGCGGATATTGCGCGGGAACGACTCGTTAGGATCGAGCGAGAGCCATACGAACGACGCTTTGCCCACGATGTGATCCTCGGGTACGAAGCCCCAGAAACGTGAGTCGGCCGAGTTGTGGCGATTGTCGCCCATCATCCAGTAGTAATCCATCGCAAAGGTGTAGCTCGTAGTTGCTACCTCGTCGATGTAGATGGTCTGATCCTCTACCCGCAACGTGTGACCCTCGTAGGCCTCGATGATGCGGCGATAGAGCGGCAGATTCTCGACCGTCAGCTCAATGGTCGCCCCTTTGGCCGGAATCCAGATCGGGCCGTAATTGTCTTGGCTCCATCGAGCCTCATCCCAGGGGAATACCTCGTCGTTGGGGGCATAGATGTAGCGGCGCAATGACACTACGTGGTCTTGTTTGCGCAGCGCCTCGGCCGAAGCCTCGGTCGTGAAGAGGTAATAGACTGACCCGTTGCCCGAATATTCGGTGATGCCCAATTTGTGGAGCAGCCGCTCTGAAAGAGGCTTGCTCGTCTGGGCAACATAGGTGAATTGCAACCCCTCGATCGGGGCCTGCTCCTCGCCATTGATCCGTACTACCCCATCGACAATCTGCAGCGTGTCACCGGCGATGGCTACGCAACGTTTGACGTAGTTTTCGCGCTTATCGACCGGACGGCTGATGATCGTGTACTCTTCGGCTAATTTGCGACGTCCCTCTTTCTTCCCGAACGTGCGCTCGTAGCTGCGAGCTACGTCGTAATAGGTCACCGCCTGGTTCTCGAGCAGCACGGTGTCGCCTGCCGGGAAATTGAATACGACCACATCGCCCCGCTGTACGTTGCGGATACCGTGCAGACGCTTATAGGGCCACTTGATGCACTCCGAGTAGGACTTTTGGGTCTCCGAGAAGGGCATCGTGTGGTGCACGAAGGGGAAGGCAACGGGTGTATTCGGCATCTTCGGGCCGTAGGTCACCTTGCTGACATAGAGATAGTCGCCGATCAAGAGCGAGTGCTCCATCGACGAGGTGGGAATCACATACATCTGGAAGAGGTAGATGTGCACCAACGAGGCTACCACCGTCGCGAAGATGATGGCGTTGATCCATTCGTAGAGCGTGCGCAGCAACCAATTCGTTTGGCAGAAGCGCTTGATCGGCTCGCCCACATGCGAAGGAATCCAACGCGTGATGTAGATGTCGAACAGAATCGGCAGTCCGAGCGACATCCACGCGCTACGAGTCCAGACGACAAACCAGAGCGTGTAGAGCAACGTGGCGCAGATCAATCCCACCCATTTATTACGAAAGAAGGTTTTGATTTTTCCCATGGCAGTAATGTCTATTGCAACAGGTCGTCCATCGAATAGATACCCTGCTTACCACAGAGGAACTCGGCGGCAATAACGGCACCCAGAGCGAGTGTACGACGGTTTTTGATCGTATGACGCAGGATGAGCTCATCATCCTCACTCTCGTAGCGCACTTCGTGGATACCGGGCGTAGCACCCTCGCGCACCGAGCGGATGATCAGATCCTCGTCGGTCAATTCGTGGCGTGGCTTTTCGTCATACGCGGACACATCGAAAATCGGAGCAAAGTTCACCCACTGCTTCTTCGACGAGAGCGACTCGATGATCCCTTCGGCCAACGTGATGGCGGTACCACTCGGGGCATCCTTCTTTTGGGTGTGGTGCACCTCCTCGATCTCGACGCGGTAATTGGCACCCGAACGCTCGACCAATTCGGCCAAACGACGATTCAAGCGGAACAAGAGATTTACGCCCAACGAATAGTTCGAGGCATAGAAGAGTGCCCCCTGCTGCTCGATGCAGTAGTTTTTCAGTTCTTCAAACCGATCGAGCCAACCGGTGGTGCCGCTCACGACGGGAACCTTGTGCTCGATGCAGCTATGCAGGTTCTCGTAGGCGGTTGCGGGTGTCGTAAATTCGAGGGCGACGTCGATCCCCTCCAGGTGGGCGGCATCGAGGTCGGCACGGTTATCTATGTCGATGATCAGCGCCACCTCGTGGCCTCTTTCGCGCAAGATCTGCTCGATCTCGCGGCCCATCTTTCCATATCCGATAATAGCAGTTTTCATGTCGTAAAAATTATTCAGGCAAAGATACGAAAAAAAGCGCAAACTCCCCTCGTTTAGCAACGCAATGTGGCAAGAATTTATTATCTTTGCGCATAAGAAACAACGAGACGGACGATGCGCTATTTTCTTTTCCTGCGATACAATGGCGAGGCCTACTGCGGCTGGCAACGGCAGAAGGGGCAACCCTCGGTACAACAGACCCTCGAAGAGCGGCTTTCGATGCTCTTTCATGAGCCGATCGAGGTGGTAGGTGCCGGACGTACCGATACGGGGGTGCACGCCGCCTTCTATGTGGCCCATTTTGATTGTACGGCCCTGCCGCTCGCGGCCGATCAGGTGGTCTATAAGCTGAATCGTATGTTGCCGGATGATATTGCCATTATGCGTCTGGAGGAGGTGGCGGCGGATGCACACGCCCGTTTCTCGGCCCGAGAGCGGGAATATCGTTACTATATCGAGCCGACGAAGAATCCCTTTACGCGCACAGTTCATTGGCAGTACGCCGTGCCGTTAGATGTGGAGCGGATGAATCGTGCGGCCGAGGTGTTACTGACGGAGCAGGATTTTACGACCTTTGCCAAGCTCAACTCGAACAATAAGACCAATATTTGTCATATCCGTCGAGCTCGTTGGGAGGTGCGGGCCGATGGCGTGCTCTGTTTTACGATCCGCGCCGATCGTTTCCTGCGGAATATGGTGCGTGCTATTGTTGGAACGTTGGTTGATGTCGGACGCGGGCGATACTCGGTGGAGGAGTTTGCCGAGATTGTGCGTAGTCGTGATCTGTCGCGTGCGAGTGGCGGAGCACCGGCTCATGGGCTCTTTTTGAGTGATGTGCACTATGATGCCGAACTGTTCTTGAGTTCAAAATAGAGGATATCGTCAAAGTTGAAGGGGCTGTCCAACCGAAGTTGTGACAGCCCCTTTGCGTTTGAAGCAGCTCGCCTATCGGACGCGCAACGTGCGACCAATGCGCAGCGTTGTGGTCGATTTGATGCCGTTCAGTCGGCAGATGTTGCCCACCGTGGTGCCATATTTGCGAGCAATGGCACCCAACGTATCGCCCGAACGAATCTTGTGATAACGCATTGCTTCGCGCTCGGCCTTCTCCTTCTTGTCCTGCTCCTCGTTGGCAATTTCATCCTCAAAATTCTGCTCGGCGCGCGAGTAGATGCTGAAGTAGCGTCGCTTCAGAAGGAAGGTGGTACGGCAGAGCGTGCCGGTTTTGAAGTCGATCAGTCGCTCGGGGTCGAACGATTGTCCGTAGTAGCGCGTCTCGAAGTGCAGGTGCGGGCCGGTCGAGCGTCCGGTCGATCCGCCCAAACCAATCACTTGTCCGGCCTCGACCCATTGGTTTTGAGCTACGAGGCGTTCGGAAAGGTGGGCATAGAAGGTCTCCAGACCATTGTCGTGGCGAATGATCACCAGATTACCGTAGCCTCCTCGGTTGTATTGCGAGATGCGGACGCGACCGCTGAAGGTGGCGTAGATCGGCTCGCCCACTTTGAGCGAGAGGTCCACACCCTGGTGGGCACGACCGCGACGCGGTCCATAGCGGCTACGTACGGGTGCGGGTTTGTAGGGTGTGTGATACCCGCTTGCCGAGTCGAGCAGGTCGATGACCAGCGACTGGGGCAGCGAGTCGTAGGGAATGTGCCGATAGGGAAAGAGCGTCGTTGTGTCCCAATAATTGACAAAGACGGTGCTGTCGCGTTCGATGGCACGGTTACGCACATATCGCCACGTGTTATTGGCGTATAGAATGACGTGTACGGCCTCGTGCCCCGAATCGAGCGTGTCAATCACGGCCAACGAATCAATCTCCGAGACCGATTCGATCCGTTTGCGGGCCAGACGCAGGCGCATGGCTACGATCGAATCGACCGTGGCTGCCTGAGCCGGCGTGAGGATCTTCGAGAGCGAGTCGATCTTGGCCGCCTCGGCTGCCATTTCGCGTTGCTGCTGTGCCTCGATGGCCGAGTCGATCACCTGCTCGATGTCGTGGTCGGCTGTTGTTGTGGCTGCAGTGGGTTGCTCTTGTGCGATCAATACAGAGGCGGAGAGCAAGAGTGTAAGGGTTAGTATCAGCGATTTCATAGTAGCCTTTTTATGCCTTGTTGATTAGCTCTTCGGCGGCCTCGAGTTGCTGATAGAAGGTCTCGCCAAAACGGCGAATGATAGCCTCCTTGAGCGATTTGTAGACCGGTACGCCGGCGCGCTTGCCACAAGCACGTGCCCCCTCGCAAACCGACCAACGGTGATAATTCAGGCCGACCGATCCGTTCGAGAAATTGACCAGTCGGATGGGATACAGATGGCACGAAATCGGCTTGCGGAAGGCACACTTGCCCTCCATCCACGCCTTCTCGATGGCGCAAAGTGTGACGCCGTTTTCGGTGTAGGTGTAGGCGCATTCGGCGTCATTGACCAGCGGTGTGGTGTAGTCGCCATCCTCGTCGATGACCATGAATCCTTGGCGTTCGATCGCCTCGATACCCTCCGGGGTCATGTAGGGCTTGTAGTTGGGATACTCCTCCTCGAGGATATCCACCTCGTCCATCTCCAGCGGTGCACCGGCATTGCCCTCGACGCAGCAGATGCCTTTGCACTGTGCCAAATCGCACAAGAAACCCTCGCGCAAGAGATCGGCACTGACAATTTTATCGTCTATCTCAATCATTATTTATACGTGTCTTGAATAATCAGATCATACAACTCACCCAACGAAAGCCCCATCTCGCGGGCCTGCTTGGGGACAATGCTGCCGCCACTCATGCCCGGAATCGAATTGATCTCGATCAGGTAGGGCTTGCCCTCCTCTGTGACGATGAAATCAACTCGCACGACGCCTCGGCAACGGCAGGTCTTGTAGGCTTCGAGGGTCATGCGATTCAGGTCGGCCTTCACCTCGGGGGTGATGTCGGCCGGTGTGATCTCCTCGGAGAATCCCTCGGTGTATTTGGCTTCGTAATCGAAGAAGTCGTTCTTGGCGACAATCTCGGTGATCGGGAAGATCCACTCTTTGCCTCCGACGATCATCACGCCACAACCCATCTCACGTCCCGTGATGCACTCCTCGATCAGCACCTCGTCGCTCTCCTTGAGAGCCGCTTCGATGGCGGCCGGCAGCTCCTCTGCGGCCTTCACCTTCGTAACACCGAACGACGATCCGCTGGCGTTGGGCTTGACAAAGAGCGGCAGCCCCAACTCCCCTACGATGGCCTCCACATCAACCTTTTCACCTCGCAGCAGAAAGCGATCGCGCGCCAGATTGACACGCCCCTGCAACGTGCGTTTGGTGGTCACTTTGTCGAAGGTGATCACCGACGAGGTCATCGAGCAGGAGCTGCAAGGGATCTGCATCATCTCCAGGTAGCCCTGCAACATGCCATTCTCGCCCGGCGTGCCGTGGATCAGAATGAGGGCATAGTCGAAAATCTTCTTCTCCCCGGCAATGGTGATCGAGAAATCGTTTTTGTCCACCTCGTAGCGTGTACCATCAGCCGCCGTGTGGCTCCAACTGCGCCCTTTGAGGTCAATGAGTGTGATGTCATATTTTTCGTGATCGAGTGCTGCATGAATCTGCGCGGCACTCTGCAGGGCGATCTCCCGTTCCGAGGAGTCGCCACCCGCCATCAAGGCGATCTTCAATCTCTTCATTATTCCACTTTTTTATATAATCCTTTGGTGCGGATGTGCCACGCCACCTTCGGGTGAATCAGTTGCGAGCAATCCTCGCCGGCGGCTATTCGCCGACGAATCTCGGTAGCCGACATGGGGTGAAGTGGCGCATCGGCAAGCAGTTGCATGGTCGGCGCAGGTAGAGCCTCCAAGCCGTTTTGCTCACCGGCACGCGGATAGATCCAAATGGGATATTTGACAACCTCCTGCCACTCGCGCCATCCGGTCAGACCGTCGATCTGGTCTGCACCCATCAAGATTGAGAATTGCATCGAGTCGCCCGATACCTGCTCTAAATAGCGCAACGTGTCGATCGTGTAAGAGGGCTTCGGAAGCAACATTTCGACCACCGAAGGCTTGATCTGCTCCGGGTAGCGCGATGCTGCGCAGGCCAACTCGGCCATCTCGAAACGGTCGAGGGCCGGAGCCAGCTCATGCTCGCTTTTGTAGGGGCTTTGCGGGGAGACGATCAGAGTTACCAAGTCGCACAACCCCTGCTCGAGTACATATTCGGCCAGGGCGATATGGCCCTTGTGAATCGGGTTGAACGACCCGAAGTAGAGCATGACGCGCTGCACGGTTATCGGCTTAAAAATTGGTTCAAAATAGCGCACGTCTCTTCGACGGCAACCTCCAGCTGATCGTTCACAACGCGATGGTCAAATTCGGGCGCCTTTTCCAACTCAAATGCCGCCTTTGCCACGCGCTTGGCGATCACCTCCGGACTATCCGTGGCGCGGCCCTCCAAACGACGTTGCAACTCCTCGATCGAGGGGGGCATGATGAAGATCGAGCAGGCCTGCTCGCCAAAGATGCGCTTAAGGTTGATGCCGCCCATTACATCGACATCGAACAGAATGACATGGCCCTTCGACCAGATGCGCTCCACCTCGCTCTTCAGCGTGCCGTATGAGGTGCCGGCATAGACCTCTTCCCACTCGACAAAGGCCTCCTCGGCAACTTTGGATGCGAACTCCTCTTGCGAGAGGAAATAGTAATCCTTGCCGTGTTGCTCTTCGCCGCGCGGGGCACGGCTGGTAGCCGAAATCGAGAACTCAAATTGGTCGTATCGGGCCAGCAGTTGCTTGACGATAGTCGTCTTACCCGAGCCGCTCGGAGCCGAAAAAATAACTACTTTTCCCATCTTTACAAAATATTGAGAACCTGCTCTTTGATCTTCTCGAGCTCATCCTTCATTTTAACTACCAAGATCTGCATATTCGTCTCGTTGGCCTTCGATCCCATGGTGTTGATTTCGCGTCCCAGCTCCTGGGCAATGAAACCCAATTTGCGACCGACACCCTCTTCGCTGGCAGCCACCTCGCGGAAATAGTTGCAATGGTTCTGTAGGCGTACCTTCTCCTCGGTGATGTCCAACTTCTCGATGTAGAAGATCATCTCCTGCTCCAGGCGATTCGTATCGACATCGATCTTGAGTTGTGCTAAGTGGTCGTAGATGCGCTGACGAATGGTCTCGCTACGTTGCACCTCGAAGGGGATAACCTCGTTCTTGTATTGCTCGATCAGATCAATGCGATGCAGCAGATCAGTAATGAGCGTGGCACCCTCCTGCTCACGGAAGGCGTCGAGCTGGTCGCAAGCACCGTTGGCCGCCTCGATCAGGGCTTTGATCTCGTCATCGTCCACCACCTCGATCTGGGTCGAAACCACCTCGGGCATGCGCATGACGGTCGAAACCATCGTGTCGAACGATGCCTCGACGCCCGAGTAGGTCATGGCGTCGGAGAGCTGGCGCATGTAGGCGCGGAACAGTTCGTGGTTGATCGATGCGGGGGTCTCCACCTGCTGCGTCTCGACGCTGATGAAGGCATCGACTTTACCGCGTTGCAGGCGGCGAGCCAAGAGTTGGCGCACCTCAAATTCGGCACTGCGATAGCGGGCCGGAATACGTAGGTTCAGATCGAGCTGCTTGGCGTTCAGCGAACGAAGCTCGACTGTTATTTTTCGATTTTGCACATGCGCTTCGCCTTTGCCGAAGCCGGTCATTGATTTTACCATAGTCGTGTAATGGGTGTAAAATTTGAGCAAAGATACGAAAAAACCTGGGAAAAGGTGTCGATTTGGACTATAGAATGAAATTTATTTCATTCGTGGTAGTAAATTCGAGAAAAATGCGTAAATTTGTATGATTAGCGCGCATGAGCGCAGCGATTATAAGCAAAAGACTATGGCAAACGAGCTAAAAAAACGCGATGTGAAGGAGGATTTGCGATATCTCAAACTCCTCGCACGCGACTTCCCGACCGTCTCGAGCGTGACGGCCGAGATTATCAATTTGGAGGCGATCCTCCATCTGCCCAAACCGACGGAGCATTTTCTGGCTGACCTGCACGGTGAGAATGAGGCCTTTCAGCATGTGATTCGCAACGCTTCGGGTAACATCAAGCGTAAGGTGAAAGAGCTTTTCGGTCAGGAACTTACCCACGATCAGATCAAAGAGTTGTGTACACTGATCTACTACCCCGAGCAGAAACTCAAACTCGTACGCCGCACCGAGACTAATCTCGAGGAGTTCTACACCTCGACGCTCAATAAACTCATCATTCTGTGTCGGGATGTGTCGTCGAAATATACCCGTTCAAAGGTGCGTAAAAGTCTCCCCGAGGAGTATGCTTACATCATTGAGGAGTTGCTGCATGAGACCTCGGATGTGAGCAACAAGCAGGCCTATCTGAATGTCATCGTGCAGACCATCGTTTCGACGCGTCGCGCGGCCGATTTTATCGTGGCGCTCTGCTACCTGATTCAAACCTTGTCGATTGACCGTCTGCACATTCTGGGCGATATTTTCGATCGTGGCCCGGGTGCTCACCTGATTCTCGATACGCTGTGCAGCTATCACCATTTCGATATTCAGTGGGGCAACCACGATGTGTTGTGGATGGGTGCGGCAGCCGGAAACCTCTGTTGTATAGCCAGTGTATTGCGTCTTTCGTTGCGCTACGCCAACACCCTTACGCTCGAAGACGGCTATGCCATCAACATGGTGCCGTTGGCCACCTTTGCCATGGAGACCTATGCCGATGATGATTGCCGCATCTTCGCTCCGCATGTCGAGGAGAATCGTCCCGATCTGAACGAGAAGACACTGCGCCTGATTGCCCAGATGCACAAGGCCATCACGATCATTAACTTCAAACTCGAGGGTGCGATGTGTAAGGCCTATCCGGAATGGGGCATGATGCATCGTTGTGTGTTGGAACATATTGATAAAGAGGCGGGAACGATTACGCTCGACGGCGTTACCTATCCGCTCATTGATCGTAATTTCCCGACGCTCGACCCTGCAAATCCCTATGCACTGACACCCGAGGAGGCCGATTTGATGGAGCGACTCAAACACTCGTTCATGATCAGCGAGCGTCTGCGTACGCATGTCGGGTGTCTGCTCTCGCATGGCGGCATGTATGAGATTTACAACTCGAATCTGCTGTTCCATGCCTCGGTGCCGCTCAATGCCGACGGATCGCTGCGTGAGGTCTGCATCGACCGGACTAAGGTCAAGGGCAAGGAGCTGATGCAACGTGTAGATCAGGTGGTGCGCACGGCTTTCGATTTGGGAGCCTCGAACGAAGAGCGTAAGTTTGCGACCGATTATTTCTGGTATCTGTGGAGTGGTGCCGACTCGCCCCTCTTTGGCAAGTCGAAGATGGCCACCTTCGAGCGCTATTTCATAGCCGATACGGCCACCCACAAGGAGGAGAAGGGCTGGTATTACACCCTGCGCGATTCGGCCGAGGTGTGCGAACGCATCCTGGACGAGTTTGGCGTGACGGGCTCCCATCGCCACATTATCAATGGCCACGTTCCCGTGCGTGCCGGTAAGGGGGAGAACCCGATCAAGGCCGATGGCCGACTGATGGTCATCGATGGCGGTTTTGCCAAGGCCTACCACAACAAAACGGGCATCGCAGGCTACACGTTGGTCTATCACAGCCGTGGATTCCAGCTCGTGCAGCACGAGCCGTTTAAGTCGGCCGAGGAGGCGATCCTCAATGGTACGGATATCCACAGCACGACGCAGATTGTCGAGATGATGGGCCGTCGTGAAATGGTGAAAGACACCGACGTCGGTCGTGAGTTGCGTGAGCAGATCGAGGATCTGAAGAGCCTGCTCCGAGCCTATCGTCGCGGTTACATCAAAGAACGATAGCCGATGGCTGAATTTCTTGTAGCCGAAGTTCGCTATATTCCGTTTTTTTACTACCTTTGTATATTACAATTGAGTTTAGGACGGTTTTTTTGAGTAAAATAACATATTCACAGATATCTATTATGAAAAAGCACATCTTTAACGCCGGTCCGTCGTTGTTGGCCGACGAGGTTTATGCAAGTGCCGCCAAGGCGATTATGGATTTCAACGATTCGGGTATCTCGATTCTGTCGATTTCGCACCGTACGCCCGATTTTGATGCCGTGATGTCGGAGGCGGATGCTCTGTTCCGTGAGTTGCTGCATATTCCCGATAACTATAAGATCATCTACTTAGGTGGTGGTGCCAGCACTTACTTCTATGAGATTCCGGCCAACTTCCTCGGGAAGAAGGCAGCCTATATAAATACAGGTGTATGGTCGAAGAAGGCTATCAAGGAGGCCAAGCGTTATGGTGAGGTCGAGGTGATCGCCTCGTCCGAGGATAAGAATTTTAACTACATCCCGAAGGGCTTTACCATCCCCGAGGATGCTGATTACCTCCATATTACCTCGAACAACACGATCTATGGTACGGAGTATCATGAGGACCTCGACTCCCCTATTCCGGTGATTGCCGATATGAGCTCGAACATCTTGTCGCGCCCGATAGACGTGACCAAGTATGCCATGATCTACGGTGGCGCACAGAAGAATCTGGCTCCGGCCGGTGTTGCCTTTGCCATCATCCGTGAGGATATGGTCGATCGCGTTGTGCGTGACCTGCCCACGATGATGCAGTTCAAGACCCACATGGAGAACAACTCGATGTTCAACACCCCGCCCGTTTTCCCGATCTTCGTACTCAAGGAGACGCTTAAGTGGCTCAAGTCGATCGGTGGCGTGGAGGAGATCTATCGCCGCAATCAGGAGAAGGCACAACTGCTCTACGATGAGATTGATCGCAACCCGCTCTTCCGTGGTACGGTCGAGAAGGATTCGCGCTCGCTGATGAACATCTGTTTTGTGATGGCCGAGGGCTATGAGGATCTGGCTCCGGAGTTTATGGCCTATACCAAAGAGCAGGGCATCGTCGGCATCAAGGGCCACCGTCTGGTGGGCGGTTTCCGCGCATCGTGCTACAACGCCCTGCCGAAGGAGAGTGTCGAGGTGCTTGTGAAGTGCATGCAGGATTTTGCGGTCAAATATGCCAAATAACGGATGCCAACCATTGTTCCATTAACCTACGAAAAGAGGGAGGAGCCGCGGCTCTACTTTACCTCACTACTGAAAAATATGAAGATTCTTGTAGCAACCGAAAAGCCCTTCTCTGCTGCTGCCGTAGAGGGGATTCGTCAGATTGTAGAGCAGGCCGGTCATGAGCTTGTTCTGTTGGAGAAATATACCGATAAGGCCGATCTGCTGGCTGCTGTTGCCGAGGTTGATGCCTTGATCATTCGCAGCGATAAGGTGACGGCCGAGGTGATCGAGGCGGCCCGCAACCTCAAGATTGTGGTACGCGCCGGTGCCGGTTATGACAATGTTGATCTGGCTGCTGCCTCGGCACGTGGTATCGTGGTGATGAATACGCCGGGTCAGAACTCGAACGCTGTGGCCGAGTTGGCGTTGGCCATGATGATCTATATGGCTCGCAACCGCTTTACGCCCGGTACGGGTTCGGAGTTGCAGGGCAAGACGCTCGCCATCCATGCCTATGGCAATGTGGGTAAGCTCGTAGGCCGCAAAGGCAAGGCATTGGGTATGCGGGTGATCGCTTACGACCCCTTTATCACCGACGCAACGATTTTCGAGAATGACGGCGTAGAGCAGGTTGCCTCGGTCGAGGAGTTGTATGCCCAGGCCGACTACCTCTCGCTGCACATTCCGGCTACGGCCGAGACGCGTGGCTCGATCGGCTATGAGCGTCTGATGTCGATGCCCAAGGGGGCCACGTTGGTCAATACGGCTCGCAAGGAGGTGATCGACGAGGAGGGTCTGAAACGCGCTATGAGTGAGCGTGCGGATCTGAAGTATATCTCCGATATCGCCCCGGCCAATGCTGCCGAGTTGGAGGAGCTCTTCGGCAAACGTTTCTTCGCTACGCCTAAAAAGCAGGGAGCCGAGACGGCCGAGGCCAATATGAATGCCGGTTTGGCAGCTGCTCGTCAGATTGTCGATTATTTGGCAACGGGCAATACGCGCTTCCAGGTCAATAAATAAGCCTTTCACTCCTTAAAACTTCGATAAGATTATGGTGAAAATCAAACCGTTTGCAGCTATCCGTCCGCCGAAGCAATATGCCGCCGAGGTGGCATCCCGTCCCTACGATGTGCTCAATTCGGTCGAGGCCAAGGCCGAGGCCACGGAGCGTTCGCTGCTGCACATCATCAAGCCCGAGATCGACTTCGATCCCATCGCGGACGAACATTCGCAGGAGGTCTATGACAAGGCGGTCGAGAACTTCAAGCGTTGGCAGGCCGAGGGTTGGCTCTGCCAGGATGAGGAGGAGTACTACTATGTTTATGCCCAGACGATGGAGGGCCGCACGCAGTATGGTCTGGCTATGTGCTGCCATTACGAGGACTACCGTTCGGGTGCCATCAAGAAGCATGAGCTGACCCGTCCGGATAAGGAGGAGGATCGCATGATCCATGTCCGCAATCAGCAGGCGAATATCGAGCCGGTCTTCTTTGCCTACCCCGATGATGAGGAGGTCAATGCCATCGTAGCCGAGGTGGTGAAGGGTGAACCGGAGTATGCGTTTACGGCCGCAGATGGTTTTGGCCACCAGTTGTGGGTGATCCGCGATCGCAAGACGAATGATCGTCTGACAGAGCTCTTTGCAGCTATTCCGGCTCTCTATGTGGCTGATGGTCATCACCGTACGGCTGCTGCAGCTCGCGTGGGTGCCGAATGCGAGGGAAAGAATCCGAACCACACGGGCGAGGAGGAGTATTGCTACTTCTTGGCTGTTACGTTCCCCGCTTCGCAACTCAAAATCATTGACTACAACCGCGTGGTGAAGGATTTGAACGGCCTGACCCCCGAGGAGCTGATTGCCAAGTTGGAGGAGTCGTTCATCGTGGAGAAGAAGGGCGTGGAGGAGTATCGTCCCACGGCCCTGCACAACTTTGCGATGTATCTCGAGGGTGCATGGTATAGCCTGACGGCCAAGGAGGGTACGTATAACGACGCTGACCCGATTGGTGTGTTGGATGTTACGGTGCTTTCTGATCTTGTGCTGGATAAGGTGCTCGATATTAAGGATTTGCGCACCTCGAAGCGCATCGACTTTGTGGGCGGTATTCGTGGCTTGGGTGAGCTGAAGCGTCGCGTTGATAGCGGCGAGATGAAGGTGGCCTT
Organism: Alistipes sp.; assembly: GCA_017437045.1. GTDB lineage: Bacteria > Bacteroidota > Bacteroidia > Bacteroidales > Rikenellaceae > Alistipes. The sequence continues at coordinate 120,161 of JAFSBY010000006.1, forward strand.
TGCCCTCTACCCTGTTTCGATGCAGCAGCTGATCAACATTGCCGATACGGGTAACATCATGCCTCCGAAGACGACGTGGTTTGAGCCGAAGTTGCGTTCGGGTGTGGTGATCCATTCGTTTGCCGAATAGATGCCTGGGAATAGATAGGAAAAATGCCGCTCAACTGACGAGCGGCATTTTTTTTGTGTGGCATTGTGCTACGACTTATTTATACCTATTATGGAGACACAAAATTTTCATGCACCCATGATTGGCGATGCTGCACCGGCATTTGTGGCCGAGACAACGCAAGGAACGATCCACTTTCCGGAAGATTTCGGGGGTAAATGGGTAATTCTATTTAGCCATCCGGCCGACTTTACAGCGGTTTGTACCTCCGAATTTGTCCTCTTCGGGGCGATGCAGGAGGAGTTTGAGCGGCTTAACTGCCGTCTGTTGGGCCTTTCGATCGGTACCAATTCGAGCCATATTGCTTGGCTCCGATCCATTGAGCAGAATATCGCCTACAAAGGCCACAGCCATGTGAAGATGCGCTTCCCGCTCATTGCTGACATGACGATGGAGGTTGCCCGCCTCTATGGTATGATCGCCCCTCGCTCGTCTGCAACGATGGCCGTGCGATCGGTCTTCTTCATCGATCCCGAGGCGAAGATTCGGGCAGTGATGAGTTATCCGATGCAGTTGGGACGCAATTTTGACGAACTGAAACGTATCTTGGTCGGGCTGCAGGTGGTCGATCGGCACAAAGTGGCTCTGCCGGCTGATTGGCATCCGGGCGATGATATTGTGGTGGGAGCACCGACGACTTATGATGGCTCGGAACGATCCATGGAGGGATTGACCTGCTACGATTGGTATTTCTGCACCAAACCCTTGTCGCTTAAGGAGAAGGAATATGCTCCTGTGGAGTAAAATCTGAAAAAAAAAGGACTGCCGCAACCGAACAGGTTGGGCAGCCCTTTTTTGTGGTTTGGGCTATTGAAATTGGCAGGTGTCGATATCCCGCAAGCCGAGTAGCAAATCGCGGGTGGCCATGCGACGTTTGCCGGCCAACTGCAACTCCTCGATGGCGATCCATCCGTCGGCGCAAGCCACTTCGAGCAGCGTGCGATAATCGGTCCGAATCGTGCCACAAGGCTCGCCGTGTACCCCTGCATGGAAGGCGACGCGGAAGAGTTTGGCCGAACCAACCTCCTGCCCCTGACGGTAGAGACGGCTCCATGCCGCCGGATAGGGCGAAAGTCCGCGTACGAAATTGATAATCTCGACGCCCGGCTTCGACCAGTCGATCAGACAATCCTCTTTGAAGATTTTCGGTGCCGGTTTGAGCGTGCTCTCGTCGATGTGCTGCTGCTCGATGGGCGCGATCTCCCCCGCAGCTAATTTATCGACGGTCTCGAGCACCAACCCTACCCCCTTGTGCATCAACCGATCATAGAGCGTTCCGATCGTATCGTCGTCGGCAATCGGCTCACGCAGCTGGCCGATGATCGCCCCCTTGTCGATCTCGTGGTTGAGCAGGAAGGTGGTTACACCGGTCTCTCGCTCGCCGTTGATGATGGCCCAGTTGATCGGGGCTGCACCTCGATACTCGGGAAGTAGCGAAGCGTGCAGATTGAACGTGCCCAGACGCGGCATGGCCCAAATCACCTCGGGTAACATGCGGAAGGCAATGACGATACCCAGATCGGGTTGCAGTGCCCGCATAGCCTCCACAAAGGCCTCATCACGCAACTTCTCGGGCTGGAGAATCGGCAGCCCCAGCTCCTTGGCGGCGATTTTGACATCGCTTTCACGCAGTTGCTGACCACGACCGGCCGGCTTGTCAGGGGTGGTAACGACCCCCACGACGTTGTAGCCTGCTGCTACCAACGCACGCAACGAGGGTACGGCAAACTCGGGCGTACCCATAAAGACTATTCGTAGATCCTTGGCGTTCATCCTAACCGACTATTTCTTCTCCAAACCCAGCTGGTGATGCATGCGCTCCTGCTTGGTCGAGAGGTAGCGTTCGTTGTACTCGTTGGGCTGAATCACCAGCGGAACGATCTCCTCGATGGTCAGGCCATAGCCCTCCAACCCCGCCTTCTTCGAGGGGTTGTTGGTCATCAAACGCATCTTGCGGATGCCCAACTCGCGGATGATGCTGGCACCCACACCGTAGTCGCGCTCATCGGCTTGGAAGCCTAAACGCAGGTTGGCATCGACCGTATCGAGCCCCTGATCCTGCAGCTTGTAGGCGTGGATCTTGTTGCAGAGGCCAATGCCGCGTCCCTCCTGATTCAGATAGACAATAGCACCCTTACCCTCGCGTGCTACGCGCTGCATGGCACGGTGGAGCTGATCGCCGCAGTCGCAACGTTTCGATCCGAAGATGTCGCCCGTGGCGCACGATGAGTGTACACGGATCAACACAGGCTCCTCCTCACTCCACTCGCCAATGGTCAGCGCAACATGCTCTACGCCGTTGGACTTTTGACGGAATGGCGTGATCATGAAATCGCCCCACTCGGTCGGGAGCGGCACCGTGACACCACGCTCAATGATCGACTCCTCACGCAGACGATAGGCAATGAGTTGTGCAATCGAGATGATCTTCAGGTCGTATTTCTTGGCAATCTCTACCAACTGGGGCAGACGTGCCATCGTGCCGTCTTCGTTCATCACCTCGATCAGCACACCTGCTGGTTGCAGACCCGCCAGACGAGCCAAGTCGATGGCAGCCTCCGTATGTCCCGGACGACGCAGCACGCCCTTATCACGAGCGCGGAGCGGATTGATATGTCCCGGACGGCCCAAATCGGTCGGCAAGGTGGCCGGATTGGCCAATGCACGCAACGTAGCAGCACGGTCGGCGGCTGAAACGCCGGTTGTGCAACCATGTCCCAGCAGGTCGCACGAAACCGTAAAGGGAGTGCCGAGCAGCGACGTGTTGTTCTGCTCCATCATCTGCAGCCCCAGCTCGTCGCAACGCTGCTCCGAGAGCGGAGCACACAGCACGCCACGCCCCTCGTGGAGCATGAAATTGACAACCTCCGGGGTGATCAATTCGGCCGCTACGATGAAGTCACCTTCGTTCTCGCGGTCCTCGTCATCGACCACGATGATTACTTTGCCCTGTCGAAAGTCTTCGATGGCCTCCTCTACGCTATTCAATATGCTTTTGCTTTTTTCCATTTCGCTTGAATTTTACGATTTTTTTTACCCATGCGGTGAAGGGTTGCATCTTCTCCTGCAGGAGTTTTATCTTGCCGGCATACCAATCCGTGTCGAGCAGCGTCGAGTCGTTGGTCGCCTTATAGGTCAGGTAGATGGCTATGGGCGATAGGACAAATGTCGATAGCCACATGCCGTAGATGGCATCCCAGTTACCCTCTTTTGCAGCCTTTTCGCCCGAGAGCGAGATGATGTAATAGATCACAAAGAAGAGCACCGATACGACCACCGGCATGCCCAATCCGCCCTTGCGGATGATGGCTCCCAGCGGTGCACCGATCAGGAAGAAGATCATGATCGAGACGGGCAGCGACATCTTCTTGTGCCACTCGACCTTGCTCTTATAGAGCTGGTTGAGAGCCTCTTTGGCATTCGTCTCGTCGAACGAGAAGAGGTTTCGCGAGTTGCGAGCCGAGGCGGCCGCCTGATCCCAGATCTGCTCCTTGTCTCGGATCGAAAGGTGCGGAATCGAATCCATCAGCACCGGACTGTAGAACCCGCTATGGTCGGGCTTCAGGCTGTCGGGCAGATCGAGTACCGAGTGATCTTTGGCGAAGATACGCTCTTTGAGCAATGGCTCGTACGAACGGTTTGTAGCCGTGCTGACCAGCAACTCCAACGAGTCGATATCGTCCTGCAGCTGGTTGATGTTCTTCGTTTGGCTGTTCGAGAATTGGTTGGCATCCGAACGACCCATATCGAAGCCCTCCATGGGGATGATCTGATCCTGACGATCGAAAATGTGGTGGCGCAGCGAGCTCTTGGTGAACCATTGGCTGTTGCCGGTCGTCGTACGCGTCTGCTCATACGTCTCACCGTTGAAGAGCGTGACGAGCAGGAAACGCTTGTCGTCCGAGAGGCGGATATAGCCCGAATCGGCCACGATCGTGTTCATGTTGCCACGCGAGTCGCGGTTGTCGTAGATCAGGACATCGGTCAGTAGGTGCGTCTCGGGGTTCTGCTTGCCGACGCGGATCGACATGTCGGGAATGCCGTTGAAAAACAGACCGTCCTGGAATTCGATATTCTGATTCTGTTGTCGAATGTCGTATAGGATACTGAATACCTTTTTGTTGGCGTAGGGCACCAAATTGTTGCCTATAAAGAAACTACCGATCGAGACAAACGCAATCAAGATAATGAGCGGCTTGGCAATTTGTACGAGCGACATACCGGCCGACTTCATGGCCAGCAACTCGTAGTTCTCGCCGAGATTACCCATGGTCATGATAGCTGCCAGCAGGACGGCCAACGGCAGACCCAACGGCAACATATTGGCCATGAAATAGGTCATCAGCTCGATGATGATACCGGCCGAGAGACCTTTACCCACCAATTCGTCGATATATCGCCACACGATGTTCATCATCAAGACGAACATCACGATGAAGAAGGTGAGGATCATCGGGCCCAGGTAGGACTTCAGTACAAGTTTATGTAGGGTTTTCATCGAGTCTGCTCGTTTTTTTTCGACACAAAGTTAATAGTTTTACCGCAATCAACGCAATGGTGAGCGTAAATATTATTACAGCTCCGGGTGGAACGTCCCATTGGTAGCTGATAATCAGTCCGATCGTGTTGCAACAAATCGCGATGAGCGGTGCCACGACGATGATGTGTCGATAGGATTTGGTGAGTGTATTGGCCACCACTACCGGCATCGTGATGAGCGAGAGTAACAGCACGATACCCATGATGCGGATCGAAAGGACGATGGTCAAAGCCATGACGATGGCCATCAAGTAGCTGATCAGGCGAGTCGGGATGTTCCGACTGCGGGCAAATTCGCGGTCGAAGGCGACATACATGATCGGTCGTAACCAAAAAATAGCTCCGATAACAACACCCAACGTCAAGAGAGCCAACGCGATCAGATCGCCTCGCGTGACGGTGATGATGCTGCCGAACAGATAGGCCGACAGATCACCCGAGGTGTAGCCCGGTCGCAGGCTCATGAAGAGCACGCCGATGGCCATACCGATCGACCAGATGATGCCGATGGCCGAATCCTCGCGGATACGTCCGCGCGAGGAGGCCCACTCGATGCCGATGGCCGCCGCTACGGCCGAAAGCATGGCTCCCAGAATCGGATTTACACCCATATAAAAGGCGATGCCCAGCCCTCCAAACGAGGCATGAGTAACCCCTCCGGCCAAAAAGACCAGGCGTCGGCTGACGATATAGGTGCCGACCAAACCGCACACCACACCCGCCAAGAGCGCCGCGAGAAAGGCGTTACTGAGGTAGCCAAAATGGGTCAGGTCGTAAAAAAAATCCATCTCTTCTAAAATTGTGCGCGCAAATTTACGTTTTTTATCTGAAAAGGCCGCCTCTTTTGGGTAAGATTTCGTAATTTCGCCTCCGAAATAACCAATCATCGTAGCAATATGGCTGTACGCAGAGTTAATTTCCATACCTTGGGCTGCAAGCTCAATTTTTCCGAATCATCGACCTTGGCACGTCAATTTGTCGAGGGGGGCTTTGAGCGAGTAGCCCCGACGGCCGAGGCGGATATTTGTGTGATCAACAGCTGTTCGGTGACGGAGCATGCCGACAAAAAATGCCGCAATCTGATCCGCAAATTGCATCGGCGAAATCCGCATGCGCTGATCGCCGTGACGGGGTGTTATGCGCAGCTCAAGCCGTACGAAATAGCCCAAATTGAGGGTGTTGATATTGTGCTGGGAAACAACTATAAAGGAGATTTATATCAACGAGTGGTTGAGATCGCATCGAAGAGTGGCGAGGCGGCCGTTCATAGCTGCTCGGTCGAGGAGCTGACTCGCTTCTTTGCCGCCTTTTCGACGGGTGATCGTACACGTGCATTTCTCAAGGTCCAGGATGGCTGCGATTACAAGTGCGCCTACTGCACGATTCACTATGCGCGCGGATCGAGCCGCAACATGCCGATCGCCGATCTGGTGCGCGAGGCCGAACAGATTGCCGCCGAGGGACAAAAGGAGATCGTCATCACGGGTATCAACACGGGCGATTTTGGTCGTACGACCGGGGAGTCGTTCCTGGATCTGCTGCGCGCACTCGATCGGGTCGAGGGGATCGAGCGGTATCGTATCTCGTCGATCGAGCCCAATTTGCTTACGGATGAGATTATTGCCTTCTGCGCCTCTTCGCCGAAGTTCCAACACCATTTCCATATCCCGATTCAGAGTGGATCGGACAAGATTTTGGGATTGATGCGTCGTCGCTATACGACGGCTAAATTTGCCGATCGTATTGCTGCCGTGCGCCGTGCGATGCCCGATGCCTTTATCGGGATTGATGTCATTGTCGGTTTTCCGGGCGAGACGGAGGAGGATTTTCGCCAAACGTATGATTTCTTGGCCGGTATCGCTCCGGCATTTTTGCATATCTTCCCCTTCTCGGAGCGTCCCGGTACGCCGGCCGTCACGATGCCTGGCAAGGTGCAAGCCTCGGTGGCTACGCGTCGTGTAGCCGAGCTGGAGGCTTTGTGTGCGCAGTTGCACCGCCAATTTTGCGCGCAGGCCGTCGGCAGCGAGGATCGAGTGCTGTTCGAGAGTACGATGCGTGGCGGTTGGATGTTTGGCTTTACGGGCAACTATCGTCGGGTCAAAGTGCCCTATGATCGGAACTATATTAACCGCATTTGTCGGGTAAAAATGGTCGAGATTGACAATTCTGACGATTTGATAGGTGAAATTCTCGATTAAATGCTTATATTTGCATATTATACTATACTTATAGCGATACGGTAAGTTATGAAAGGAATGCAAAAACGGGTGACCGTGGGTTTTTTGAGCATCGTCTGTCTGCTCTTTATCTCGGGTATGCTCTCGTTTGTCGAGTTGAGCCGTTTGAGCCGTGATACGGGTGATATTCTGAAGGCCAGCCGCCGCAATATCGAGTTGGCCAAGGAGATTCTCGATGCTGCGCACGAACTGAATGTCTCTCTGATCCACAGCTCGGTTTTTGGTGATCGTGCTCAGGATAGTGTGGCACGTCGTTCGATGGTGCGTTTAGAGACGGTGTGGCTGACGGCACAGGAGGAGGCACTCGATAAATCGTTCCTCGATTCGCTTGCCTTTGCTGCTACCGAGATGAAGATTTTGGTCGATGGCTACCTCGCTACCCCGCTGCCGCAACCCGCTACGGTCGATACGCTTGTCGTGGTAGAGCCCGTAGTTGCGGATCAGCTAACGGTCGATCCGATGCAGGCTGTGGTGGTCGAAGAGAAGCCCGAAAATTGGTACACCGATCAGTTTGAGTCGGTATATAGCCGTCTGACGACCGCCGTGAAGGCCTATATGACCTCGACGCAGAGTTCGCTGGCTCCGCGTACCGAGCAGTTGAAGAAAAATGCCTATCGTGCGGTTACGCCGGTGCTGATTTCGCTCGTGGTGATGATTGCCATCGTGCTGATGCTCTACTACTTCATGATGATTTACTGCGTCAAACCGATGCTCCGCATGAATAAGAGTTTGGGCGATTACCTCACCTTCAAGATCCCCTTCTCGGTCAAATCGGAGCTCAAAGATGAGGTGCTGGAACTCAAGGAGAAGATAGACACCCTCATCGGGCAGGTGCGTAAATCGAAACTCTAATCTCGAAAACAACAAAGCAGACGAGGCTATGCGAATTGATTTGGTGTTGCGATATGTCGGGATGGTGATGTTGTTCATCGCCGCCTTCATGCTGGTTTCGGTAGGTATCTCCTACGCGAGCGGTGTGGACTCGGCCTTCTATCCGCTGCTGCTCTCGGCGCTGCTGACGGCCCTGCTGGGTGCCTTTCCGCAGATCTTTGTCGAGAAGAAGGGCCATTTGAGCACCAAAGAGGGCTTTGCCGTGGTGGTAGGCTCGTGGTTGGTGGCCTGCATCGTGGGTATGTTCCCCTATCTGATCTGGGGCGGGGAGTTTAACCTGATCAATGCTTGGTTTGAAAGTGTTTCGGGCTTTACGACTACCGGAGCTACGATTCTGAACGATATCGAGGCCTTGCCGCGCGGATTGCTCTTTTGGCGTATGTCCTCCACCTGGATCGGCGGTATGGGTGTTGTGATGTTTGCGTTGGTCATCCTGCCGTCGATGGGACGCAGTAAGATGACCCTTTCGAATGTCGAGCTCTCGACGCTGGCTAAAGAGAATTTCAACTATCGCACGCAGGTGATCGTGCGTATTCTGTTGGTGGTCTATTTGGGCTTGACGTTGCTTTCGCTCGTATCGCTGAAGATGGCCGGCATGAATTGGTTTGATTCGTTGTGCCACGCCATGTCAGCTGTGTCCACCAGTGGATTCTCGACAAAAAACCTCTCGATCGCCTTCTATAACAGCCCGGCCATCGAGACCATTTTGATCTTGACAATGGCCATTTCGGGTATTCACTTTGGTCTGATCTATGCCACGGTGACCGGTAAGCGAAACAATGTGTTTCGGTCGGAGGTGACACGCTATTACGTGGGTATGCTGCTTGTCATGTCGCTCTTGATTGCCATCAGCCTCTATGGGGCCGATCTCTACTCTACCTTCTCGACTTCGTTCCGTCACGCTGTTTTCCAGGTTGTTTCGGTGACGACGACGAGTGGCTTTGCTACGGCCGATACCAACTTATGGACCCCCTTTGCCGTCGTGATCCTGATCGTCGGGTCCATGGTCTGTGCCTCGGCAGGATCGACGACCGGAGGTCTGAAGATCAATCGTCTGATCTTGGCTGTCAAGATGATGAAGGCGCGTCTGTTGCAACAGCGACACCCGAACGCCGTCATTCGGGTACGCTTGGATGGTATGATTCAAGAGCACGACATGCTGCATTCGGTCATGGTCTTCATCGTGGCATACGTCGTGCTGATTCTGATCGGCGCCTTGATCGGAACGATGTGGGGATTGGATCTGACGACCGCTTTTACCGGCTCGGTAGCCTGTATGGGTAACATCGGTCCCGGTTTTGGAGAGGTCGGTTCGATGGATAATTTTGCCTCGATGCCGACGGTAATTAAGGGCGTGGATTCGCTCCTGATGCTCTTCGGTCGTTTGGAGATATTTGGTTTGATACAACTCTTCTTTATGAAGTGGTGGAAATAAAGAGTTTCGTGATGAGAAAATTGCTTGTTCTATGGGGTTTGACCCTGTTTTATGTAGCCCCGATCGTCGCACAACAGCCTGTCAAGGCGCGTATTGCCGGCCTGGAGTCCCACGCCGAATATATGTCGCTCTTGGAGCAGGATGCCGTATTGCAGATGCGTGAGGATTCGATCGCTTCGGCGATGATCCGTGTACGCCAACAATTGCGCGAGGATCCGGAAAACAGACCGCAGTATGCCCAGCAGATCTTGCAATGCGAGAACGAAATCTTTGAACTGCGCACGGCCAAGGGTCGTGTGATTGACCGTATCAACACGATCGAACAAGAGTGGGTCTTGGCCAATCTGAATGCCGAGATCGCCCGCCAACAGCAGGATCCTGCCGGTCAGGAACTTCCCGACTCGCTGAAATGTCGTAATTTGATCGATAATACCCCCTTCCGGCAGCATCTAACCCGCCAAGATTACGGGGCGTTGCGACGTGCACAACGTGATGAGATGCAGGCCGTGGAGATGGTCAATCGTTATCTGAATAACTATTTGTCGCTGACTGAGTTGGGCGCTACCTATGCCGCTGTGGCAACCGAGCAGGAGGCGCTTGCCGTGTTGGACAGCATGACCATGATCGAGCGGCGGAATGAGGAGGTGGCCGATTCGTTGGGTGCGGTTTGGAATCAGATTTTTGATAATAAGAGCTATGCGTATGACTACCTGATGGAGGCCTTGCGCAAAGAGGAGCAGTTGGATCGTCAGCAGGAGCGGTTGTCAGCCACGATGCGTGAGATCGGCACCTTGCAGGGCGAGACTGTTTCGGATCAGTTGGTGGACTACTTCCTGCGCAAACAGGCGCTGGTGGCTTATGAGTTGGATGTGGCGCAGGCGTTGCAATTTGATGCGGCGTGCGATTCGTTGCGCGGGGTGGCCTCGCAGCTGACGGCCATTGATTACAAATTGCCCAAGATCACGGTCGAGGAGCGCACCTTTATCGAGTATGACTCGCTCCAATTCTCCTCCAAGCCGGTCTATACGGCAGCGAATCCGATTCCGGAATGTCGTATCTATCAGCGCGGTACGATCTATCGCGTGCAGCTGGGTACCTTCTCGACCAAACGTCCCGTTTCGATCTTCCGAGGGACTTCGCCCTTGAGCTATCTGCAGACCGAGGATCAGAAGTGGCGTTATTTTGCCGGTGGCTTTGCTACGCTCGAAGAGGCTGAAGCGGCACAAGCGACCTTGAAGAAGCGAGGCTTTACGCGTCCGGAGGTGGTCGTTTGGATAGATGGCGTCTATCGTAATTTGGCCGAGGAACCGCTGCCCTCGGCGGCCGATTCGGGCTATCGCATCGAGTTTGAATTTGACGAAGCACTGCCCGAGCAGGTGCGAACAGCGATTACGCAAGGTGAGTACGGAGTGGAGATCTCCCGCGTGGGAAGCAGCCGCTACATCATCGGTACCTTTGTCGAGCGAGCCGATGCCGAGAAGGTGGTCGAAGCGATTCGTGCGGAGATGGGGTCGATCGACCTTTCGATTGTGCAGATTGGTCAGTAGCATAGATAGTTAAGAAGTTTTACCTCGATAAAAGATTTCGCTTTATGGTTTGGTATATTGCCTTGTTGATCCTCTTCGGGCTGCTGTTCTTGGTGGCCGAGTTGGTCTTGCTGCCGGGTGTCTCGGTGTGTGGTGTTTTGTCGCTGGCCTGCTATGCCGGAGCCATCTATTTGGCCTTCACCCATCTGGGGACTACGGCGGGTATTGTGGTGATCGTGATCATTGCCCTGCTATCGCTCCTGACCATCATCTTCTCGCTCCGAGCCAAGACCTGGCAACGTTTCTCGCTCAAACAAAATCTGGAGAATACGAGTATGCCTTCGCCCGAGCAGGAGCTCAAGGTGGGCGATCGCGGTACTACCCTCTCGCGCTTGGCTCCGATGGGCAAGGTGCAGATCGAAGGACGCACCTATGAGGCCAAATCGGTCGATTGCTTTATCGATCAGCAAAGTCCGATCGAGGTGGTCGGCTTTGAGAATTTTAGTGTCATTGTCAAGAAAATCAATTAAAAAATAGGCGTATGATAGAATTAAATGCAGACATGGGAATTATGGCCCTGGTGATCTTCGTATCGCTGGTTGCCGTTTGGTTGATCTTTTACTTTATTCCGATCGGATTGTGGTTCTCGGCCCTGGTGTCGGGTGTGCGTATCAGCCTCTTGCAGCTGATTCTGATGCGCTGGCGTAAGGTGCCGCCTTCGATCATTGTCTCGTCGATGATCGAGAGTACGAAGGCGGGTCTGAAGTTGAACCCGAACGAGCTGGAGGCACACTACCTGGCCGGTGGTAATGTGACCAATGTCGTACACGCGCTGGTGTCGGCACAGAAGGCCAACATTCTGCTCGATTTCAAGATGGCTACGGCCATTGATTTGGCCGGACGCGACGTCTTCGAGGCGGTTCAGATGTCGGTAAACCCGAAGGTGATCAATACGCCGCCGGTAGCTGCCGTAGCCAAGGATGGCATCCAGCTGATTGCCAAGGCGCGTGTGACGGTGCGTGCCAACATCAAGCAGTTGGTCGGTGGTGCCGGTGAAGAGACTGTTTTGGCACGTGTCGGTGAGGGTATCGTCTCGTCGATCGGTTCGGCCGATTCGCACAAGATCGTACTGGAGAATCCCGATTCGATCTCGCGTGTCGTATTGGAGAAGGGCCTCGATGCCGGTACGGCCTTTGAGATTTTGTCGATTGATATTGCTGATATTGATGTCGGTAAGAATATCGGTGCACAGCTGCAGATGGATCAGGCCGAGGCCGATAAGAATATCGCCCAGGCCAAGGCCGAGGAGCGTCGTGCTATGGCGGTAGCCTTGGAGCAGGAGAACAAGGCCAAGGCACAAGATGCCCGTGCGAAGGTGATCTTAGCCGAGGCTGAGGTGCCGCTGGCTATGGCCGAGGCCTTCCGCAATGGCAATCTGGGTATCATGGACTACTACAAGATGAAGAACATCATGGCCGATACGCAGATGCGTGAGACGATCGGCAAGCCCGAAAAGAAATAATCGGATAGTCCGCTCGATATGGGTATTTACGGAGGCTGTCCACAGCAGATTGTGGCAGCCTCTTTTTTTAGAGAAAATCGGTTATAGATGAAAAGACAACTCTTATGCTGGTTGCTGTTGTGGACAGCTGCGGCGACAGCTCAAGTGCGCTTTGAGGAGCATTTTTTCGATCGCACAATGCGCTTCGATTTCTATCATGGCGGTGATAGCCACACGGAGCATTACACCTTTGATGCGCTCAAGTCGGAGCCCTATTGGGCCGGGTCGAAGCGTTCGTTGGTCGATACGACCAATCTGGGCAATCAACTCTTTCGGATCGTGGATGCCGAGAGCCGTCAGGTGCTCTATTCGCGGGGTTACTGCACGCTCTTCAACGAATGGCAGCAGACCGAGGAGGCTACCCGCATGGCGCGCAGCTACCCCGAATCGGTTGTATTTCCCTACCCGAAGCGTGCGGTGGTAATCGAATTTTACAGCCGCGATGCAAAGGGAAAATTTACGCAGCGATACAGCCAGCAGATCGATCCGGAGAGCTATTGGGTGGAGTCGTTCACTCCCCGATATGAGACCTTTGATGTGGTCTATCAGGGCGCTCCGGACCATCGGGTCGATATTGTCGTCCTGCCCGAAGGTTATGCGGCCGATGAACGCGCCAAATTCGAGGAGGCCTGCCGTGGCTTTGCCGAGGCAATGTTTGCCTATGCTCCCTACAACAGGCTGAAGGAGCGATTTAACATCCGCGCCGTCTGGGCGCCTTCGGAGGACTCCGGCGTAACGATCCCGGGCGAGCGCATCTGGCGTAATACGGCGTGTGGAGCCAATTTTACAACCTTCGATTCGGAACGCTATCAGACGGTGGCCGATCAGCAGCGACTGCGAGATTTGGCAGCTCATGTACCCTATGAATATATCTACGTGTTGTCCAACACGCAGAAGTATGGCGGTGGCGGTATCTTCAACTTCTATGGCATCAGTGCGGCGCACAATCCGGGTTTCACGGGGAAGATCTATATCCACGAATTTGGCCATCTGTTGATGGGATTGGGCGATGAATATGTCGGAACGACGGCCTACGATGATACGATGTATGATCGAAAATTGGAGCCCTGGGAGCCGAATCTGACGACGTTGGTCGATTTTGAGCGAAAACAAATCTGGCGCGAACTGCTCGAGCAGACCACGCCGGTGCCTACGCCGACAACCGAGCCTTATCGCGAAAAGGTCGGTGTTTATGAGGGTGGAGGCTATGCTGCCAAGGGCATTTATCGTCCGGCGCAGCAGTGTCTGATGAACAGTTTCCGAGGAGTCGAGGCCTTCTGTCCGGTCTGCCAAGTGGCCATTGAACGGTATGTGGAATTCTTGTGCGAATAATAATTTGCCCGCCTTTGCGTTTATAAAACGGTCAAACAGCGATTTATTTCGATAAATCACCCCTGTTTTTCGCGTTTTATAATACAAAATATGCTATCTTTGCAACGATTTTTGAAGGAAAAATGCAAACCATGAAACATATCGTACATATCTTGGGCGTCGTATGTGGTCTCATGCTGCTGACGACCGCTTGTAGTGATAAAGACGAGGCCGGCTCGATCAGCTGGAACCAGAAAGCACTCTTTATGCATTGGGGTGAGGAGGCGACCGTCTCGTTTAGTGGATTTAATATCTCGAGCTATTCGATCTCGGACGTTCCCGAGGGTTGGGATACGCCGAAAATTGATGCGCAGAGCCTCACGGCAACGATCGTTGCTCCGGCTGAGGATTCGGGGGCTGCCGCTACCGGTACGATTCGTCTGCGTGGCTTGACGACCGGAAGCGAATACATTCACTCGTCGCTCTATGTCGCCCTCAATGCGCTTGAGGTGGACTACACTGCGCAACCGGCTAACTGCTACATTGCCAATAAGCCGAATGCCTACTATCGCTTCGATGCGATGCGTAAGGGCAATGGGGAGCCGATTGCTACGGCGCGCGTGGCGGTGATCTGGCAGACGTCCATGAACTTGGTGCAATATTTGTCCTTCAACAACGGTGAGTGTGCCTTCTATATCAAGGCCGAGGACGATGATGCCACGAAACCCAAACGGGGTAACGCCCTGCTGGGAGCCTACGACTCGGCTGATAATCTGCTTTGGAGTTGGCATGTGTGGATCACCGATATGGATGTGGAAGGCGAGGTTATTACGAATGGTGAGTATGAGTTGATGGGTCGTCAGTTGGGTGCTTTGGCATGTGCAAACGACACGCCGCAGGAGATCCTCGATTCGTATGGCGTTTACTACCAGCTGGGCCGCAAGGATCCCTTTGCCGGTCCCTCGACCTATACAGCCTCGAAGGGTACAACGATCAGCTTGTTTGATGCCGAAAGCAACACGGTGACCTATCAATATCCGGCCTCCAGCAGCGAGACGGGCAACTATAGCTACGCGAACAGCCACCCCACTCACTTCATCACGACCGAGCATAAGAATGAGAACTGGTGCCGCGAAATGACCAACAATGTGCAGGGCTGGAATGATACGCAAAAGTCGGTCAATGACCCCTGCCCCTATGGTTGGCGTGTTGCTCCGGCAGCAGCCTTTGCCGGCTTGACCATCGCAGATGATCTGACCGTGGAGGATGCTGCCACGCGTTACGCCTCGAGCTATGGATGGCAACTGACGAATGGCAGCGCATCGCACTTCTGGTTTGCGGCCGGTCGTCGTATTTACCTCGATGGTAAGATCGAAAACCTCTATAACGACACGTTGGTGCGCAATATTGCTACCGAGGCGCAGCCCTGGGTGGGCTATTTGTGGGCTTCCGAGGGTACGATCTTCACCTATTGGTTTAATAAGGCCAACCCCGCCGCAAGCGGTGTGCGCAACGACTATCAGTTGGGCGGAGCCAATGGCCTTTCGGTGCGCTGTGTGCGCGAGAAATAGCCGCACCCAAAACGATCTTAACGAGGGCTGTCGAATCCAGGCGTATTCGACAGCCCTTGTTGTTTGGAGGGGCTTTTGGTAGGGTTTGGTATGCACCTTGCAGGAGGACTGCCAAAACAGACGGATTATGCAAATCAATACCGGTAAAGGCTCTATTTCGCTGCTTGTGCTCTTGGCTATCTGGTCGGTCTCGGCTGTCTCTTCGCTGCCCGGATTGGCTATCTCCCCCATCTTGGGCGATCTGGCTAAAATCTTCCCGACGGCTACCGAGCTGGAGATTCAACTGCTCACGTCACTCCCCTCGCTGCTGATTATTCCCTTTGTCCTGCTGGCGGGTAAACTCTCGGAGGGTAGCGAGCCCTTGCCGATCTTGTTCGTAGGTCTGGCTATCTTCTTTTTGAGCGGTGTGGTCTGCCTCTTCAGCAAGAACATCGGCATGCTGATCTTTATGAGCTGCGTGCTGGGTATGGGTGCCGGTATGATGATCCCCTTCTCGACGGGTCTGGTTGTGAACTACTTCACGGGCGATTCCCGCGTCCGCCAACTCGGTTACAGCTCGGCCATCAACAACCTCACGTTGGTGGTCGCCACCGCCTTGACGGGCTATTTAGCCGAGATGGATTGGCACCTCCCCTTTTTGGTCTATCTGTTGCCCGGCCTCTCGTTTGTGCTGGTCTTTGCCCTGCGGCGGGTGCCTATTCCGCCCGAGCCGCGCGAAAGTTTGCAGTTGCAGAACACCCGCACCGACTATCGGAAATTGGCAGGCCTGATGCTCTTCTACCTTTTTATTACCTATGCCGTGCTGGTCATCACCTACGATCTGCCCTTCCTCGTGGAGCATAATCACCTCCCGTCCAGCCTTTCGGGATGGCTCATTTCGCTCTTCTTCTTGGCTATCATGGCCCCTGGCTTTGTGCTCAATCCGATCATTCGCCGCCTGCGTTCGCTGACGAATCTCCTTTCGCTCGTGCTGGTTGCGTTGGGGTTGATCTGCATCGGATTCTTCCATACCAAAGGGATGCTGGTGCTTGGGGTGCTTTTGTCGGGCTTGGGCTATGGGGTGATGCAGCCGATCATCTACGACAAGGCTGCCACGATCGCTCCACCGCGCTCGGCTACCTGGGCTTTGGCGTGTGTGATGGCCATGAACTATCTGGCCGTGATGATCTGCCCCTTCCTGCTCTCGTTGGCCCGCGTGCTCTTCAAAACGACGAACGAAGCATTCGCCTTTCAGATGAATGCCGTGCTGGTCCTGGTTTGTGCCATCGCCGCCTGCTGCCACCGCCGCCACTTTGTCCTGGGCATGGACAAACGCTATTATGTGCAGTAGCGCATTTTCGTAAGTCAAAAAGGGTGCTCAACTGCAGTAGTTGAACACCCTCTTTATGTGTAGCCTGTGCGGCTAGTTATCCTTATTGAGGAAGAAGATCGGGATATTGGCGATAAAGAGATCCTTGGCGGTGAGTTGGTCGCGTTTGGCGATCAGCTCCGAGAGGCGGATGTCGCCAATGACGTAGTTGCTCTCCGACGAGATATACTGCTCGTGGATCTGCTCGAAGTGCAGCACGTGCTGAATATTGGTCTGCGAATAGCGGACGTAGATCTTCAACAGAATGTCGGTCGTGTAGTCGGGCTTCTGCTCGAAATGCTGCTTCTTGTATTCGTAGCGATAGTCGTGACGACGGGCCATGATGTCGCTCAAGATCGACGAGGCCGTAGGCAACGAGCCTGCCCCTTTGCCGAACATAAACTGACGGTCGTAGCATTCGCCACGAATCACTACGCCGTTATACTCGTCATCGACGCTATAAATATACTTGTTCGGGCTGACAAATTCGGGCATCACAAACATCGTGAAGTGCTCGTCGCTGACCTTCACAACCTGCGCCACCAACTTGATCTTCACCCCCTTCTCGCGGGCATACTGAATATCCGAATCGTGGATCGTCGAGATGCCGTAGGTGAAGATGCGCTCGGGGGCAACATAGGTACCTAAAGCATGGACGGTGATGATGACGAGTTTGAATAACGAGTCGTAGCCTTCGATATCGAACGAGGGGTCGGTCTCGGCAAAGCCCAACTCCTGGGCCTTGCGCAGCGCACTCTCGTAGGGCTCTTTGTGGTCGAAGACGCGCGAAAGGATGTAGTTCGACGAGCCATTCAAGATACCCTTGACCTCCAACAGCAGGTCGTTGTCGTAGTACTCTTCGAGGTTGCGAATGACAGGAATAGAGCCACACGACGAGGCATCGTAGAGCAAGGCTACGTTGTGCTTCTTCTGCAACTCGATCAACTCGGGCAGGTGCTTGGCTAACATCGCTTTGCTGCCCGAGACAACCGGAATACCGCGCTCAAGAGCCGTTTTGACGATCTGATAGGCATCGTCGGCATTGTTGATCACCTCGACGATCAGGTCGATCTCCGGATTGAGGAGAATATCCTCGGCGCGATCGGTCAAAAGCGAGGCATCGACCTCCGTGCGGCGGGGCTTTTGCAGGTTGCTGACACAAATCTTGACCACCTCGGCGTGGGCATTCTTCGATTTGCGGATCACTTCGTAGACGCCTTGTCCGACAACTCCGAAGCCGAATAGACCTATTTTAATGTTACTCATGGTGTGCGTGTATAAATGGATAGAGAATTTGGTTCAACTGTTCATGCTCGACCAAGAAACCGTCGTGGCCAAAGGGCGAGTCGATTTCATAATAACGGCTCCCGGGGATCTGGCTTTGCAGGGTGCGCATTTCGGCCGGTGTGAAGATGATGTCGGAGGTGATGCCCACCAACACGGTCCGAGCGGTGATTTTGGCCAATTCGGCCTCCAGACCGGCACGTCCACGCCCTACGTCGTGCGTGTCAAAGGCATTCAGAATGGCGTAGTAGGAGTAGGCATTGTAGCGACGGCATAACTTCTCGCCCTGATACTGCTGATAGGTCGAGGCGCGATGCACCGTCGGAGCCTCTTCGTGGTCCTGCTGCGTGAGGTTATAGCCCAGCGACCCGCGATAGGTCAGAAGTCCCAACGCGCGGGCGGCTGCCATGCCACGCATACCGGCATCCGAATGGCGCTCGCCAAAGGTTTGGTCGGCCTCGATAGCCATGCGTTGCGTCTCGTCAATGGCGATGGTCCAGGGCGAGGCTTTGGCTGCTGTGGCAATCAGAATCAGTTTGTCGAAGCGTGTCGGCTCCATGACCGCCCACTCGACGGCTTGGAATCCACCGACTGAACTGCCCACCAACGTGTCAATCTGCTCAATGCCCAATGCCGCAGCCAACGTGCGGTGTGCCTCGACCATGTCCCGGATGGTGAAGGCCGGAAAATCGCCATACCACGGCTCTCCGGTGGTCGGATTGATCGACAGTGGCCCTGTCGTACCATAGTGCGACCCGAGGATATTGGCGCAGACGATAAAGTGGTCAGCCGGATCGAGAAAACGACCCTCCTCGACCGTGTGTGGCCACCAATCGGCTACATCCGAATTGGCCGTCAGGGCGTGGCAGACCCACACGACATTGTTGCGTGCGGCATTCAACGTACCATAGGTGTGGTATGCGATCTGCAGTTCGGGCAACTCAACACCCGACTCTAATCGAAAAGCTCCGTGTCGATAGCAATGCATGGGTCTGTTGTTTGATTGGGCAAAGATACAATTTTTTGTCGTTATCTGATCATCCCCTTATAAAAAAGAGGTGTCGAGATTTTTTCTCGACACCTCCTGCGGTTGTGTGTGCGGCGTGTTATTTCACCTCGCGGCCACCACCCAAAGCCTGGTAGAGGCTCACGATGCTCTGCAACTCGTTGAAATGGTTGCTTACCTCAGCCAACTCGGCCGACAGCAACGTCTGACGAGCCGTCAAAACCTCCAGATAGGTCGTCGAGGTGTGCTCCATCAACAGCTCGGTGCTCTCCACGGCACGCTGCAGCGAGGCAACCTGCTGGGCGGTCAGCGCACGCTTCTCGCGGGCAGCTTGCACCTGGGCCAGCAACGTATTGACCTCGGCACCGGCATTGAGGATCGTCTGGCGGTATGCCAACTCGGCCTCCTCCTGTTGTGCCTTCGAGATCTTCACCTGATTGCGGTTTACGCGGGCGTTGAAGATCGGCTGCAGCAACGAACCGGCTGCGCTCATGATCACGTCACCAGGATTGACAATGCCCATACCGCTGCTGTTCGTCCAACCGATCGAGCCGCTGAGCGAGATCGACGGATAGAGCTTCGAGCGAGCGATGTTGGTGGCGTAGTAAGCCTGCATCAGGCTATACTCGGCAATGCGCACATCGGGACGATTCGAGAGCATCTGCACCGGAATACCCACCTCGATCGTGGCGGGCAGCTGCTGGTCGGCCAGCTTGCCACGCTCGATGGCGTGCGGAGCCTCGGCCAGGATCGTGCAGATATTGTTCTCGATCGACTTTACCTGTTGCTTGAGATCTTTGAGCGAAGCCTCGATCGAATAGTAGGTACCCTCGTACTGCGATACGGCAGCCTCGTTGAACATGCCGGCCTCCTTCATGATGCGGGCCTTCTCGACCAGCTCCTTCCAGATGGCTACCGTCTGCTCGGTGATGCGTACCTGCTCATCGAACATCAAGAGCGAGTAGTAGAGGTTGGCTACCCCACCAATGAGCTGGGCACGTACGGCCTGCTCATACTCCTTCGAGAGTTCGTAGGTGGCCTTCGTCTGACGCTTGGCATTCGTGATACCGCCCATCAGCAGATCAAACTGCCAGCTGGCTGCCACCGGCAAGGTATAGGTCTTGGTCGGCGTAGCGTGGTTAAAGCTCGACAAAGCACCCTGCGGGGCGAGGTTGATCGAGGGCAGATAGGCCAAACGAGCCGATTGCAGGGCGGCCTGTGCCTCCTCGATTTTCAGTTGAGCTGCCTGCAGGTCGGTGTTCTGCTCCAGTGTCTTGGCAATCAGCGTGCGGAGGTGTGCATCGGTGAAGATCTCCTCCCACTTCAGATCGCCAAACGTCTCCCCTTCGGTGCCTACGGCGTCGCCATACAGGTCGGCCGTCTCCACCTCAGGACGTTCGTATTGTTTGTAGATGCCGCAGCCGGTCATCAAGCCGGCTGCCAGGCAAAAGATTACTAATTTCTTCATACTTTTCATCGTATTACTCGTTATCACCCTCCTGGGTCTCCTTCTTGAATTGGATTGGTTTTACCTTCTCCTGCAAAGTCTGGAAGACGATGAAGAGCATCGGAACCAGGAAGAGCAGGGCCAGCGTACCAATCAACATACCACCAACAACACCCGTACCGAGCGTCGAGTTACCGTTAGCACCTACACCGTGCGAGAATACCAGCGGCAACATACCGAAGATCATCGTCAAAACGGTCATCAAGATCGGGCGCAAACGAGCCTTGGCTGCCGAGATGGCTGCTTGCGAAAGCGACATGCCCTGCTCGCGACGCTGGCCGGCATACTCGGTAAGCAGAATGGCTGTCTTGGCCAATAGACCGATCAACATGATCAGACCCGTCTGCAGGTAGATGTTGTTCTCCATACCCATCGCCTTGGCGAAGAGGAACGAACCCATCAGACCGCACGGAACCGACAAAATGACGGCAAACGGCACGAAGAAGCTCTCATAGAGGGCAGCCAGAATCAGGTAGATGATCAAGATACAGATACCGAAGATGATACCCGTATTGCTCGTCGTCGTAGTCTCCTCACGGGTCATACCACCGAAGTCGTAGCCGTAACCACGCGGTAGCACCTGATCGGCCACCTCGCGGATAGCCGTAATGGCATCACCGGTCGAATAACCATCGGCTACCGAGCCACTGATCGAGATCGAGTTATAGAGGTTGAATCGGTTCAGTACCTCGGGACCATAGATCTTCTTCATCTCGACGAACTGGCTTACGGGAGCCATCTCGCCTACTGAGTTGCGTACGTAGATGTTGTTCAACGACTCCGGATCATCGCGGTCGATGGCACGAGCCTGCATCGTTACGCGGTACACCTTCGAGAAGCGGTTGATGTTCGAGATATACGAACTACCGAAATAGCTCGACATAACCGACAGCAGATCGGCAGGCGAAACACCGGCACGCTTGGCCTTGGCAGCATCAATATCGAAGATATACTGCGGGAAGTTGATACTGAATGTCGAGTAAGCCATAGCGATCTCGGGACGCTGGTTCAGGGCGGCTACATACTGCAGATAGACATTGTAGAAGTCGTTGATCGCACCGCCGACCTTGTCCTGCAGATACATCTCAAAGCCCGACGTCGTACCGTAACCGGTAATCATCGGCGGAGCAATGGCGAAGATCTGGGCATTCTTGATATCCATCGTGCGACCATAGATCTGCTGGATTACAGCCTGTACGTTGTCCGACTTCTCGGGACGCTCCGACCAGTCTTTCAACTTGACGATACACATACCATACGACGAACCAGCACCGGCCATCAAACCGTAACCGGCAACCTGCGATACGATGCGTACCTGCGGAATCGAGCGAATGCGACCGGCAACCTCCTTCATGATTTGGTCCGTCTCATTCAGCGTAGCACCCGGAGCGGCCGAAACCTGTACCATCACAACACCCATATCCTCGTCAGGCACCATACCCGACTTCGTGTTGTTCATCAGCACGAAGAGCAGCGCCAAGGCAGCGAACAACGTACCCCAAGCCAGCCACTTGTGCTTGATGAAGGCCAGCACGCCGTGCTTGTACTTCTTGATCATGGCACCAAAACCGGCATTGAAGACCTTACGGAAGCGGGCTGCGAAGTTATTCTTGGCGTTACCATCCTCATCCAGGTAGGGCTTGAGCATCAGGGCGCAGAGGGCCGGCGAGAGGGTCAAGGCGTTCACAGCCGAAATACCCACGGCCACGGCCATCGTGATACCGAACTGTGTGTAGAAGACACCCGACGTACCACCCATCATCGAGGTGGGGATAAACACAGCCATGAAGACCAGCGTCGAGGTGATAATAGCCGACGTAATACCCGACATGGCATCGACGGTCGCCTTCTTGGGCGAGCGATAGCCCTCGTCGAATTTGGCCTGTACGGCCTCGACCACAATCACCGCGTCGTCAACCACCGTACCGATTGCCAACACCAAAGCGAAGAGCGTCAGGATGTTGATCGAGAAACCAGCAACGACCATGAAGGCGAAGGTACCGATCAACGATACGAGAATCGAGATCGTCGGCACGATCGTCGAGCGAATATCCTGCAAGAAGCAATATACCACCAAGATTACGAGCAAGATGGCCTCCAAGAGGGTCTTGATCACCTCGTGAATCGAGGCGTAGAGGAAGTCGTTCACCGACATTACGCGGGCGATAGCCAAGCCCTCGGGCATATCGGCCTCTACCTCGTCGAGCAGAGCGTCTATATTCTCCACGATCTCCGTAGCGTTCGATCCGGGCGTCTGCATGATCATCGTCATCAGACCCGGCGAGCCGTTCAGGAAGCCTTTGTAGGCATACGACTCGGCACCCAGCTCGATGTCTGCCACATCCTTGAGTTTGAGTACCTGACCATCGGGCGTCGAACGGATCACGATCTGCTCGAACTCCTCGGGCGTGGTCAGACGGCCCTTATAGCGGAGCGTAAACTGGAAAGCGTTTTCCGACTCCGAACCCAGTGCACCGGCAGCAGCCTCGATGTTCTGCTCGGCCAGCGCATAGGTGATGTCCGAAGGCATGATCTTGTACTGTGCCATCACCTCCGGCTTGAGCCAGATACGCATGGCATAGTCGGCACCCAGCGTGAAACACTCACCCACACCCTGGATACGCTGAATCTGCGGCTCAAGGTTGATCTTCACATAGTTCGAGATGAAGTTCTCGTCGTAACGACCATCGGGCGAGTAGGTCGAGAATACGCGAAGCATCGAGGTCTGACGCTTCATGGTGAAGACACCGATCTGGTTTACCTCGGCCGGTAGCAGTGCGGTTGCCGTAGCCACCTTGTTCTGCACGTTCACGGCCGCCATGTCGGGATCGGTACCCTGGCGGAAGAAGATGTTGATCGAAGCCGTACCGGTCGAGGCGGTCGAGGAGATGTACATCATGTTCTCCACGCCATTGATAGCCTCCTCCAACGGAACGATCACTGATTTCTGAATGGTCTCGGCACCTGCACCCGGGTAGCTGGCGTGAACCATCACCGTGGGCGGTGCGATATTGGGATACTGCTCAACCGGCAGCGAAGCCAAACCGATGACACCGGCAAAGACGATCAAGATCGAAATTACCGAGGCCAGAACCGGTCGCTCAATAAATGCTCTTAAATTCATAGTTTACTCCTCCGTATTTTCAGTTTGGGCAGCAGCCTGCTCCTGCTCGGCGGCGGGAGCTGCAGCAGCCGTTTGCTGTTTGGGCTGAATCGGGGTACCCTCGCGCAGCAGCGCAGCACCCTCGGCTACGATGACATCACCGGCCGTCAGACCTGCCGTCACGACATACTCCTTACCATTGTTGATCTTCTCTACCGAGATCGGGAACGACTTGGCGAGGCCATCGACGTTCTTGAAGACAAAGACGCGATCCTGCAGCTCGAAGGTAGCCACCTGCGGGATGACGATGCAATCTTTGTACGTGTTGGGAATCACGACATTACCCGAGCCACCGCTGTGCAGCAAACCACCCTTGTTCGGGAAGGCAGCACGCAGCGATACCGTTCCGGTCGAGGTCTCAATCACACCACTGATCGACTCCACGCGACCCTTCTCCGAGTAGATCGTACCGTCCGAGAGCTTCAGCTCTACATCGGGCATCTGCTTGATCGTAGCGTCGATCGAACCATACTCACGAGCCAACTCCAGCAGTTGCTTCTCGTTCATCGAGAAGTAAACATACATCACCGAGTTGTCCGAAACGGTCGTCAGCGGCTTGGGCATAGCGGCACTTACCAGCGCACCTACACGATACGGCAGCGTACCTACCACACCGTTTGCCGGAGCCTTGACCACCGTGTACGAGAGCGAATTGGCCGCATTTACGCGCTGAGCCTCGGCCTGAGCCAGCTGTGCTTTGGCCGTCAGCAGGTTGTTCTCGGCCGTCGAGAGGTCGAATTTCGATACGACGTTCTTGGCGTAGAGCTCCTTCTTGCTGTCATAAACGAGTTGGGCGGTAGCTACACCGGCTTTAGCGGCAGCTACATTGGCCTCGGCCGTCTGCAGAGCTGCTTTGTAGGGGACCTGATCAATAATGAAGAGCGTCTGACCCTGGGCTACGGTTTGACCCTCGGTTACGCACAATTTTGCGATCGTACCGCCCACCTGGGGATAGATGTCGATGTCCTGACGACCACGAATCGTTGCCGAGTACGAGCTCGGAATCACGCGATCGGTCGTCGAGATCTCCAGCATGGCGTATTGCGCCGGCGGCATCGTCACCGGAGCTTGAGCGCAGCCTATGGCTGCCAAGGCGCAGACCATTGCGGCTGCTTTGACAAATGTCTGTTTCATAAAAACGTTATTTAATATAAATACAAAATCTTCCGATTGCAAAAGTATTTTATAAAATGCAAATTTACACCTAAAATATAAGAACAAGATTATCCTTTTTCGGAACAAAAAATCGTGGTTTTATCAAAAATTAGTTATCTTTGTTCAAAATTTAACGTTGGAATTATGGTAAATCTACTGCAAAACCCCCTTCTACTGCCCGACAACGAGCTGTTTTCAATCGGAAAGTCGAACCTGCAAGGGTTGGAAAATTACCATGAACGCAGTGCCTCCGGAGGCTTTTTTTTGTGCCGAAAAGGGCGAGCCGTGCTCTCGATTGATGATGCCGAATGGCCGATTCGTCGCTATGCTTCGATCTTGATTTTGCCCGGGTCTATGGTCTCGATTCGAGAGCGTTCGGAGGACTTTCAGCTCGATTGTTTTGTCTTCTCGTCGCAGCTCTTCTCCGAGGCTGCATTTCGCCTCGACATCGAGTTCCTGCGTATCCTGAAACATCACCCGGTCAATCACCACACGGCGAAGATGACCAAGGCCTTCAGTGCCTGGTTTAAGATTTTGGAATATAGCTATTTGGATCGAGAAAATCGCTTTCGGGATGCCATCATTCGTAACCGTTTGCAGATCGCCCTGATGGAGGCCTATGACAAGGTCCTGCGTAAGCCCGACATCCACCTCGAACCGATCATGGCCTCGTCACGCCAAAGCGATCTGTTTAGTCGTTTCACCCAGCTTGTTCACCAACATGTACGCGAGGAGCGCGAGGTGGCTTTTTATGCCGAAAAACTCTGTATATCAACGCGCTATCTTTCGACTATAGCACGTGCGGTTTCGGGGCATACGGCCAAAGAGTTGATCGACCATACGGCCTTGATCGAGATTCAAATGTTGTTGCGTAATACCGATCTGTCGGTGCAGGAGATCGCCTACCAGCTCCATTTTCCGGATCAGTCCTACCTGGGACGTTTCTTCCGCAAACATACGGGGCTTTCCCCGACGGCCTATCGGCAGATGAAAAAATGATCGTGACCAGACAAAAGAAGAGAGGCTGTCCAACTTCTTGTTGGACAGCCTCTCTTGATTGAACGTAGGACTTACTTCGTGCCGTAAATGCGATTCAGCACACCGGCCAGACGCAGACCACCCAGCAGCAACTGCTGCTCGATGACGGGTGCCATGGCGGCAATGTAATCGTACGAGATGCGCGAACCCTCGGGCGTTACCTCGTAGACCTTCTTGGCAATCGTCCAGGTCTGGAGGAACCAATCCTCGATCGTGCCTTGCTGCATTTGGGCGGCAAACTCATCGGTCACGCGGTCAATTTGGAACTGCCACTCCGAATAGCTCCAGTTGTGAGCCGACTCGACCAGCGACGAATCCCAAATCGAATGAAGGTTTGTTTCACGGCTGAAATAGAGCACTTTGACGCGATTACCTCCATAATCGGTCGAACGGCCTGCGTGCATCGGGCAGTGCAGGTCGCCCATCAGGTGGATCAATATACGCAGCTCATCGAACTCCTCCTCTTTGCTCAATTTGCCCTTCTCGAGGCGACCGATGATGTCGTTCAGCGCAGTCAAAATATCACCCTTTGCATTGCGCGGCTGGCTCTCCAGCGTCTCATTCTCGTCGATGTTCATGTAGTGCCAGGTCTTCGTATGCGCATAGCGCGGCGTATGGCTGGCATTGTCCATCCAGTTCGAGTAATAGACGGGTGAATGGCCACCCAGCACAGCGCTGACACGTTGTGCTGCTTCGGGCGTTAAATGGTTCTCGGCAATGTATGCCACCACATCGTGTCCCTTCTGCCCCCAGGCGAAGGCGTTGCATGCCATAAGTACGGCAATGCAACCAAGCAAAAATCTCTTCATTGTTGGGTCTTATTTTTAGGTTTATTGATTCATGGTTGCCAGGAACTCCTCGTTCGTTTCGGTCAGATTCATCTGCTTTTGGAGGAACTCCATCGCCTCTACGGTAGTCATATCCGAGAGATATTTACGCAACACCCACGTGCGATTCATCACCTCGCGCGAGAGCAACAGATCCTCACGACGCGTACTCGACGCAATGACATCCACAGCCGGGTAGACGCGCTTGTTCGAGAGACGACGGTCGAGCTGCAGCTCCATGTTACCCGTACCCTTAAACTCCTCGAAGATCACCTCGTCCATCTTCGATCCGGTGTCAATCAGGGCCGTGGCGATGATGGTCAGCGAGCCCTTCTCCTCGGTGTTACGTGCTGCACCGAAGAATCGCTTGGGCTTGTGCAGCGCATTGGCATCCACACCACCCGACAAGACCTTGCCGGAGGCAGGCTGCACCGAGTTGTAGGCACGAGCCAAGCGGGTAATCGAGTCGAGGAAGATCACCACATCGTGGCCACACTCGACCATGCGTTTGGCCTTCTCCAACACCATTTCGGCCACCTTGACATGGCGCGAGGCCTGCTCATCGAAGGTCGAAGCTACGACCTCGGCTTTGACGTTGCGGGCCATTTCGGTCACCTCCTCGGGACGTTCGTCGATCAGCAGCACGATCATGTAGACCTCCGGGTGGTGGTCGGCAATGGCATTGGCAATCGACTGCAGGAGCATCGTTTTACCGGTCTTGGGCTGGGCTACGATCAGTGCTCGCTGGCCCTTGCCGATGGGCGAGAAGAGATCGACGATGCGCGTCGAGAGTGTGTTGTGACCATGCCCCGTCAGGCAGAATTTCTCGCTCGGGAAGAGCGGGGTCATGTACTCAAATTGCACACGGTCGCGGATATATTCGGGCTTCAAGCCATTGATCTCATTGACACGCACCAGCGGGAAATATTTCTCCCCTTCGCGCGGCGGACGGATCGTGCCGCTGACCGTATCGCCGGGTTTCAGACCGAACAGTTTGATCTGCGAGGGCGAAACATAGACATCGTCGGGCGAATTGAGGTAGTTGTAGTCGGCCGAACGCAGGAAGCCAAAGCCGTCGGCCATCACCTCCAAGACGCCCTCCCCTTCGATCTCACCCAGGTAGTCGTCTTTGGTGATCACCTCGTCGTCGAGCGACGGACGAGCTGCCGGTGCAGGTTGTTGGGTAGGTGCCTCTTCGGTTGTCGGTGTCTCCTGTTTGGGCGCGACAGCCTCCGGGCGCATTTTTGGCTTGCGGCCTCGGCGTTTCGGCTCCGGCTTGGGAGCCTCGGGCGTGGATGCCGGCTCCTCGGCGGGGGGGGGTTCGGGTGCTGAGGGGGCGGTTTGCTCCTTGGTCGGCTCTTCGGCTACGGGCATTTCGGGAGCCGGCGTAGCGGGCGTTTCGGCACTCTCCACCTTGGCAATGCGCGGACGACGACCACGACGCGGTTTCTCGACAGCGGGCGCAGCGGCAGCCTCCTCGGGTTTTGCTCCCGAAACGGCCGGAGCCGCCTCCTCTCGGGATGCTGTTCCCTCTGCAACGGCCACAATCCGGGCACGCAGTTCACCCTTTTTCATGTGCGTACCATCAATACCCAGCATCGCTGCTATTTCACGTAGCTCGGACACGCTTTTGCCCTCGAGCACTTCTAAATCTTGCATAAATCGTATTTGTTGGTTGATTTTACGGATCGAACGAAGGTCGATCCCTCTTGATTTCACATGCAAAGATAGTGCAAACGATACAAATAAACAAATAATTGCCTAAAAATCACAGCTGCTTTCTGCGAGTTTTCGCCCTCGTTTATGGCTGTGGCGCAGGTTGCGAGGGGTGTAAAATACCTAAATATGGTGATTGATAGTTTCCGCTCGAGTTCCGATCTTTGTACTCGTAAAGTAAAACAGCCGTTTTATTGTTATTGTTTGTGTGTGAAAAAGGTCCAATGCGTTGTGCTATTGGACTTTTTTTTCTATATTTGTAGGCAGAACTTTTTACCACAAAAACTATTGGATACGATGAAAACTCGCAGTACAACTTATCAGATTGAGCAGGAGATGGCATGGGAGAACCCTGCTCCCGGTATTACGCGCCAGGTGATGGCTTATGACGGCCAGCTGATGCTCGTGAAGGTCAAATTTGAGACCGGCGCCGTTGGTTCGGCCCACGCTCACTACCACTCGCAGGCAACCTATGTGGCCAGCGGTCGTTTTGAGCTGACCATCGGTGACGAAAAGCGTATTCTTGGCCCGGGTGATGGCTACTACGTGGAGCCCGATCTGGAGCACGGTTGCGTATGCCTGGAGGCCGGTATTCTGATCGACACCTTCTCGCCTATGCGTGCCGACTTCCTCAAATAGGGGTCACGCATTGCAAAAAAAAATCGGTGCTGTGCGTTGGGTGCGGCACCGATTTTGCTTTTTGTGGCAGGGCAATAAATACCCTACCGCCATGAAACGACTATTTTTTATCTTCTCTTCCGCCCTACTGCTCATCGCAGCGATGAGCGTCATCGGACAACGCAAGAATCTCTCCCCGAAGGAGGAACGCCGCGAAATACGCGAGAAACGTCGTGCCGAACGATTGGCCGAATACGAACGTATGATGGATTCGTTGGTGTTGTCGCGCAACTTTCAGTTCAATCCGCAGACCATGCAACGCCAACCGGCCGGACCGATGCGGCAGATCATGAATCCCGAATTTAATATTTGTGTTTGGGATACGGCCGTCGATGTCTGCATGCCCTACATCAAGGGTTTTACGCCTCCCTATTATGTGACGGTGCTCAACTATACCCTCCCCTCGGTCGAACACTATACGACCGAACAGACCCACGAGGGGTGGATGGTGAGCTTCTCTTCGTCGCTCTTCAGCGGTTCGACCTACACCTTTACCTTTGAGATCTATTCACGCACGGGCGGGGCAACGCTGACGATCTCGAATCCGTGGTACAACGCGGTCCAATATTCAGGTACGATTTCGCAACTCTATTAAGCGCGATAGATCAGCGCAACGGCCGAGACCGATACGCCCTCTTCGCGCCCCTCAAATCCCAGATGCTCTGTGGTCGTGGCTTTGACCGATACTTGGTCATCGTCCACACCCATAGCATCGGCGAGTGTGTGACGCATCGTGTCGATATAGGGGCGCAGTTTGGGTCGTTGCATGCGGATCGTGCAATCGACATTGCCGATTCGGTATCCCTGCTCGGTCAGCAGAGCTACGACGCGGCGCAACAGCACCTTCGAGTCGATGCCGGCAAATTCGTCGGCCGTATCGGGAAAATGCAACCCAATATCGCCCATCGCCGCTGCCCCCAGCAGCGCATCGCAAATGGCATGAATCGCCACATCGCCATCCGAATGGGCCACAAAGCCCTTCTCATAGGGGATCGCTACCCCACCCAAGACCAACTGCAAACCCTCTTGCAGACGATGTACATCATATCCGTGTCCGATTCTGAAATTCATGGGTTGTAAGGTGTTTTTTTGTGCTTGTTGTTTTGACAAAAATAACGGAATAGTTTCAAATTATCAAATTCTCAACCGGGAATAATGACGGTTGTTAGCATAATAAGAAAAACAACCAGCCCGACCTGTTGATGGTCGGGCTGGAAAAATTGGAATGCGCTATATTGATTAGAGCGACGGAGCAGCCGAACCCGGCGTCTTCACCCAAATCTTAGCGGGATTTTTCAGATTACTAGAATCAACCCACAGATAAACATCATAGAGTTTATTAGTCGTCGTACCCGAGAGTTTCAAATTACCCGAGCTATTGTTATAGATTGCAGTTGCTGCAGCCTTGTTCAATGAAATGGTTGCGCCTCCATAGTTGTTTGTCCAAGATTTATCTGCGCGAACCTTAAACTCACCTGTAAGGCTTATATTTTTAGCAACATACATACCAAGCGAACCATCCCAAGTCATAGCGGTATCATTCGTTCCCCAACCGTTATGAGCACCGCAAAGACCCCAAGTCATCCCACTCGGATCAGGCATAGGACCCTCTTTGGTCTGTTCAGCAGCTGTTGTATAATCGACCCCTGCCTTCATTAACCAAATTTTCGCCTCGTCATTGTTAATTTGCTGGAAATAAATGTCAAACGAACCAGCCTCTGTGAAGTATAAGTCTGATGAATTTACCCAAGCTGACGTCCAATGGTTAGACATAATATAATCATAATAGCGACGACCATAGTTCAATCCGGTCCAGTTTCCCTTATTGCGAATCTTGAAGCCGGTATAAACCTGAGCCTCCGTAACGGTGATGTTCTTTGCTACAAACAGATTTGCAGTCGGGGTTGTGTACATGGCGATGTCGCCATTGTCACTCCAGCCGGTCAACTCACCAACAACACCCCACTCCGACTTCTCTGCTACAAACGGCTTATCCAGCGTGCCGAGGTTGTAGATTGTACCATTCTTGGGCGAGAAGTTGCTAATCGTACCGCACGTTTTACCGTCGATAGCATAGCTCAACGAACCCGAGCCGGCCAGATCTGCGTAGAAAATCGGCACAAGGATATCCTTACCGGCCGGAAGCGTCAACTCGGAGAAGTTCTTGACATCATAACCCTCCATAGTACCATCACCAAACAAACCACCGTTCGGGAAGTATGTAGCCGTCGTGGTGAAGGTTACCTCGTAATCCGATGAGTAGCGCAGGATAGCGCAATCGGCCTCAAGAACAACGGGATCACCGCTGCCCAGCATACAGGTACTCCAGATGCTAATACCGTCAGCACCCATTGCACTGTTAGGACCGTTCTCGGCGTTTTTATTGTAAATGTTGGCCGATACGGGACCGTCTACCATAAGATCAAGGATCGACGGATCGGTGCAAGTAAACTTGTTAGGCTCCTCGGGCGTGTTGCTAAATTCGAACTTATTCGTCCAATTGATATTGGCGATCAGCGTCTCGTTACCCTCCCAGACGGTGTTCCAAACACCCTCGTCGTCCTTCTCAAGCGTGGCGCGCGAATCGGCACCCATGTTTACCGAGGCGTAGAACGATACGCCCTCCGTTGCAGGAGCGGTCTGCTCATCAGCACCCTCGCTACAAGCCGTTACACCCAAAGCTACCAGTGCAACAGCAAAAATAGTCCAAAAACGTTTCATCTTTTCTTCTTGCTTTTTTTGGTTAAACTTTGGTTACTCCCATTTGTCGGTTACGTCCTCCTCGCCAAACGAGGGACCCGAAAACTCTCCCGAAGCAGAAAAACCCTGCTCCACGACCATCTCAACTTGCTCGATGGTCGGCATTTCGTAGAATGTCTTTTTCATAGTTTGTGTTATTGGTTTGTGTTTTATGTTTACACGAATTTTGGCAAAAGTAATTAAAATTTTCTAAACCGCATTAATTCGCTAACCTAAAAGAGAAGAATGCAGCCAAATAGAACGATGAATGGACCAAATAACACGATGAACGGTAAGAATTTCATCACGAATCCGTCACTCACCCCCTGAAGAAGGCGTTTTAGGGCGTTTGTGAAGCGACGCATCGCATCCGAGTCGTGATGCTCGCGCCGTGGGCATCGACTACCATCAATCGATGATGGCCGGCGGTCGGTGTGATCTGCATCTGATGTAGATCGCGTGTAACTCCTAAGAATTGATCGTCGAGGTGCCAAAAAAGTTCGGTCGAAGGCTGGCTGTGAGCCACCTTGCAATGGATAGCACCCGACGAACCGTCCATCTGCTTGGGGAGCGAAACGATCACCCCGTCAGTTGGGTAGATGAAGCGCATCGGCTCATCCGAATCGACCGACGCAGCCGAGGGTTTGATGGGCGGAAGGGGTCGGTATTCGGGGTGGCATTGGCGGTAGTAGTGTTCCAAGAGGGGTGGCAGTGCAAAGCGGCGTTCGATGTGGGTCGGCTGGCTGCGATCAACCACACGGAAAGCGCCATCGTATGATACGTTCACCTCTTGGCAATAGGGACAAGCCCGTGTGCGGGTGGCTGCACGCGGGAGCTGGCGATGGAGCGTGTCGCAACAAGCACGGCCGGCCGGATAGCCCGAATGGCGACAAATCGGCAACCACACCCCTTCCTCGGGCTGCGGAGCCTCAAACCATCCGGACGCAGGCAGCAGATCCACCAAATCGAACATCACCGGCCCGGCCGTTTGGGCTCCGGTCATCTCGGCTACCCCGCTGCTGTCGGCATTTCCACACCACACACCCACGACATAGCGCGGTGTGCATCCGATGGCCCAGGCATCGCGCGCCCCATAGCTCGTGCCGGTCTTCCAGGCCACCTGTTGCACGGATTGTGCACGTCGCCAGTCGAGGTGATCGGGGCGGTTGAGTTCGCGCATCGTCTCGAAGGTGTGGTGCAGAGCCACTCGGTCGCGCAGCGGAAAGTCGGCATAGCGCGTCGAATCTTGATAAACGGCCACCATGCGGGCATAGAAACGGGTAACGTCATAGAGGGTCACTTCGGCACCTCCCAGCGCAAGCGAGAGACCATAGCGATCGGCCGGTCGGTCGAGCGAGGTCATGCCACCCACCTGCAGCAACTCGGCAAAACGCATCGTTCCATACTCCTTGAGCAGGTGGACATACGGCATGTTGAGCGAGCGGATCAACGCCTCGTTGGCCGGTACAGCTCCATCGTAGGATCCGTGGTAGTTTTTCGGGGAGAAACCTCCAAAATCGGTGGGAATATCGACCAACAGCATCTCGGGCGTGAGAGTGCCCTCTTGCAACGCTGCGGCATAGAGCAAGGGTTTGAGAATGCTGCCCGAACTGCGGGGCGCACGGGCAATGTCGATCCAACGCCCCTCGCGCTCATAGCTCATGTCGCTATTGCCGCAGTAGGCCACCACGTCGCCCTGCTCGATGTCGAAAATGACGGCTGACAGGTCGCGAACGCCCGCCTTGCGCAGGGTGCGGCTATGGCGTGTGGTGACCTCCTCGACCTGTTGTTGCAGGAGCGCATCGATCGTGGTTACGATGCGCTCGCCCGGATGGGTGCGATGATACCACGACACCAAATGAGTGGCCTCCTGGGGCATGGGATAAGGTTGGTCGATGAGCGGTTCGTCGAGTGCGAGCCGATAATCCTCCTCGGAGAGATGGCCGGCCTCGAAAAGTCGCGTCAGCAGGCGGTTGCGCTTGGCACACAGCGCATCGCGGTTTTTCGAGGGGTGCATCGACGAAGGGGCATTTTGCAAGACGGCAAGCGTTGCCGCCTCGGCCCACGACAGATGGCTGCCATCATGGCCCAAATAACGCCATAGGGCGGCATCGAAACCGACAACATTGCCGCCAAAGGGGGCGTGCGAGGCATATAGGCGCAGGATCTCCTCCTTCGAGTAACGCCACTCGAGACGGGTTGCCATGAAGATTTCGACGGCCTTCTGCCACAGCGTACGCGGTTTGCGACGCGAGAGGCGGATCACCTGCATCGAGATCGTACTGCCGCCACTGACCACGCGCCCGTTGCGGAGGTTCTGCATCACGGCACGCCCCAAAGCCCGCAGACTGACGCCGGGATGGTCGTAGAAGGTGCGATCCTCAAACTCAATGAGGGCTGTGACGAATTTCTCGGGCAACGAGTCGCACGGCGGGAATCGCCATTGCTCGTCGCGGGCCAAACGAGCTCCGAGCAATGTACCGTTGCGATCGGTAACAACGGTCGAATAGCTGACCCCTTCAAAAAGTTCTCGAGGCAGACAAAAGAGCCACAGCAGCAGGAGTGCTCCTGCCGCTGTAGCTGCGCCATATCGTAGTAGTTGTTTCATCGTTTGACGGTAATCATGCGGCTTGCGGTGGTAGCATAGCCGGTGGCATCGTACATATCTTCACAGCGGGTAGGCGGCAGTAAGAACTGACCGGTATAGGCTGCTCTGAGACGAACTTTGAACTGCTTGCTTTGGCCGGCATCAAGGGGGAAATACCAATGGATGCGGTCATCGCGCTGGTCGCAGTAGGTCACCTCCTCCTGGTTTTGCGGGGAGAGCAGTCGGTCGTTCCAGATCTCCCAGCCGGAGGGGGCTACGAAGGTCAGAGCCAACGATTCGGAATCGACAACGGCATTTCGCTTGACGGTGATCTGAGCCAGAAACTCGGCCCCCTGCTGCAGGGTATTGATGGCGCAGGGTTGACCCTTCAGATCGGTGTATTGCACCTCGACGGTGAGTTTGTTGGCCGAGGCTGCCACCGGTTCGTTGGCGGTAGGTTGCCGCAGGGTGACCAGCGTAGCGAAGAGGGGCTTTGTCCCTTGATTTTGGAGCGAAAGCGAACCCATGTCGGGCTGAACATCCAAGACTTGCGTAGCACGGATGTCGCACAACTCGATCGGGGCACTCCCCTGCTGCTCTACACGCGCCCGCTCCACGCTCGTGCCGATCTGCTCGGCGAGTGAGCCAAAGGCCGAACTGATGAAGGCTACCTGCTGCGTGTCGCAGGTCGTGGCCGAAAATTTGGAGGCTACCACTTCGGCCAACGACAACATCTGCTCCGAAGCCCCCAGCAGAGCCCAACTTTGCAACTCCATGGCCTGATCGCGGAGGGGCGAAGAGAAGGTCGAGTAGTCGCCTGCGGCAGGTTGGGCTGTTGCAGCCCGTGTAGTCAACTCTTGGGCTACGCCGGTGCGCCCCATCCAGGCGTAGGCGGCTGCAAGGCGCAGCACAGCCTGACGCGAGAGACGAGATTCTTCGCGCAGTCGGTTCATGGCGGCCAAGGGCTGGTCGCCCGATTTGACCAACGTATAGAGGCGATACGCCTGCTGGATGTCTGTGCGGGTCGAATGGGCGTATTGGCGAGCCGCTTGTGTTTGGTATTGCTGCCAGCGTTCGATCACCTGACCTTGGATCGGGAATCCTTGGCGACGTGCCTCGATCAGCACCTCGCCGGCCATCGAAGTGACCCAATCGTGGGCTGTGTGGGAGGAGGGCCAATAGCGGAATCCGCCATTGCGCATCTGTCGGCTGATCAGCTGCTGAAGGAGCTTCGGCAGGGCCTGTTCGGCTTGTTGTTGCTCCTCTGACGATAAGAATTGACGGGCATAGAGCATATACATGGCCCGTGCCGAAAGTTGCTCGGAGCAGTAGTGTTCGTACTGCTCGACGAAGGCAAACGTACCACTAAAGTCGATGGCC
Organism: Alistipes sp.; assembly: GCA_017437045.1. Lineage (GTDB taxonomy): Bacteria > Bacteroidota > Bacteroidia > Bacteroidales > Rikenellaceae > Alistipes. Next base: position 155,829 of record JAFSBY010000006.1, read on the forward strand.
GGCATGGCACTCACCTCCAACCGCGCTTCACCGTGCGTGAAGGGAGTCCAATTAAACTGTTGCGTCTTGCCTCCGGAAAGTGTAACCGGCTGTGTATGGATCACTTTGGGAAGCGGATTGCACACCTCGATTGCAATCGTGTCTTGGATGTGGTAGGAGGCCGACGAGGCCGAAATAACCACATGCGCCCGGCCGGTCTGCATCTTGTCGCACTGCAACTCGAAGTTGAGCTGTTTGTCACACGGTGCCGAGCAGGTGAACTGGTGGCTCTTCGGCCCCACGATCGACAACGGCCCATCGACCGCAACCTGCACCTGCGTCTTTCCGATATTAGGACGCGTCGCAAATAGTTGCACGGGTAGCGATACACGATCACCGCATACCAAGCGTCTGGGCAACGAGGGCAGCAACATCAACGGTGCCTGCACCTTCATGGTCCGATCGGCACTGCCATAGCAGCCTTCGTGAGCGGCTACGACCATTACGCGTACCGAGCCAACATAGATCGGCAGGGTGATCGTATGGGTGGCACTACCCTTTTTCAGGGTAAACGGACCTAATACCTTCACTACCGGATTGAAACGTTTCTCTTTGCCCTGGGCGCTGCGAACGGCCATATCGCCACCAATGCTGAGCAGCGTGTGGAATTGTCCCGTCTGTGCTCCGATGACATCGCCATACAGATCCCACGTGCTCACGCCCAACGCTTCGCGCTGATTCATCGCCTGCCAGGGCTGCGGCGTACGGAAGGAGGTGATGTCGAGCAATCCTTCATCGACCAGAGCCAACGTGTAGCTCATCGGCTTGCCGTCACGCTCCCGGATGCCCACCGTAAAGGGTTGCTGGGGCTGTACCTCGTCGGGCAATTCGATCTCGGGGTGCAATACCGTGCTGCGATTGACTACATCGGCGCGCTCGATGCCGTAAAGACGTAGTGGCAGGTCGTTCGACGGACGGTTGTGGGGCTGCAACAGCGTGGCGTGGAGGTAAAAATTGGGGGTCATGTCATGGGTTACGGGCAATTTGAAGGCGGTCTCCTGCTCTTTTGAGAGGGTGATCCAGCGGCGACTGATCACCCGCGAACCATTCTCCACCGAGAGCAGTACACGTCCGCCTTCGGCACGGGGCAGATAGACCGTAGCCTGCTCCCCTACCTCGTAGTTTTTCTTGTCGAGCGAAAAGGCAAGCATGGTGGCTGCTGACGGCTCCTGGCGGCCGCTTCGACCGCGCCATTCGGGCCAATCAATCGAAACTACACCTCCGGTCGAATGGCCACTCTGACGATCGTGCACCAGGATCAGATATCGCCCCCACGAGGGGTAATCAAGGCGGAATTGGATCGTCGCCATCCCTTCTTTTGAGGTGGTCAGGGTGCTCGAGGCCACCGAGCAAACCGAAGAGCCCTCCATATAGGTGGCGAGCTCTTGTGCCGAGCCTTCAAACCACCAACTCCAATCCAGCCGATAGATCGAGTAATCGAGCTTGCGATTGGCCAACGGGCGGCCTTCGGCATCAACGGTCACAACATCCCATTTTAGGTCCGTGTCGGTCTCAAACGTGCGCTCCCCCAAGCAGATGCCGACATAGGCATCATAGGGCGCATAACGTACCATGCGCGAGGTGATGCTCTCGTCGCCTCCGGCCTCGGTGACGCGGGCTATCAGGTTCGCCCACAAGAGCCCCGGTTCGCCATCGGCTGTAGGCATGGTGAGGGTGCGGCTTAAGTGGCCCACACTATCGAGCCGAGCCGTGATGAGTTGATCTTCGGATGAGGAAAACTCCGTGAGCGGATTGGTAAAACTGAAACTCTTGTAATCGGCAAAGGGGGTGGCATCCGCATGGAGCGTCCACTCCATCGTAGCCGTTAATCCGTCGGCTGCAGGGCCTGTCAGCCAATGGGCTTGCAGACCGATTGTTGTAGGCTTTCCGGCCTGAATAATATCGGGTGATTCGATCTTGATCTTCAGACGATTAGGTTTGATTGTCTCAATCTGTACAGGATGTTCAAAGATTGCTCCACCGACCTGGAATTTTGCTTGCCAATGACCGGTCGGCGCAGCCTCCTCCGTCGCAATGCGGAACAGATAAAAGCCATCGATGCCCTCGCTCTGTGTTTGACGCGTGTAGCTTTGCCCCTGGGGGGTAAAGAGCTCCAGCGTTACCGGATGCTGTTTAGGCAGCACCCGGTTGCGATCCTCCAACAAGAGGGTCAGACAAATCTCGTCGCCCGGACGCCATACACCTCGCTCGCCATAGACAAAGCCCTTTAAGGTCGTTTTACTCGGTTTTTGACCACTCACATCGAAACGACTGTTGGATTGCGCATCCCCACCCCGCATACGCAGGTAGCTCACCGATTGTCCATCCTCGGCCGTCACGACAAAAGGTACGCCCGAGAGTGTGAAATCGGCAAAACCTTGGGCATTGGTCTTGCCCTGGCCGATGGGGCGAAGCTGGTAGTTGTAGGCCGTGACGGTCACACCGCTGATGGGCTTGATGGTCATGATGTCGCTCACGGTGGTCCAAAGTCGATCGCCATCAGCCTTCTTGACAATCAACCCCAGGTTCGAGGCAACCAAGTTGTAGCCGTTGTTGTAGATGTAGGGATAGAACTGATCCCACTCTGCCTCCTCTTCGGGGGTCAAGCCGCGTTGCATGGTCAAATCGGACGATGCAGACTCCCCGTCTAGGGCGTACTCCTCCTTAAAAGAGAGTTGGACATTGTAGATCGCCCCTCGCTCCTGCCGGAAGAGCCCCTTCAGGTCGATGGCAAAGGATTGCCACTCGCGCAGATTGCGCGTCGTGTCGGCATCTAATCGGACGGTCTGTTTGTGAATGGCGCGTCCGACGCGACGGAGATTGTCCGTCTCATGCAAGGCATTCTCTTGCAGGAAGGTCAGCACATTGTCGGCATAGATCTTCACTACCTCGACATCGACAGCCTTTAGATTGATCGTCTGGAACGGAAAACGCAGGTTGCTGCCATCGGGCAGGATCGTACCGCTGAGCGGTACCTTGATCGAGGGAGGCAGATCGGCGGCCGTGAATTGGCGTACGTAGTTCTGGGGCAGACGCTTTCCCTGCGCACTACGTACCGAGGAGGAAACCTTGAGCGTTAATTGCGAATCGGTCAGCGGGTCAAAAAACAGCCGTACACACGAGGCGTTGTAGCGCGAGGTGCGGATGCGGCAGTTCTCGGCCCCTTCGAGCGTAATCAGCCCATCCAACTCTTGGTCGCAGTCAATCGGGGCACTGAATTCGATTTCGAGATAGGTGTTTGTCCCCTCGGATAGTCGGGCTTGCAGCAATTCAAAATTGCGTCCCGGGAGGATAATCGTGCGCTCAACGGCTTTGCCAAAGCCGATCTTATCGGCTCGAAAACAGATCTTCGCGGCACGTGCACGCGTATCTCGCTCAATGCCATGAATGGTGTACTTCCACTGCTCGGGATCATCCTGCTCGATCTCGAAGGTGACCCCGTCATCGCCCGTAAGGGAGAAGAACGACGAGGCCTCTTCATACGGAACAGGCTCGCTAAAGCACAACGTGCCTCGCGCAATGAGGTGGTCCGTCCGATGCGGATCAATCAGGAGGAGTGGCTCTTGCAGGATGGCAAAACGATCTTTGACGGAAAACGAAAAGGCGAAATCGGCCAATGAGTCCACGCCTGTCAGTTCGGCCAGATTCAAGATACACCGATAGCTCTTACCCGGTTGCAACTCTCCAGCCTCGGGGGTAAAGCAGAGCTGCTGTTTTGTCTCGCTCCAATGCGTTTGCCCGGCGAGCGAGGGGGTGAAGCGGAAGAGTCGGTCGAGGCGGGCTGTCGAGTCGATTGACTGCCGCAGCAGCTCGCTTGGCTCAATGCAGATGCTGGAGCTCGTGCTAATCGTGGCGGGTGAGAAGGCTTGAATCAAGGTCGAAGCCTCCTCGGGGGTGAGTTCCGGGCGGGAGGTGCAACCCGCCAGCAGGAGGATAGCAGCCAGGGCCATCCCGATTTTGTGTACGAAGTGTTTCATGCGTTTATAGAGTTATTGATTTGTTTCTATCTATCTCGGCATGTACAAAAATCCACAAAAAAAATCGTACAGCCGCATCTTTTGATACGTACTGTACGAAATCGTTTTTCGGGTGTATGAAATGGATCGCTACCCGTTATTTGAAACCCGCGAAACGCGGCAATCAGAGCCTTTAAGCGGCTACATTCAGAGCGATGAGGATCAGGTAAACCAGCAGATAGATCCCCAACAAGATACGTTCCGGCATGCCCCATGTGCGCTGCTGCTCGGGAATCAAATCGGCCACGCGGCTCGAATAATGGAGGAAGCAGGCCCAAATCGTGGTCCAAATCAGCGGACGCAATCCATCTACAAGCGCGATGTCGGCGATGCCCTTGGCTGCAAATAATAAGGCTGCGACACCGTCAATGGCGGCCATAGCAAGATAGGTATAAGCCAGGGATACGGCATTGGATTTCCGGCGATAGAAGGCGATGATGGCCAGTACGGCTATGGTCACAATGATGACTGCGATGGGAAGCGTAAAGAGTAGGCTGAGCGGGTTGTCATAGAGGCTGGAAATGAGCAACGAAAAGAATGACACCGTTGCTCCACCACCGAGCCCGACCCACAAGAAGAAGGCTAACCAGCCTCCAACCGAAGCCTCCTTGTCGGATTGTTGCTCGATGCGATTTTGTTGCTCTTGCAGAATTTTGTTGGGCGTATAATTGGGGCATGCCTCCTCAAAATCGGCTTTTGCGTTGGTTAGGCCACAAACAATACCCATCTCCGGGTTGAATTTGCGCAGATCGCAGGTTGCACATTGTGCATTTCGGTCTTGTTGTGTAATCATATTGGTAGTTATAAAAGGGTTAGTTCGTGCGTATAGGTACTACCGCCTCCAACCAGCAATCGGCCATGCGGGCATGACCGGCCGGCGTAGGATGAATACCATCCCAAATCCAATACGAGGTCTCGGTGGTGGGATGCTGCTCGGCCAAGCGAGCGAAGCAACGGTGGTAATCGACCAATACGGCCTTGTACTCCGCAGCCAATCGACGTACCACCTCGGCACAGGCGTCGATGGCGGCTGCCCGTTGCTGAAAATCAGCTTTCGTGCCCAATCGACCTACGGCAGCCACAAAGGGTGTCCCGAGGATCAATTTTGCCTGCGGCAAGGCACTCTGCGTGCGCTCTATATAGGCACGATAACGCTGCTCCCAAGCCGCCACATCGAAGGGCTCTCGGCTTCGATCGTAGTGCTTGGCCACGTCGTTCGTGCCGATCAGTATGGATAACAGATGCGGGCGGAAGGTCGCCACATCCTGCTCCCAACGGGTGTGCAAATCTTCGAGCGTGTAGCCACTGATGCCGCGATTTTGGCAATGGTAGCCTCGCTCGGGCGATTGGCTCTCGAGTCGAGCCGCACATAGGAACATGTAGCTGTGGCCGTAGAGGTGATTTTGATCCTTGAGGTTGCGCTCTTCGGCCGGTTGCATCGAGCCACCACTACGCCCCCATCCCCCATCGGTGATCGAATCGCCCACAAAGAGAATGCGCACCGACGGCTGATCGCTCCAGAGCATGCCGGGTAACAAGAGAGCCAGCAGAAACAGTATGCGTCGCATCGTGTTGAATCCTATTTTTTACGCCAAACAATGTAACTCGTGTTGCGTGGCATGCGCCGACGCCCCGTGTAATAGTTATCGTCGCCAAATTCGTGGCGCGTGCCCGCTTGATCGACCGCCCAGCCGTAGGCATTTCCACCCACCAGATAGACGGCATGATCAACCCCCAGATCGACCAACGCCTGGGCAAAATCGTGGAAGGATTCGGGTTGCAGGCTCTCGACCATAAAAATCTCGCCGATGCGGTCGCAGATGGCACGTCGAACAGCTTTGTTTTTCGGATTATTCTCGACCAACATACCGTTATCGACCAACGGATATTGGCGGAAGAAGTAGCCACCCTTCTCGGTAGCCTCTTCAAAGAGCGGGGAGTTGTCGGCTACGCCGATCGTAATCTCATCGTTGATAATGGCGCAAAAACCTCGTTTGGAGAGCCCCCATGCGCGAGGGGTTCCTTGCAAGACAAAGGCCCCGACGATTTTGCCGTTGTCGGCTCGGATGTCGGCCGCTTGGGCCGTGTAGATGACCGTCGTATCCTGCTTGTTCATACGGCCGATATGGAGGGTGAGCCGTGCATTTTGCGGCAGGTAGATGCGAAGCGGAATGTCGTTGATGGTCGTGTCGCGCAATTCGCAGAAGCCGCTCGCGAGCGAATCGACCGGTGTGGCCAGCCGGGTAACCGTGCGAGCAGGTGTTGGCTCGACGGGGAGTGTCGGTTGCTCGGGCTCGAAATAGCTCGGTTCGGCCTCATGCACGGCCTGCTCGCGGCTGATGATCCATGCAATCACGGCACCGGCCAGCAGAATGGCCACAAAAGCGGCAATCAGCGTACTCCGTCGGAATCGGGGCGTCTCTTCGCCTCCTCCGCCCAAGATGCGGATCTCGTCCTCTTCGATTTGGTATTTTTCCTCGTTTCTCATCACTATTTGACCTCCTTTTCAATGTGCTCCTTTAACTGTTTGAGTGCCTCCTTGGAAGCGGTCACCGTGTGGCTGAATGAGCCTACATCGGACAACACGATCTTCTGTCTGGGGATGTTGATGTAATAGATATAGGAGCGGTTTATGATCAAACTCTTGCCAATGCGGATGAATTGCTCGCCCGCTTTGCCCAACTGCGAATTGATCATCTTCTCGATTTGTCCAAGCTGAAACGAGAGCATGCGCACCTCACCGTCGGCCTGAATCAGGGTCGAATAGTTGCCGTCGGAGGAGATGTAGACAATGCGCTCGGGCGCAATACGCACCAGATCGATCGAGGTGGATATGATCAGTTGGGCAGCCATCTGTCTTATTTCGTGAAACAAAGTTACAAACAAAAAATCGAACCGACAACACCCCACCCCTCCGATTGTATGAAATAGGTGGCTGAATGTATGAAACGCTGCCGAGCCTGTAAAAAATGGCTGCAAAGAGCGTGATGTGAACAAAAAACATTATCTTTGTCAATCACTTGATTCATGTTACCTGCTCGATTGTTATGTTTCAGATCTCCTTTCAACAAGCCAAGGCCTATCTCGATGCCGGAGAGGATCGGATGGCTGTAGCCTGTTTTCGGTTTCGAGCACTCTACACATGGCGGGCCATACAGTCGATCGGATGGTTGGGCTGGTGTCACGAGCAGGGGCGAGGTGTACCGCGCGATCCCTATACGGCCCTATTGTGGTATCGGTATGCGCTTCGAATGTGCAGCAAGAAGAGCGAGAGCGCATGGATCGAGCAACGGCTGCAACGGCTCGAGCAGGAGAACCCTAAACCCCAGCATGGCTCGGAGGTGCGATTCGAGGATGCGCTGTGCGGGACGATTGTGAGTCGTTACGAAGAACCGAGTTGTCGGTGTTCGTTTTTGGAGGATCATGCCGTCTGCAATCTGCCGCCTGGGGTCCCCTACGACATGGCTGCGATTTATCTTCACGAGGAGCATAAAGAGCGAGAGTTTAAGCGGTATCATGAGGGCTCTCCAACGCCTCCCGACCGGATTGACGAGACTTTCCGACGCGATTTTCCCCATTTCCGCCTCCGCATTGAGCGGGGAACGGGTGTGCGATACAGCCACCGACAAGAGGGCGACTGCTACACGATGATCCTACCGGCAGCAGCCAATTGCGATCAGATGATTACGCGCGAAGCGATCATGACCTATGGCACGAAGCTGATGATCGAGGCTGCCAAAGCCTACCTGTTGCCCCGCTTGGCCTATTGGTCCGAGCAGACGGGGCTGAAATACAACAGCAGTGGCATTTCACGGGCTCGTAACCATTTCGGGATATGCTATACGGGTCAAAAACGCATCCTCTTCTCCTGTCATCTGATCAAATACAGTGATTTGAAGATTGATTCGGTGATTATCCACGAACTCTGCCACACGAAGGTCTCCGGTCATGACAACGCATTCTACGATTTTCTGGGACGGCATACCACGCGTGCCCAATATCGTAAAGAAATAGACTCAATACCGGAATCGGTACCCTATGATTTATAAGCAATATGCAGAAATACCATAAGCTAACTGGGTATACGTTTCAATGGCAAAATGGTTCGAAAAGGGCAATCGTGAGGGGTGGTGACTGTGTGCGAGCATTGGATTGTGCGTGCTGAGCGGTCAAATTGGTGTGCGTTTGTCTGCTTTTTCGGTGAAAAAGAGTATCTTTGTAGGTATGATGAAACATATTTGGCGTAATATTGGTTTTTGGATTCTGGTGGCGATGGTCCTCGGAGTCGTTGTTGGTGTCTATATGGGCGAGGAGGCAAAGATCTTTGTCCCGCTGGGCACGCTCTTTATTCAGCTGATCAAAATGTTGGTCGTGCCGCTCGTGGCCGTCTCGATTGTGGTCGGAGCTGCGTCGTTAGGCGGTAGCAGTTCGGCCGGGCGGATTGGTGTGGTTGGCATCGGCTACATCATCATCTCTACCCTGCTCGCTATCCTGATTGCCATTGGCGCGGGGCTGCTTTTCCAGCCCGGAGCCGGCTTGACGGCCGAGAGCGTCGAGGCTATTCAGGCCGTTGCTACGACAACAGAGCAGAGTGCCCCGGTACCCCTTTCGTTCTCGGACCATATCATGCAGTTGATTCCTGATAACCCGATTCGAGCATTGGCCGAAGGGAATATTTTGCAGATCATCATCTTCGGCCTCTTCTTCGGTTTTGGTCTTTCGGCACTTCCGACCGAAAAGCGTGTGCGGATGATGGAGGGGCTGCAAACGGTCCTCGATGCTTTGATCTGGTGTATCGGCAAGGTGATGCTGATTGCTCCGTTAGGGGTCTTTGGCCTCATGGCCGAGGCAACCGGCACGTTCGGGTTCGATGTGCTGTGGAAGGTGGCCAATCTGTTGTGGGTCGATTTGCTGGCCATTTTAGTGATGGCCGTAGTGGTCTATTTGGGCTCACTCAAGCTGCTGGCTCGGGTACCTGTCGGCACCTTCTGCAAAGCCATGGTGCGCCCGCAAATCATCGCCTTCTCGACCGCTTCGTCGATGGCTACCCTGCCTCTGACGATGCAGGCTTGCCGCCAGATGGGTATCTCGCAACAGACGACCGGCTTTGTGGTTCCGCTCGGTGCAACGATCAACATGACGGGCAACGCCATCTATTATACGCTCGTAGCGATCTTCTTTGCCCAATTTTATGGCATTGAGCTGCAGATGAGCCACTATGTGGCCATTACGATCACAGCTTCGCTCGGCAGTATCGGTCAGGCCGGTGTGCCTGGCCCGACATTGATGGTCGTGGCTGTGCTGGCAGCTGCCGGTATTCCGATCGAGGGATTGCCGCTGCTCTATGCCTTGGATCGCGTATTCGATATGATACGTACGGTGCTGAACATTACGGGCGATGCTGTGTGTGCCGCCGTGACGGATCGTTTTGCTTAATTTTTGAAAAAAACTTATTGATAATGTTACGTATTGCCTTTATGAGTCTGTTTGCTTGTTGTGCACTCTTGTTTGGTTGCAAGAAGAGTGATCTTTTTCGCTCGGTCGATGCGACAACCTTTGCCGAAGTGATCACCAATCCCGCCATCCAATTGGTGGATGTACGCACCCCGGCTGAATATGCCGAGGGATATATCCCGGGTGCGAAAAATATGGATGTTAATTCCGAGCAATTTGATCGTCAGATAGAGACGCTCGACAAAGAACGCCCCGTGGCCCTCTATTGCCGCAGTGGTCGCCGCAGCAAGATGGCTGCCGAACGGGTGGCCAAGGCCGGTTATGAGGTGATTGAGCTCGATGGCGGTATTCTCTCCTGGAAGGGGACATTGGAGCGATAAATCCTGCTCGTTCAATCAGAAGGGGCTGTCCAACAAGTGTGTTGAGACAGCCCCTTTCGCTTATATGCGTAAACCAATCAATCGCTTAGTCCATCGACCAGGCTACACCGGCAGCGTTGGCGATGGCTTTGCGTGCCGACGACACATCGGTGAGCGTCGGAGCCGTTTTGACCGCAGTCAATCCGAAATAGTTGTTCTTGAATTTGCCGTAGATCGTATTGTTCTCCCAAGTAATCTCGGCCTCGGGCGTCGTGCTCTCGTAACGCACGGCATAGACTGAATAACCCTCTATATCGACTGCAACGATCGTGTTGCCACGCATCGTGGTCGAAAGGACGGGCATCGTCATGTTCGAGCCGCCATAGTTGGCGTGTACGGCCAGCACGCACTCGTTGAAGGTGTTGTTCTCGATCAGCGCATTCTTGACCTGTGCATAGCCACTCAAGGCGGCATTCTCCTGCCCACGAACGAGCGACAAGGCTGCCTTGTAACCGATGCCGGTGAGCTTCTCGAAGTGGTTGCCTCGCACCGTGTGGCCCTCGCCAATAACACGCACACCACCCGACTCCTCGACACCGTTGCCGTAGAAATAGTTGCCCTCGATCGTGCAGTTGTTGCCGTGGCGCAGGGTCAGCGTACCGCGGCACTCCTCGAAATAGTTGCCTTTGTAGAGGTTGGCGCACGATTTGCTCGATACGACCTCGGCACTCTCGCCATAGCACTGATAGAAATAGTTGTTTGCAACGGTTACCTTGCCATCGCTGAGCGAGTTGGCGCTGTCACCCACGCGAATCGTCTCCTGCTCGTTGGCCGGATCGCCATCCGTCGGATCAATCAGAATCGTGGGACGCGTGAAGTGGTTGTACTGAATCGTGTGGTTGGGCGTTACACCCTCGTCAAACCAGACAACGAGTAAGGCCCCGCGATCGCGCTTGTCCATAAACGAGCAGTGCTGCACGGTATGATGATCGCCATTGAGCGAAACCCATTTGCAGGCATGTGTGTAGTCGGCCGTGGTGTTGTAGCCCGTGATGGCGCACTCTTCGAGTGTGCAGTACGAAGTGCCCGCATGGAAACGTACCAGATGCTCGGCACTGATCAGCGGGTCCTGCCAATGAAAACCGCGTACGGTCGTGCGATCGCTCTTAATAGCAAGGGTGGAGTTCCCCGTAAAGAGAACTCCACCGTTTGATTCTGCACGGAACGTAATACCTTGTGTGATCGCTTGTTTGCTGTCGATCGTCAGGTTTACATCCTTATAGGTGCCATTTTTCCAAATAATCTCATCACCATCTACCAGCGGCGTCAGCGCGCTAAACTCGGCTACCGAAGCGACCGTAAAGGTGCCCGCTGCACGCTCGCCATCGACTACGGGCGGCGTAGGCGTGGGCAGAGCCACGCCATCGTCACCATAGGTCGGTTGAGCTGCCGCATCGTTGATCGGCTTCGACCAGTAGAAGTCGAACTTAATATAGCCCTCGCGAGGAACCGTCTCCACCGTGGCTTTTCCCGTTGTCAGATCGGCGCAGGTTACCTCCTTGATATGGATAAAGCCCTTCTTGGCCAAATCGGACATATTCGATGCCGAGGGTTTTGCTCCCTTCTCATAGGTGCTATATCCGATCATAATCACAGCGCCTACCGTCCAAGTACCACCTTCAGCAGTAGCGGTTCCCAAAGCAGGACCACCCGACGAAGGTTTCGTACCGTCATAATTCATCGACGACAAGGTACCCTCGGTGATAGCCTTCGACCACTCGTTGTCAGTGCCCAATACGCGATAGAACGTAATCGGCGTACCGAACATCTTGTTGGCGATCAGATTGCGATAATCGCTGCCATCGAGCGGGTAGTAATGGTTGCGAATGACCGAGTTTGAATTGGCCACTGATGCAAATGATAGTTTCTGTCCCGAATCTGCTACAAAGAAGAAATAAGGCATCGAAGCATAATATTGCGCAGCCGAAATAACGGTTTTATCCAGTCCGCCGTGCTTACTATCCGAAGTGAGCAGTACGGCAGAGTTGGAGGTCTGTTCCTGCTGATCGGCCGTAACGACAAACGGATCAATCGGCATATCATACCACTCATTCGCCGAGATCACCTTGCCCAAATCGGGAACAAAGAAGGCGTTTTGCGAAGCATACTCGGTGTAGGTCGATGACGAATTCGATCCCAGACCGAGCTGTACATCTTTATAATAGAAGAAGGGATAGACCTTGATTGAGCCGAGCTCGTATGCGTTGTCGTTGCTATCGTAGCCCACTACATCACACGAGGCAGCTTCCGTGCGCTCGATCGTATCGGGAATCTTGAAGATGATCTGGCTGTTCGACACCTGCAGACCGGTAGCCGGAACCTCCTTGCCATCGACCGTCAGCTTCGTGATCGTACCCAGATTCAGACCCGTAGCCGTAGCTACCGTATTGAGGTAGAACTTCTCCGACTCGGCATCGTGGTCGGGCGTAATGGCCGTCACGGTCATGGCGCTATCGTCAAATGCGCTGACGGTCAGCTTCTTCGTGGCGCGTGCACCACGATCGAGCTTGCCGGCCTGGAACTCGGTCGACCAAACGGGGTTGCCCGTCGTATAGAGCTCCACTTCGAGGGTCTCGCCGTCGAGGTAGTATTCGGTGGTCGAGCCATCCTTGAAACCGGCGTTGATCATCAGGCGGATATCCATGGCCTCGCCCGCCTTCACAACCGTAGCCTCGGGCAAAGTCGTCGTGATACTCGATGCGGGTGTGATGAAACGACCATCGGTGTTCGATACCTCCGTAGCATTGTGAAGAGCTTCGTAGGTCTTCGATTTACCAATGTTGGCCTGGAAATCACCTGCCAAGATCAGACCACTCTTCGAGGTCAGCGTCAGCTTCTCGATCGTCAGATCTTTGCCCGTCTGATTGACTACATTGAGGCGCAGTACCGAGAAGAGGTGTCGGAACGTTACCGTAGGATTCACGCCGAGCTCCGAAGACTGAGCCGTACCGCTCACCATAAAGGCGTAGTCCGAGATATCCCAACCGGCCGGATCATATACCTGCTCCGCGGGCAGCGTGCCAAAAGCGGCCGACGACGATGTAACCGTCTCATCGTAGGGATAGTACATCTGGAACTTGTGTACACCCTCACCGATCTCTACCCACTCGATATCGCCCGTCAGGGTTGCCGTAGCCTTGTCAAACGAGGACAAGGTGTAGAGCGCATTGCGGTCGCGGGTTTTGTTGCTGCCGCCGGTCGGTGTCGTGGTATAGAAAACGCCGATCTGCTCGTCGCCCTTCCAGTGTACCGTTGCACCATCCTCGGCCAAAATCGTACGGCTGGCGCTATCATCAATCGTTGCCGAGAAGCCGATCTTCTCGCCCGTGGTCATCGGAGCCGACAACTCGTTGCCCTCCTTCTCGCACGAAGCTGCACCCAACAACAGCAGGGCGCATACCATGTAACCAAATAGTTTCTGTTGCTTTTTCATTGCTTGCTGTCTTGAATGGGGTTAATTGTTCGCGTTGTCCCAGTCCTCCTCGTCACCGAACGAGGGAGCACCTGTTTCTTGATTCGAGTAGGCGAAACCGGCCTCGATCACGATATTGACCACTTCGATGCGTGGCGACAAATAGCTCTCGCGGAGCTCTTTTTCGGATAAGTAGTTCATTATAGGGTTATTTTAATTGGTTTACCAATCGCAAAAGTAGTACAACTTAATTGGTAAACCAAATTTTTGACTACATTTTTCCAAATAATTCTCCGTTTTCGCTTTTTAGCTACGCCGGAGGGGTAAAAGTTGATTTGAAAAAGGGAATAATCTGTCAGTAAGATCAAAAAAAGCCTCCCTTATCAAAGGGAGGTTTGGAGGGTTTGTCTATATCGGATCACAAAAAAAGGAGTCAATTTCTTGACTCCTTTTTTCGTGATCCCGCTGGGGCTCGAAGCGGAGGGCTGTGCCCGAAGCTCGCGGGGATGCTTATTGGCGCAGCCGCAGGCAAGCATTAACACCAATATCCCCGCAACCCTTATTATAATGCCCAGCGAAAGCGACCGACCGGCGAGCCGGTGTTTGTTTTGGGGTGTGCAAGGGCGTTTGCGCACAACTGCACTACCACAAAACAAACAACCGAAGCAAACTGCTTCGGTTGTCGCTTGTAAGGTGATCCCGGCGGTGAAGGCTGTGCGGTTTGTGTGTTTCAAACACTCAAAGCGTTGTGCGATTTTTGTCGTATTCACTCACACCACACTCACAGACAAATACATAGACTTTCTTACTCGGAAAGTGCTGGGAGTAATACATTGATATATAATAACATAAATATGTATATTATACTATTCTTCTTGTGCTTTTTGTCTTGTTTATCGGTTTTAGTTCGTTTTGCTACTCAAAGATAGTAAAATTAGTGATAAACTAGGCATACTATCTGTTTTATTTAATTTCAAACCCTATCTACTCGTCTACATTTAAGAATTAATGGTTGTCCGTTACTATTCTTTATTCCACTATTAATGGTTGTCGTATTACCTCGTTTGATAGGGTGATCTGAATATGTAATAGCTGTTTTGTTGTGTGAAGAAAAATGAGAATAAATAAATATTTCTTTAATATAACAATCCAGCAATTGTTGTAAGCGTTTTGCATCAAAATGCTTAAACGCGAGCAACTCCATACTTGTTGACTCTTTTGAATCATCAATAACCACCTTAATTTCCACATCCGCACAATTGCGAATCTCTATCATAAAACTATATTTGGAATCTATTTTGCCACTTGTGCTAATCTTAACATTTTTTCTATCCCATACTTTATGTAATGTATCCCTTAAATTAGTAAAAACGATATTAAGTCCTGCTCTTTCCACAGCATCTAAATCTTTCCACCAATCTTTGAACTCCAGTAATTCAAAAACTGGCAGATGTTTTAGGATATTATACTCATTTATATATTTAATAAACTTATGTCCATAATAAGTAAGAGCATTGTATCTCAAAAAGAACAACTCTGTCTCCGTCAATTGAGCCCTAATGATTTTTAAATAATCTTTTTTAATTCCCTCAGGGATTGTTTTGGCATTGTCAATCAGGTCATATATGCGATACAATGTTCTATAATATGCCCCTATTTTATCCTTGTTTTTTATATAGAAAAACATGTATGTTTTTAGAGCTTCTGCTTGATTTTGCTCAAAAGATTTTTTGGGAGTGAAAACCCGTTGAAGTTTTTCTTTTTCAAAGTCAAAAAAGTCTTTGTTGTTATATGAGTATTCATACACTTCAGTATTTTCATCTTCAGTTAAATTATCCTTTTTCGACTTCTCAAAGGTTCTATATACTCCACATAAATCTGATACTTGACTTTGATACAATCGTAATAATTCAAAGAATAAATCATGGAAGCGCTCTATTTCAAGTTGTGTTTGATTATCAGCCGTTGCTATTCGCTGATGATCAAATGTTTTAAACATTAGGAGTACACTTATTACTCCAAAGATGGTTCCTAAAACACCTCCGACGAAATCACCATATGTTCCCAATCGTGCATAATCTGCTATATAGTCCGCTTTAAATGGTTCAATTATTTGTCCCCATCCAAAAGCTATACCTGACAAAGCGATAAAAACAATGGAAAGCACAGCATATGCCCATTTAGACATTAATATTTTGTCTACAAATTGACTGATCTTACTAAAAATTGCCTTCATATGGTTAGTAATTTAAGGAATAACATTTATAAATGTATAATACCTCAATGTTCTTGTAAACATTTGATTATACAAAGACTATTACCACCGATCAATTATAAATCTTTTAACCAAACACTTTGGCAAGTCTCAACCTAAAGTTTTTGATATTTTACTGTTTTAATGCTCCCTCTACTGCTTGCTTTGCTGCGATTTTAGCTCCACCTCCAATAATCCTAAGTAATTTATAGCTTGCGAGCATATTATTTAACGCTCCTGCTGCAACCAACAAACTATTTTGTAATTGTATAACAGACATACCATCTACAATATTACTGGGGACAACAGTTAAAAAGCAATTGTGAGGTGTAAATTGAGTGAGGTCTGGATACTTGTTAGTTATATAACTATTACAAGTCTTCAACTCTTCTGCATTAGCACGCAATACAGCATTAAATATGTGCTGTAAATCCTCTCTGACTATGTCTTGTTGTTCTTTTACATCTTTAGCAACTTCAAAGGACTCCTTACATGCATCTGCAAACAACTTTATTCTATCTTGATTATCCATATTATAAAAGTATTAAAAACAATAAACTTAATCTTTTAAGCATCCGAGTGGGATTACCTTCACGCCATCCTCACGAGTATATGCAAACTCTCCACCGGTCAGCACAATCAACAGGTCTGGTTCACGGAGAGGCATCTGCTTCTCGGGTTTATTGCGCTCACGAATAAGTTCTTGGAGCTGTAGTAGATGTGTTGCTCCCTCATCAATATCTCGGCTACCCAACTTACACTCAATAAGTGCATATCGCTGATCATCAAGATGAAGAACAATATCAGCCTCCAAGCCATATCTATCATGGTAGTATGACACTCTACCACCCATAGCCTGTGAATATACCCTCAAATCACGAATACACATACACTCGAAAATAAAACCAAAGGTTTTCAAGTCAAGTTCAAGCGATTTGGGGGATGCACCCATTGCTGCCACAGCGATAGATGGATCAATGAAGCACCTCTTCTTGCCCGAACGAATAGCAGTTGCCGAACGAATAGCCGGACACCACGCATCGATATCCTCAAGAACAAATAGACGTTTCAATGCATCAACATACTCATCAAAGGTTGCTTGCACAGTTGTCTCCATCTCGACTTTAACATCAGCAAGCATTGCCGTCTTCTTCGCCAGTGTGCATAGGTTACGAGCATAGGAACGCAAAATGAGTCTTGCAAGTTCCGGATTGCGCTGTACACCATCTACTCGTGAAATATCATCTTCGCATACTTTATTGAGATAATCTTTGGCAATAAGTAATTGTGCCCTTTCGCTTTTAACATTCAATGAATCGGGCCAACCACCTCTACACGCCAACATTATCAACTCCTCAATCGATAGTTTTGATGTGATACCATCAATGTCCAACGACTTATTGTCGAACAATTCGAGAAAAGATATTTCACCTGACGACTCTTTAGACTCATAAAGGCTCATCGGATACATCGTCATAGTCGCAATTCTACCGGTACCCGTATGCATTTGCTTTTGTTCTTCAGGAGTATCTTCGTCGCCATTATTCTTTATTACAGTTGATCCCGTAAGAATAAACTGACCTTTTAGACCTCTTTGGTCAACAGCATTACGTACAGCATCCCACAAAATAGGTATATCCTGCCATTCATCAATCAGTCGAGGTGTTTCTCCCTTCAACAAAATTGAGGGTTTTGTTCTTGCAGTAGCCAAATAACCTTCGCGTTTATCAGGGTCCTGCAATTTGATAAAACTTTTGGCTTGTTGTTCCGCAGTAGTGGTCTTACCACACCATTTGGGGCCCTTGATTTGCACAGCCCCGAAAGCCTCTAATCGCAAAGCAAGTTCGTCGTCAGCTATTCTACTTAAATACTCCTTATCAGCCATATCATAATCTTTTTGTGCTTACTATTTGCAAATATAATGATTATTCTTTAGATGGCAATGGAAATTTACTTTTTTGTCGCATTTCAACTTGCGTTTTTGTGGTCAAATAACTTGTATTTTTGTGGTCAAACATCTAGCAATTTTGTGATACAGCCCTGCTTAACCTAAAATATATAGAAATAGATAATCGTATTATGGCGTTACAACAACTTTATTTTCTCGATTTATGGCGTTTGACAAAGACTGAATATCTTACTATGAATCCATCAATAATTTCAAAGAGCCATTTTGGCACTTTGAAATAATAAATCTTAAAGTCCGCAACTCGTGAGGAGCGCTCACGAGTTGCTTTATTATTCCCTACTAACAACTGAAACATCTTGCTTTTTTGCGGCATTTTGACTTATGTTTTTGTGGTAACGAAACAGGGCCAAAATGCCACTTTGAAAAACTATCTGCACTTCCCCAAATAGAAAGTAAACAAATACTCCAACATGCAATAATGCCTCAAACGAGGGCATCATTATTTATCCACCATTTAACGCAATTTTCTATGAAATTTTACCATCTTTATACTTTGATTAGGGCACCAAGTGAAAAATACAAGAAGTAGTCATTTGCCTTAACTGAAAGGTATAATCGGCAAAACGATTTGTACAACTTTGTAAAACGAAATGTGCAAAAATCCAAAATTTTTGCGAGCGTTTGAAGCGACCATTTGAGCGGAAATTAAACGCTTTTCAAACACTATTCAAACGATATTCAAAAGCAAACC
>JAFSBY010000007.1 GCA_017437045.1 Alistipes sp.
GCTCTTTGCCCGCATCGGCAAGACCTACTCGCCCGTTAGCGGACAACTGGTGAAGAAGCACAGTGCGGAAGACATCGTGCAATGCATGCTGGACTTTCCGCAAGGCACCAAGTTCACGGTATTGGCTCCCCTCGTCCCCCGCGAAGGACGCACGATGATGGAACAACTGGACATCGACATGAAGCAAGGCTTCGTGCGGGTGGAAGTGAACCGCGAGATTATACGCATCGAGGACTATCTGATGCAGCTCCAGGCCGAGGGAGAGAGCAAGAAAGCGAACGTCTATCTCCTCATCGACCGCATGACCGCCGATACCGACCAAGCCAGCATCAGCCGACTGACCGACTCGGCCGAGACCGCCATGTACGAGGGCGACGGGGCTTGTATGCTCCGCTTCTATTCATCGGACGGAAGTACGCAACTCTTCTCGTTCAGTACCAAGTTCGAGGCCGACGGCATCACTTTCGAGGAGCCGACCGACCAGATGTTCTCGTTCAACTCCCCCATCGGGGCATGCCCCACATGCGAGGGTTTCGGACGGGTTATCGGCATCGACGAGCAGTTGGTCATCCCCAATCGGGCGTTGTCCGTATATGAAGGAGCCGTGGTGTGCTGGCGAGGCGACAAGATGAGCGAATGGCTGAAGGAGTTCCTGCACGAAGCACCGGCACACAACTTCCCCATCTTCACGCCTTATTACGAACTTACGCAGGAGCAGAAGGACTACCTATGGCACGGCCCACGGGAGAAAGCCTGCATCGACTCCTTCTTCAAGATGCTGGAGGAGAACCAATATAAAATCCAATACCGGGTGATGCTTGCCCGCTATCGGGGGAAGACCACTTGCCCCACTTGTCACGGCACCCGCCTGAAAAAGGAAGCAAGCTATGTCAAGGTGGGCGGACGTTCCATCTCCGAGCTGGTGGACATGCCGATTCATGACTTGCAGGAGTTCTTCCGCAACCTCCAACTGGACGAACACGATGCCGCCGTGGCCAAGCGCATCCTCACGGAAATCAACAACCGACTGAGTTTCATGATGGACGTAGGCTTGGGCTATCTCACCCTGAACCGCCTCAGCAACTCACTATCGGGGGGTGAAAGCCAACGCATCAACTTGGCGACTTCCCTCGGAAGCAGCCTCGTGGGCTCCTTGTATATCCTCGACGAGCCGAGCATTGGCCTTCATAGCCGGGACACCGACCGCCTCATCAAGGTGCTTCGCCAACTCCAGCAATTGGGCAATACGGTGGTGGTAGTAGAGCACGACGAGGAAATCATCCGTGCGGCCGACTACATCATCGACATCGGCCCGAATGCCGGACGCTTGGGAGGCGAAATCGTCTATCAGGGCGACATGAACGACCTTCAGAAGGGAAGCAATAGCCATACCGTGCGCTATCTCCTGGGTGAAGAGACCATCGACCTCCCTCTTGCCCATCGCCCGTGGAACAACTATATAGAGGTGAAGGGAGCCAGAGAGAACAACCTGAAAGGCATCGACGTGCGCTTCCCGTTGAACGTGATGACCGTCGTGACGGGAGTCAGCGGTTCGGGAAAGAGTACACTGGTGCGTGACGTGTTCTACAAGGCGCTGAAACGTGAATATAGCGAAAGCAGCGAACGTCCGGGCGAGCACCTCTCCTTGGAAGGCGACATCAAGATGGTGAAGGACATCGAGTTCGTGGACCAGAACCCTATCGGCAAGTCGAGCCGAAGCAACCCCGTGACCTACGTGAAAGCCTACGATGAAATCCGCAAGCTCTTTGCCGACCAGCCTCTTGCCAAGCAATTGGGCTATACGGCAGGCTATTTCTCTTTCAACACCGAAGGAGGACGATGCGAGGAATGTAAGGGCGAAGGTACGGTGACGGTGGAAATGCAATTTATGGCCGACCTCGTGTTGGAATGTGAAGCCTGTCACGGCAAGCGTTTCAAGGCCGATACCCTGGAAGTGAAATATCAGGGACAAAACATCTTCGACATTCTGGAGATGACCGTCAACCAAGCCGTGGAATTCTTCACCGAGCATAAACAGACGAAGATTGTCAAGAAACTCCGTCCGCTTCAGGAAGTTGGCTTGGGATATGTCAAGTTGGGACAATCCTCCTCCACCCTTTCGGGAGGCGAGAACCAGCGCGTGAAGTTGGCTTACTTCCTCAGCATCGAGAAGAGCGAACCCACCGTCTTCGTGTTCGACGAACCGACCACGGGCTTGCACTTCCACGACATCAAGAAGCTACTCGAAGCCTTCGACTCGCTCATCAGCCGGGGACACACCATCGTCATCATCGAGCACAACCTCGACGTGGTGAAGTGTGCCGACCATGTGATAGACCTCGGTCCCGAAGGAGGCGACCGGGGAGGAAATCTCGTGGCGTGTGGCACACCGGAGGAAGTGGCGAAATGTGCTGCTTCTTATACGGGGCAGTTCTTGAAAGAAAAATTGGAACAATAACTTAAAAACATACTACAATGAAAAACATCAAAAAATTCGCAGCTCTCTTCACCCTAGGCATCGCCCTGGTGATGGCAGCTTGCAACGATGCCCCTCCCGTTATCAAGGACGCATCCATCCTGCCGATTCCCGTGAGCCTGAAGCAGGACACCACCTATTTCGTACTCCCCAAAAGCACGACCATCGGCATCAACGACCCGCAACTTCGCCCGGCCGCTGAATACCTCGTCGGCATCCTGAAACCAGCCACCGGCTATAGCTTCAAGGTGAACGAAGGAGAAGGCGACATCAA
>JAFSBY010000001.1 GCA_017437045.1 Alistipes sp.
GCCTTGATGTAGGGGGTCTCACCGCAACCGGCGCAAGCACCCGAGAACTCGAACAGCGGCTGTGCGAACTGCAGGTTCTTCACCGACTTGGTCTTATCGACAACATCCTTATAGCCGACCGTCTTGACCATCTTCTCCCAATTCTCGGCCTGCGGCAGCTGCGACTCAAGCGGCTTCAACACCAGAGCCTTCGTCTTGGCCGGGCAGGTATCCACGCAGTTGTTGCAACCCGTACAATCGAGCGGCGACACCTGGATGCGGAACTTGTAGGCCTTCGTCTCGCCCAGACCCTGCTTGAACTCCAGACCCGTGGCTGCAGCCTCCTCCTCCGTAGCGAGGAACGGACGGATAGCAGCGTGCGGGCAGACATAAGCACACTGGTTACACTGGATACAGTTCTCCACGTTCCACTCCGGTACATTGACGGCGATACCGCGCTTCTCCCAAGCGGCCGTACCGTTGTCCCACGTACCATCCTCACGACCTGCTAAGGCCGAAACGGGCAACTGATCACCCTTCAGGACGTTGATCGGATCAACCACCTTCTGCACGAACTCCGGACGTGCGCTATCTACGACAGCGGCTGCCTCCTTCACCTCGATCTTGGCCCACTCGGCGGGAACCTCAACCTTCTCGACAGCCGAACCACCGGCATCGACTGCGGCGTAGTTCATATTGACGATATCCTCACCCTTCTTGCCGTAGGACTTCAGGATGGCGTGCTTCATCTCCTCAACTGCCTTGTCAAACGGAATCACGTTGGCAATCTTGAAGAAGGCCGACTGCATGATCGTGTTCGTACGCGAACCCAGACCCAGCTCGGCAGCGATCTTCGTAGCGTTGATGATGTAGAAGTTGATCTCGTTCTTGGCCATATAGACCTTCATGTGGTCGGGCAGCGTGCGGCAGGTCGTCTCGGCATCGTGCGTCGAGTTCAACAGGAACGAACCACCCTTCTTCAGACCCTTCAGCACGTCATACTTATCGACATACGACGGCACGTGGCAAGCCACGAAATCGGGCGTCGTCACCAGGTAGGGCGAGGTGATCGGGTTGTCACCAAAGCGCAGGTGCGACGAGGTATAACCACCCGACTTCTTCGAGTCGTACGAGAAGTAAGCCTGGCAATATTTATCGGTCGAACCACCGATGATCTTGATCGAGTTCTTGTTGGCACCCACCGTACCGTCGGCACCCAGACCGAAGAAGAGGCCCTCGAACGTGCCGGGCTTGGCCATCGAGATCTCCTCACCTACCTCCAACGAGAGGTTCGTCACGTCATCGACGATACCCACCGTGAAGTGGTCCTTCGGCTCAGCCTTGGCCAGGTTCTCAAATACGGCCAGCATCTGTGCAGGCGTCGTATCCTTCGACGAGAGACCGTAGCGGCCACCGATGATCTTCGGCTGCAGCTCCTTGCCGTAGAACATCGACTTTACGTCCAGGTAGAGCGGCTCGCCCTCGGCACCCGGCTCCTTCGTGCGATCCAGCACGCAGACCTTCTTGACCGTCTTGGGCACGTCAGCAAAGAAATACTTCTACGAGAAGGGACGGTAGAGGTGAACGGTCACCAGACCC
>JAFSBY010000008.1 GCA_017437045.1 Alistipes sp.
CTCGAGCAGATGACCTTCCCCGAGCCGGTGATCGGTTTGGCTGTAGAGCCCAAGACGCAGAAGGACCTCGACAAGCTCGGTATTGCCCTGGGCAAGCTGGCTGAGGAGGACCCCACCTTCACGGTGAAGACCGACGAGGATTCGGGTCAGACGGTAATTAGCGGTATGGGTGAGCTTCACCTCGATATCATCGTTGACCGTCTGCGTCGTGAGTTCGGCGTTGAGATCAACCAGGGTGCACCGCAGGTGAACTACAAGGAGGCTCTGACGACTACGGTTCAGCACCGTGAGGTCTTCAAGAAGCAGACCGGTGGTCGCGGTAAGTTTGCAGACATTATCTTCGAGATCGGTCCTGCCGAGGAGGGTAAGATGGGTCTGACGTTCGTTGACGAGGTGAAGGGCGGTAACATTCCGCGTGAGTTCATCCCCTCGGTTCAGAAGGGCTTCGAGCAGGCTATGGCCAATGGTGCTCTGGCCGGCTACCCGATGGACTCGATGAAGGTTACGCTGAAGGATGGTTCGTTCCACCCCGTCGATTCGGATCAGCTCTCGTTTGAGATTGCAGCTCGCAACGGTTATCGTGCCGCTGCTCCGAAGGCCGGTTCGATCATCATGGAGCCGATCATGGCCGTTGAGGTTGTGACGCCCGAGGAGTCGATGGGTGATATCATCGGCGACCTGAATAAGCGTCGTGGCCAGATCACGGGTATGGAGTCGAAGGGTACGGCCCGCGTCGTTAAGGCGAAGGTGCCGCTGTCGGAGATGTTCGGCTACGTGACGGTACTGCGTACGATCTCGTCGGGACGTGCTACGTCGTCGATGGAGTTCTCGCACTTCGATGAGGTTCCGGGCGGTCTTGCTAAGGAGATCATCGAGAAGGCAAGTGGTAAACTTAAGGGATTAGAATAAGAAACGCGATATGAATCAGAAAATTAGAATTAACCTCAAGTCGTTCGATCACAACCTCGTCGATAAGTCGGCCGAGAAGATCGTAAAGACCGTGAAGAGCACGGGCGCTGTAGTCAGCGGACCGGTACCCCTGCCCACGCGCAAGCAGATTTTTACGGTTAACCGCTCGACCTTCGTAAACAAGAAGGCCCGCGAGCAGTTCCAGCTCTGCACCTACAAGCGCATCCTCGACATCTACTCGTCGACGCCGAAGACGATCGACGCACTGATGAAGCTCGAGCTTCCCTCGGGCGTTGAGGTTGAGATCAAGGTGTGATAGATTGGGGAGTGGGACCCCAATAGCGGGGTTCCCACCCACCCATCAACCCATTCGGCGCGAAGGTCTCAAGGAGAGAGACGGAGCCCGCGCAGAAGGACATATATAATATAGGTGTAGGTCGGAGGTGAGTGAGCCTTCCTGAAGAGGGGTGAAACTCGAAAAACAACGACTATTAGCCCATGTTGCGCTCCACTGAAACTCCAAAAAACGAATTTGAGCAACTCAATTCACTTATTTATAACAAACAAATTGACAACAAAATGTCAGGACTTATTGGAAAGAAAATCGGAATGACTTCCGTTTACAGTGCCGAGGGAAAGAATATTCCATGCACTGTCATTGAGGCTGGCCCGTGCGTTGTTACGCAAATCAA
>JAFSBY010000009.1 GCA_017437045.1 Alistipes sp.
ATGAGCCGTTCATTAAAGAAAGGACCGTATATTGACCCGAAGCTGGAGGCTAAGGTCATTGCAGCTGCCGAGGGTAGCAACAAGGCGGTCATCAAGACGTGGTCGCGAGCCAGCATGATCTCGCCCGACTTTGTAGGTCAGACGATCGCAGTCCACAACGGAAATAAGTTCATCCCGGTTTACGTGACCGAGAATATGGTAGGACACAAGCTCGGAGAGTTTGCCGCAACGCGTACGTTCCGCGGTCACTCGGGCAACAAGAAAAAGTAGTTAGACTATGGGTGCAAGAAAAGCAATGGCAGCCGAGAAGCGTTCGGCTGAGAAGAAGCAGAAGGCAATCGCCGTTCTGCGCGACTGCCCGACCTCGCCCCGCAAGATGCGTCTGGTAGCAGACATCATCCGTGGTGTAGAGATCAATAAGGCATTGGGCATCCTTCGCTATTCGAAGAAGGAGGCATCGATTCGCATGGAGAAGCTCCTGAAGTCGGCTATCGCCAACTGGGAGGCAAAGAACGAGACGGAGCGTCTGGAGGATACGAAGCTCTGCGTAAAGGAGGTATTCGTGGATGGTGGTCGCATGCTGAAGCGTATTCAGCCGGCACCGCAGGGTCGCGCACACCGCATTCGCAAGCGTTCGAACCACGTTACGATCGTAGTTGACAAAATGGTAACCGTAGAAAAGCAGTAATACGATGGGACAGAAAGTTAATCCGATAGCAAATCGTCTTGGTATCATCAAAGGTTGGGACTCCAACTGGTTCGGTGGTAAGAATTTCGGCGATAAGATCGTCGAGGACGATAAGATTCGCAAGTACCTGAACGCCCGTCTTCAGAAGGCATCGATCTCGAAGATCATCATCGAGCGTACGCTGAAGCTGGTTACGGTAACCATCTCGACCGCTCGTCCGGGTATGATCATCGGTAAGGGTGGCCAGGAGGTCGACAAACTCAAGGAGGAGCTGAAGAAGCTCACCGGTAAGGAGATCCAGATCAACATCTTCGAGGTTAAGCGCCCGGAGGTTGATGCAGTTCTCGTAGGTCAGAACATTGCCCGCCAGCTCGAGGGCCGTGTATCGTTCCGCCGCGCCGTTAAGACGGCCGTAGCTTCGACGATGCGCATGGGTGCCGAGGGTATCAAGGTGCAGGTTTCGGGCCGTGTAGGTGGCGCCGAGATGGCTCGCAAGGAGACCATTAAGGAGGGACGTATTCCGCTGCACACGTTCCGTGCTGATGTAGATTACTGCCTGACGGAGGCACTGACGAAGGTTGGTATCCTCGGTGTAAAGGTATGGATCTGCCAGGGTACGGTATACGGCAAGCGCGATCTGTTCGAGATGCAGGGTGCTTCGGCCCAGGCTCCTCAGGGCGATCGTGGCGAGCGTCGTGGCCGCGGTGATCGCGGTGACCGTCGTGGTGGCCGTCGTCGTCAGAACAACAAATAGTAAGTAGGACCTTTTTAAAGCAGAAACAAGATGTTACAGCCGAAAAAGACCAAATTTAGAAGAATGCAGAAAGGCCGTATGAAGGGACTTGCTCAAAGAGGTAACCAGCTTGCATACGGATCGTTCGCCATCAAGGCACTCGACTCGACCTGGATCACGGGTCGTCAGATCGAGGCCGCACGTCAGGCCATTACGCGTTACATGAAGCGTGAGGGTCAGCTCTGGATTCGCATCTTCCCCGACAAACCGATTACGAAGAAGCCCGCTGAGGTACGTATGGGTAAGGGTAAGGGTAATCCCGAGGGTTTCGTAGCTCCCGTTACGCCGGGTCGTATCCTGTTCGAGGCTGAGGGTGTACCCTTGGCAGTAGCACAGGAGGCACTCCGCTTGGGTGCACAGAAGCTGCCGATCAAAGTTAAGTTTATTGTTCGTCGTGATTACGTCGAGAACGCCATCTAAAAAGGAGACACGAATATGAAAAGTGCAGAAATCAAGGATATCGCCACCAAGGATCTGGTAGAGCGTATCGAGACCGAGAAGGCACAGCTGGCCAAGCTGAAGGTTCAGCACGCCGTGTCGCCTATCGAGAATCCGTCGATCATCAAGAAGAACCGCCGAGACATCGCACGTATGCTGACGATTCTCAGCCAAAAAACCGCTAAATAAGGAGAACAACTATGGAAAGAAATCTGAGAAAAGAGCGAATTGGCGTGGTTGTCAGCACGAAGATGGAGAAGACCATCGTGGTTGCAGTAGCCCGTAAGGTGAAGCACCCGATCTACGGCAAGTTCGTGAACAAGACGACGAAGTTCGCCGCCGAGTGCCTCGACGAGACGTGCAAGGAGGGCGATACCGTTCGCATCATGGAGACGCGCCCGTTGAGCAAGACGAAGCGTTGGCGTTTAGTACAAATCATTGAAAGAGCTAAGTAGTTATGATACAACAGGAATCCAGACTCGTAGTAGCCGACAACAGCGGTGCCAAGGAGGTACTTTGCATCCGCGTACTCGGTGGTACGAAGCGTCGCTACGCATCGATCGGCGATAAGATCGTCGTAGCAGTGAAGAGCGCTACCCCGTCGGGCGACGTCAAGAAGGGCGCCGTATCGAAGGCAGTGGTAGTTCGCACGAAGAAGGAAATTCGTCGCGCCAACGGTTCGTACATTCGTTTCGACGACAACGCCGTTGTGCTGCTTAACAATCAGGGTGAGATGCGCGGAACCCGTATCTTCGGCCCCGTAGCTCGTGAGCTGCGTGACCAGTACATGAAGATCATCTCGCTTGCACCCGAAGTACTGTAA
>JAFSBY010000010.1 GCA_017437045.1 Alistipes sp.
ATACTGACAAGAACGGTGTGGCAGTATTCGAAGATATCCTCATCGGTGAGAATTACACCGTGGAGGAAGTGAATACCGCTATTCGTTATGTGGTACCCGAAAGCCAGGGTGCGGTTATCGAATGGAATAAGGTAACCGAGGTCAAGTTCCACAACGCCCTCAAGAAATGGAGAGCCGACGTATTCAAGCTCGACGCGGACTTGGCAGGCTTCGATGATGATGACGATAGCGGACTTGTTCCTGTGGAGCTGATGCCGATGGCTTTCTCCCTTGACTCCGATGCGATGGTCGATGACCTCGGCGGTATCTATGGACAGTCCCAGGGCGATGCTACCCTCGAAGGTGCAGTATACGGCGTATTTAAGGATGGTGCGCTCATCGACACCTATACGACAGACAAGAACGGATATTTCATTACCGACTACTATCCTTGCTACGAGAACGTGGAATGGACGATCCGTGAGATCAGCCCCTCCGAGGGATACCTGCTCGACGAAACCGTCTATTATATTGACACCTACGCAGGTCAGTATACCGTTGAGCTGAACACCGTGTATCCCGACGTGTACGAGGATATCATCAAGGGCAAGATCACCATCATCAAGCATACCGATGACGGCTCCACCAAGATCGAAACTCCCGAAGTCGGTGCCATGTTTGAGATCTATCTCAAGAGCGCAGGCAGCTATGAAGCCGCCGAAACCACTGAGAGAGATATCCTCACCTGCGACGAGTTCGGCTATGCCGAAACCATCGACCTGCCTTACGGCGTGTACGTGGTAAGACAGATCAAGGGTTGGGACGGCCGTGAACTGCTCGATCCCTTTGAGGTATTCGTCAGTGAGGATGGTGAGATCTATCGCTATCTCATTAACAACTCCAACTTTGAGTCCTATCTCCACGTGGTCAAGACCGACAGCACTACGGGCAAGACCATCCCTTATGCGGGAGCAGGTTTTCAGATCTACGCACCCGACGGCAGCCTCGTAACCATGAGCTACACCTACCCGACACTGACCGTGATCGACACCTTCTATACCGACGAGAACGGTACGCTCCTCACACCCGAAAAGCTCCCTTACGGCAAGGGCTATTACCTTGTAGAGGTTCAGGCACCCCACGGTTATGTCCTCGATGCTACTCCTATCTACTTTGACGTGACTGAGGAAAACTCTGCCGATGAAAACGGCATCACCATCGTCAAGGTAGTCAAGGAGAACGAACCGCAGAAAGGAACGATTATCATCACCAAGACCGGTGAGGTCTTCTCCTCTGTGGTGGAGCAGAACGGCGCATATCAGCCTGTGTATGAGATCAAGGGCTTGGCAGGTGCGGTCTATGAGATCACTGCCGCCGAAGATGTGGTAACCCTCGACGGAACGCTCCGCTATAAGAAGGGCGACGTGGTTGCCACCATCACCACAGGCGCAGACGGTACGGCTACCACCGAGCCGCTGTTCCTCGGTAAATTCAAAATCCGTGAGATCGCTGCACCTTACGGTATGCTTCTGAACGGCGATACCGTCACCGTAGAGCTGACCTACGCCGGACAGGAGATCAAGATCACGACCACCTCCGCAGCCTTCGTCAATGAAAGACAGAAGGTGGAAATCGACCTCTCCAAAGTCTTGGAACAAGACGAGAAATACGGTATCGGTATGAATGGCGAAATCACCTCCGTCAAGTTCGGCTTGTATGCCTCTGAGGACATCACCGCAGCTGACGGCAAGGTCATCCCCAAGGACGGTCTCATTGAAACCGTAACCTGCGACGAGAACGGTAAGGCGGTATTCGTGACCGATCTGCCCGTAGGCGCAAAGGTGTACGTCAAGGAAATCGCAACCGACAGCCACTATATCCTCTCTGACAGCACCTATCCCGTAACCTTCGAGTATGCAGGCCAGGACACCGCGGTGGTGAAGATCTCCGTGAATAACGGCGAAGCCATCACCAACGAGATCATCCGTGG
>JAFSBY010000002.1 GCA_017437045.1 Alistipes sp.
CTAAAATAATCTATCTTATTGGTAACCATTTCAATAGATGAGATTGTTCCCAGCTATATGTTTATTATTATTCTCTTAATAAGTTCTTACTAATCTCTCTAATTCTCTATAAATCACCAAGTTAAATTATTTAATACGCATTTGGATATTATTGGGATGATTGGTATCTTTGTGGGATGCTGGGTGAGAGTTAGATGAAATTCCGTGTACACCTTGAGCATATTAATTTCAATTTTGCATTCTACATTTTGAATTTTTTTGCACAATCTTTACCTTCGCTCCGCATAGCCTTCCGGCATGCGCCGATTCTAATGGCCGCCGGTAGGATGGGAGTTATAAGAATAATGGGAATAATGTGATTGTGGAGGCATAAAGTCTTTGGACCATACTCCCATAATTCATTTTGCATTTTGAATTCTACATTTTGAATTTTTTAGGACACTATCTTTACCCTCGCTTCGCATAGCCTTCCGGCATGCGCCGATTCTAATGGCCGCCGGTAGGATGGGAGTGATAAGAAGAATGGGAATAATGTGATTGTGGAGACATAAAGTCTTTGGACTATACTCCCATAATTCATTTTGAATTTTGAATTCTACATTTTGAATTTTTTGGGGCTCTATCTTTACCTTCGCTCCGCATAGCCTTCCGGCATGCGCCGCTCGGTTTAGATAGGATGCACCTCGGCAATGCCAGGTCATAGGCTTCCATGCAGCACTATTCCGATCGCGTTCAGCCATTTCGTTGCCCATGGCAATCCGAAAGTAGCAAAAATGTATCCGCCCTATGAGCAAGCTCACGTGCGCATACTTTTTTGCCACTTTCACCTCCTGCGGAGGCGGCAAATGGCTAAACGCGTTTTCTGTCGTCTGATTTTTCGCCTATTTTTTTGGCATTGCGCTCGGCTTTCACTATCTTTGTAGCCCTATGATCGATCGTGAAACTGTTGATAGAATCTATGCCGCGGCCAATATCGTTGATATTGTCGGAGACTATGTGACGCTCAAACGCAAGGGCGTCAATTATACCGCGTGCTGTCCGTTTCACAACGAGAAAACCCCGTCGTTTATCGTCTCCCCGGCCAAGGGCGTCTATAAGTGCTTCGGATGTGGCAAGGGCGGCAATGCCGTGACCTTCCTAATGGAGCACGAGAGCTTGAGCTACCCCGAGGCCCTGAAGATGGTGGCCAAACGCTACAATATCGAGGTGCAGGAGCGCGAACAGACCGAGGAGGATGTGCGCCGCAACAACGACCGCGAGAGTATGTTTGCCGTCAATGGTTGGGCGGCCGACTATTTCGTCAATTACATGCGCAATGATGACGAGGGTCTTTCGGTCGGTATGGGCTACTTCCGCCAAAAGCGTCGGCTGACCGATGCCACGATCCGTAAGTTTGGGCTTGGTTTTTGCCCCTCGCGAGGTGATCGGATGTCGCAGGATGCCCTCAAGGCGGGCTATAAAAAGGAGTTTTTAGTCTCGACCGGTCTGTCGAAGGAGCGCGAGAGTGATGGGTCGCTCTATGACCGCTTCCGCGACCGCGTGATCTTCCCCGTACACAATATTTCGGGTCGCGTGGTGGCCTTCGGAGCCCGCACATTGCGCTCGGATAAGGAGGTGGCCAAATATCTCAACTCGCCCGAGAGTGAGATTTACAGCAAGAAGAATGAGATCTACGGTCTCTATTTCGCCAAGCGAGCCATTCAGCAGCAGGATTGCGCCATCATGGTCGAGGGCTATCTGGATGTCATCTCGATGCACCAAGTGGGGGTTGAGAATGTCGTGGCCTCGTCGGGTACGTCGCTCACGGTCGAGCAGATTCGCCTCTTGGCTCGCTTCACACACAACATTACGATCATCTACGATGCGGATCCGGCAGGTATCAAGGCCGCTATGCGCGGTATTGATTTGGTGCTGCAGGAGGGGCTGAACGTGCGCATTGTCTTGTTGCCCGATGGGGATGACCCCGACACCTTTGCCGGACGTCATACGGCCGATCAGGTGCGCCAATATATTGCTGACCATGAGCAGGATTTCCTCTCGTTCAAGGCAAAACGGCTCATGGGCGAGTCGGGCAATGATCCGATCCGCAAGTCGGCAGCCATCAGCGATATGGTGGAGTCGATCGCCCGTATTCCCGATTCGATCCGCCGCTCGGTCTATATCAAGGAGTGCGCCTCTGCCATGCAGATCGAGGAGCAGGTGCTCATAGGGGAGGTGGCCCGGAAACGGTTGGCCTCGACCGGCGATCGGCAGTCGGATGAGTTTCTGCGCCGGCAGATGGCCCAGCAGCGTGCCGAGCAGTCGGTGCCGCAGCAGTCTGCAGGTCGGCCGATTGGCCCGATTGAGGCGGGTAGTTCGATCGAGGCGTTGGAGTCCGAGTTGGCTAAATACCTGCTCAAGTATGGCCATCTGTCGTTCGAGGTGACCGAGGGTCGCGAGACGATAGCCTACAACGTGGCCGAGTTTATCTTTGGAGAGTTGGATGTCGATGGGTTGAAGTTTACCAATCCGCAGAAGAACCAGATTCTGGATCTCTATCGCACGATGTGGCGTGAGGCCGGGGTGGGGGTGGAGATCCCGGTGCAGCCCTTTATTAACCATCCGGATCCGGAGGTGTGCAACCAGGCGGTGGAGTTGCTGACCATCGATGAGAACTATACGGCCAGCGAATTGTGGCGGCAGAAGGAGATTCGGGTTGAGACGAACGAGGAGATTCTATCTGCCGGTGTGCCGCGTGCGGCTACGCTCTTCAAATCGAAGGTGATCGAGCGTATGATTCGCGACGAACAGGCCAAATTGAAGGCCGGAAACTGCTCGGAGGAGGAGCAGATGGAGATCATCCGCCAATTGACGCAGCTCAACGAGGTGAAGGTGATCATCTCGCGGAAGATGGACCGCCTGATTTTGTAAGCGGGGGGCGCAGAGAGTATGTGGGGTGATTGCCGCAGGGAGTATGTGAGGTGATCTGCCAGGTACGGCAGGGGCACCTCAAAAGAAAAAAGAGGCTGTCGCGACGTGGTTGGTCGGACAGCCCCAGAGATGAGCCTCGGAGCGTATACGTATCACTACGCATACCGTGTGCAAACAGAAAATAAACAGAAAGATGTGTAAAACATATCAAAGATAAAAGAATTAGTTACCTTGACCCGATACCCATCTCTGAAGGACGAAAAGTGCAAATTAAGTGCCGTTTTGTGTGATGAAAGAGCAAAAAAAGATAAATATTAAAAATAAACGAGCCACGTTCGACTACGAGATCCTCGAAGAGTGGATTGCCGGTGTGGTGCTCGTCGGGACGGAGATCAAGTCGATCCGTGCCGGCAAGGCCTCGATGGTCGATTCGTATTGCTACTTCGATCGGGGTGAATTGTGGATTCGCGGTGTGAATATTGCCGAGTATGCTTGGGGTACGTGCAACAACCATACGCCGCGCCGCGATCGAAAGCTGCTGCTGACGGCTCGTGAGCTGACTAAGCTGGAGCGTGCCTCGCAAGATAAGGGTCTGACGATCGTGGGTCTGCGTCTGTTTCTCAACGAACGGGGATTGGCCAAGATTGTGATCGGTCTGGCGCGTGGTCGTAAGTCCTACGATAAGCGCGAGTATCTGAAGAGCAACGACGCGAAGCGCGAGATGGATAAGGCAATGAAAAATTACAGATAAACAATAGGTTTATGGCATTGATACTCTGCATTGAGACCGGCACGGATATCTGCTCGGTCGCTTTGGCCCGCGATGGGGAACTTTTGGCCCTGCGCGAGAGTGACGAGGGGCGCGATCATGCCCGTCAGGTGGCTGTTTTTGTCGATGAATTGTTGGAGGAGCAGCAACTGCATCCCGAAGCTCTGGATGCGGTGGCCGTTGGCAAAGGCCCCGGCTCCTATACGGGGTTGCGCATTGGTGTCTCGTTTGCCAAAGGGTTGTGTTATGGCGTGGGCAAGCCGCTGATTGCCATCGGATCGCTCGATGCGCTGACCGAGGTGGCTCGTGAGGACTACGAGGCGGGTATTTTGGATGTGGAGCGTTGGTCGGAGGCACACCTCTGTCCGATGGTCGATGCTCGACGGATGGAGGTCTATACGCAGCAATTCAATGCCGAAGGAGAGGCCGAGAGTGAGGTGACGGCCGAGGTGGTAACGGCCGAGAGCTTTGCTGCACTGCGCGGTGATGGCCGTCCGTTCGTGATCTTCGGAAATGGCTCGAAGAAGTGTTGCGAGGTGCTGACAGATGCCGTGCAGGTGGATGTGGCTCCGTCGGCGCGCGGTTTGGTGCGTCTGGCCGAGGAGGCCTATCAGGCCGAACAATTCGAGGATATAGCCTATTTTGAACCCTTCTATCTGAAGGATTTTGTGGTGATACCCTCCAAGAAAAAGCTCTTTTAAGCGGGATCGTTTTCCTGTAGTAGAAATCGCCTGGGTATAACGTGAAAGGGGCTGTCGCAACTCAAAGGTTGGACAGCCCCTTCTTGTGTGTGGCGATGTGTGCCTACTGGATCGTGATGGTCAGCGGCTGTGCGAGTTTGGCCTGCAGATCCTCGATCTCCTCTAACCAATCCTCCATATCCTCTACGCCACCCTGGCTCCAGCCCGATGCGCTGTAGTAGGTCATCTTCTCACCCGACTTTACGGGAATCACGGCCAGCGTGTGACCCAGCAGATCGGCCTCGGTTTGAGCTCCGGGCAGTACGATGGCCTGGTAGATGTCACCATCGACCTCCGGCTGCTTCGAATCCGATACAGCCTCGACCATAGCGGCCCAGCCGGCACCCGTGCGGGTGGCTTTTACGTCGTGGCGGACGAATCCGGCAGCAATGGGCAGCGTCTCGAAGTCGCCCGTATAGACATTCTCCATCTTGTTGAAACGGTCGTCAGCGTCGAGCGTGATGGTCTTGACGAGCGACACCTCTACGCCGTTTACATCCCAACCGACGTAGGTCAGCTCGACCGACGTGCGCAGCGGGCCGTTGTCGAGCGTGCGTGCCGTAGCGTAGTTGTGCTCCATGGGCCAGAATTTACCATCGACCATCGGCACCGAAGCACCACCGCCCAGCGTGCGGCCTACCTTGTAGCAGTCCATGCCGTCGCCGTAGTTGTGGTGGTAGTCGCCTTTGGCATACCACTCGTCGATGACCAGCTTCTCGGTGCACTTCACCCATACGTCGATACCCGGCGTGATGAGCTTCTCGGGCGAGGTCTCCAAGGCGGGACCATAGAGACGATAGGCGCAGAGGTTGTTCTCCCACGCATAGTCGTCGTAGCGTTCGGGCACCTGACGACCGAAGGCCTTCGGCTCATACACGCTGCGTACACCCGTCTTGAGGGTGAAGAGTTCGCTCTGACCACCATCCACGTCAACGGGGAAGATCAGGGCCTGCGGAGCCTCCTCGCCACGGTAGATCACCTGCGATGCAATCTCCTCGCCCTCATCGTTATAGACTACGATATTCTCGGCCGTAGCCTCGGGCAGTTTCTCGAGAATCGAGGCCCACGAGAGCTCAACCATCTCGTCGTCACGCTCGGAGGGTGTAGGGTTGGTGATCGAAACCTGCATGGCGGTTTCCGAAGTGCAGGCAGCCAAGGCGGCAGCCCACAACAGAAGGGTAATTTTTTTCATAATAAGCGTTGTTTTTAGTTTGTTTAGCATCGTTGATGGACAAAATTACAATTATTTCGCAAAAATAACTACACTTTAGCAAAGATTCTATTGAAATTCGTGTGGATTTGGGTTGTAATTTTCGGAAAGATATATTAACTTTACATGCTGAAATGTGTAACAATAATTAACCAACCTCATAGATTTATGAAACAGTTTAATGACGACAACTTCCTGTTGCAGACGCCGGCAGCCGAGCGTCTTTATCACGAGCATGCGGCTAAGATGCCCATCATCGACTATCACTGCCACCTGATTCCCGAGTATGTGGCCTCGAACCACAAGTTCGACAACCTCTCGAAGATCTGGCTGGAGGGTGACCACTACAAGTGGCGCGCCATGCGTACCAACGGTGTGGACGAGCGTTTCTGCACGGGTAAGGATACGACCGACTGGGAGAAGTTCGAGAAGTGGGCCGAGACGGTTCCCTACACGATGCGTAACCCGCTCTACCACTGGACGCACCTCGAGCTGAAGACCGCCTTTGGCGTTGAGAAACTGCTGAATCCCTCGACTGCTCGTGAGATTTATGATGTCTGCACCGAGAAGCTGCAGCAGCCCGAGTTCTACGCTCGTGGTCTGATGGAGCACTACAACGTGGAGACGGTCTGCACGACGGACGATCCGATCGACTCGCTGGAGCACCACCTGAAGGTGGCCGCCGACGGCTTCAAGGTGAAGATGCTGCCTACGTGGCGTCCCGATAAGGCCATGGCCGTAGAGGTACCCGCCAACTTCAAGGCTTACATCGACAAGCTGGCCGAGGTGTCGGGTGTTGAGATCAAGAAGTTCCAGGATGTGATCGAGGCGCTGCGCGTACGTCATAAGTTCTTCGAGGAGGTGGGTTGCCGCCTTTCGGACCACGGTATCGAGGAGTTCTATGCCGAGGATTACACCCAGTCGGAGATCGACGCTATCTTCCTGAAGGTCTATGGCGGTCAGCCGCTGACGCAGGAGGAGATCCTCAAGTACAAGACCGCAATGATGGTCGAGTTCGCCATCATGGACTGGGAGACGGGCTGGACGCAGCAGTTCCACTACGGTGCTATCCGCGACAACAACGGCCGTATGTTCCGCCAGCTGGGTCCCGACACGGGCTTCGACTCGATCGGTGACTTCACGGTGGCCAAGAAGATGTCGAAGTTCTTCAACATGCTCGACGAGCAGGATAAGCTCACCAAGACGATCATCTACAACCTCAACCCGCGCGATAACGAGTTGGTGGCTACGATGCTGGGTAACTTCCAGGATGGCCGCTACGGTGCCGGTAAGATTCAGTTCGGCTCGGGCTGGTGGTTCCTCGATCAGAAGGACGGTATGGAGAAGCAGATGAATGCCCTCTCGACGCTGGGTCTGTTGAGCCGCTTCGTGGGTATGTTGACCGACTCGCGTTCGTTCCTCTCGTATCCGCGTCACGAGTACTTCCGCCGTACGCTCTGCAACCTGCTGGGTAACGACATCGAGCAGGGTCTGCTGCCCGCATCGGAGATCGATTTCATCGGTAAGGAGATCGTTGAGGGTGTTTGCTACCGCAATGCAAAAAATTATTTCAAATTCTAATAACTCAAACAAACTACAACAATGAAAATCGTAACTTTAGGTGAGATCATGCTGCGTCTCTCGACGCCGGGTAACACGCGTTTTGTTCAGTCGGATTCGTTCGACGTGGTGTATGGCGGTGGCGAGGCCAATGTGGCTGTCAGCTGCGCAAACTATGGCCATGAGGCCTATTTCGTGACGAAGCTGCCGAAGCATGAGATCGGCCAGTCGGCTGTCAATGCACTGCGTAAGTATGGTGTGAAGACCGACTTCATCGCTCGCGGTGGTGACCGTGTAGGTATCTACTTCCTCGAGACGGGTGCTTCGATGCGTCCCTCGAAGGTGATCTATGACCGCGCTCATTCGTCGATTGCCGAGGCTGATGTGGCTGATTTCGATTTCGATGCCATCATGGAGGGTGCCGATTGGTTCCACTGGTCGGGTATCACGCCGGCTATCTCGGATAAGGCTGCCGAGCTGACGAAGTTGGCTTGCGAGGCTGCCAAGCGTCACGGTGTTACGGTGTCGGTGGACCTGAACTTCCGCAAGAAGCTCTGGACCAAGGAGAAGGCACAGTCGATCATGCGCCCGCTGATGCAGTATGTCGATGTCTGCATCGGTAACGAGGAGGATGCCGAGCTTTGCCTGGGCTTCAAACCCGATGCTGACGTAGAGGGTGGCGAGACCAATGCTGAGGGCTACAAGGGTATCTTCACGCAGATGGCCAAGGAGTTTGGTTTCAAGTATGTGATCTCGACGCTGCGCGAGTCGTTCTCGGCTACGCACAACGGCTGGAAAGCTATGATCTACAACGGTGAGGAGTTCTACGAGTCGAAGCGTTACGATATCAACCCGATCATCGACCGCGTAGGTGGTGGTGACTCGTTCTCGGGTGGTGTGATCCACGGCCTGCTGACCAAGCCCAACCAGGGTGAGGCTCTCGAGTTTGCTGTGGCTGCCTCGGCGTTGAAGCACACGATCAACGGCGACTTCAACCTCGTTTCGGTTGAGGAGGTAGAGTCGTTGGCCGGTGGTAATGCGAATGGCCGCGTACAGAGATAATATGTCTAACGGGTGATTCCTACGTTACGCATCGCTCCGCAAATGCTCACATACACCAGTATGCTGCGCTTTGCGGAGCTTGCAAGCCTTGAAATCCCCTCGTTATACCTATTATCTATATTATTCATTTTGAATTTTACATTCTAAATTCTGCATTTGCAAAATGGCAAAATTTGATAAAATCGCCGTGATGAAGAAGATCGGCGAGACGGGTATGGTGCCCGTATTCTACCACAAGGACGTAGAGGTTGCCAAGAAGGTCGTGAAGGCTTGCTACGAGGGTGGTGTTCGCGCTTTCGAGTTCACGAACCGTGGTGACTTTGCACACGAGATTTTTGGTGAGTTGGTTAAGTGGGCAGCTGTTGAGTGCCCCGAGCTGGCGTTGGGTATCGGTTCGATCGTGGATGCTCCGACGGCTGCGCTCTATATCCAGCTGGGTGCTAACTTCATCGTGGGTCCGCTCTTCAACCCCGAGATCGCTCCGGTTTGCAACCGTCGTTCGATTCCCTACTGCCCGGGTTGCGGTACGGTATCGGAGATTGGTAAGGCACAGGAGTTGGGTTGCGACCTGACGAAGCTCTTCCCGGGTGATGTCTATGGCCCGAACATGGTGAAGGGTCTGATGGCTCCCTGCCCGTGGTCGAAGATCATGGTGACGGGTGGCGTATCGCCCGACCGTGAGAATCTCACGTCGTGGTTCAAGGCCGGTGTCTATTGCGTAGGTATGGGCTCGAAGCTCTTCCCGGGCGACAAGGTGAAGGCCGAGGATTGGGAGTATGTGACCAATAAGTGCCGCGAGTGCCTCGACATCATCGCTGAGATTCGTGCGAAGTAATGCTTGAGAAAATCTAACCAAATTAACTGATAAACAACATTATGCAAAACAATTCGAAGATGACGAACTGGCGTTGGTGGATGTGCTTGCTGCTGTTCGTTGCTACGACGGTCAATTACCTCGACCGTCAGGTGCTTTCGCTGACGTGGAAGGACTTTATCGCTCCGGAGTTCCACTGGAACGATGATAACTATGGTACGATTACCGCCTTCTTCTCGATCTTCTATGCCTGCGCTTGCCTCTTTGCCGGTAAGTTCGTGGACTGGATGGGTACGAAGAAGGGCTTCTTGTGGGCCATTGGTGTTTGGTCGCTGGGTGCCTGTATGCACGCTGGTTGCGGCTGGGTGACCATGCAGATGGAGGGCATTGGCTCGGTAGCCGAGATGATTAAATTAACGGGTGATGCTGCTGTGGCTGTTGCTACGGTGAGTGTATGGCTCTTCTTGGTATGTCGTGGCATTTTGGCGTTGGGTGAGGCCGGTAACTTCCCCGCAGCCATCAAGGTGACGGCCGAGTACTTCCCCAAGAAGGACCGCGCGTTGGCAACCTCGCTCTTTAATGCAGGTGCTTCGGTTGGTGCTCTGGCAGCTCCGCTGACGATTCCGATTCTGGCTAAGGCTTGGGGTTGGGAGATGGCCTTTATTATCATCGGTGCACTGGGCTTTATCTGGATGTTCTTCTGGGTCTATATGTATGAGAAGCCTGAGAAGTCGAAGCATGTCAATAAGGCCGAGTTGGATTACATTCTCCAGGATGAGAAGGATGCTCCGAAGGCAGAGGCTGCAGCTACGGAGGAGAAGGCTATTCCTTTCATGCAGTGCTTTGGTTACAAGCAGACCTGGTCGTTTATTGCCGGTAAGTTCCTTACTGACGGTGTATGGTGGTTCTATCTGTTCTGGGCTCCGGCTTACTTCTCGGAGATGGGTTACGGTATGGATACCACGTTGGGTAAGGTGTTGGTATTCGTACTCTATCTGATCGTGACGGTGATTTCGATCGGTGGTGGTTATCTGCCCAAGCTCTTTGTGGAGCAAAAGGGTATGGAGCCCTATGCAGGTCGTATGCGCGCCATGTTGATCTTTGCCTTCTTCCCGCTGTTGGCCCTCTTCGCTCAGCCGTTGCAGGATATCTCGATTTGGTTCCCCGCTCTTATCATCGGTATTGCCGGTGCGGGTCACCAGGCTTGGTCGGCTAATATCTTCTCGACCACGGGTGATATGTTCCCCAAATCGACCATTGCTACGATTACGGGTATTGGTGCCATGGCTGGTGGTATCGGTTCGTTCCTGATCAACAAGGGCGCTGGTATGCTCTTCACGAAGGCTGCCGGTGCATTCACTATGCCTGGTAATGATACGGTTTATGAACTTTCGACCAAGTCGATCACAGACGTCACGGGTGTTGCGTATCTGCGACCCGAGGGCTTGACCTCGAATGAGGTGACAAAGGCTATGGTAGATAAAGTTCAGGAGATCGGTGGTACGATCGTCGAGGCTCCGATGGAGGCACTCGGTTTCGAGGGCAAGCCCGCCGGTTATATGATCATCTTCTGCATCTGTGCCGTGGCTTATCTGCTGGCTTGGTGCATCATGAAGTCGCTCGTGCCGAAGCACAAGCCGATCGTGGTTAAATAAGCAAAAAAGTATCTCTTAAATAACGCAAACAAAATGATTCAGAAACTCAATAAATCGACCGTAGAGAAGGTCGAGCGTCCTGTAAAGATCCTTCAGTTTGGTGAGGGTAACTTCCTGCGTGCTTTCGTAGATTGGCAGATCGACATCGCCAACGAGAAGGGCGTGATGAATTCGGGTGTGGCTATCTGCCAGCCGATCATCGACCCCGAGAAGAAGGTGCTGAAGATGATCGAGATGCTCAACGAGCAGGACAACATGTACCACGTATACCTCGAGGGTATCGAGAACAAGCAGCCCAAGAAGGATGTGCGCATGGTCAAGAGCGTGATGGATTCGTTCAACCCCTATGAGGAGTATGCCAAGTATGAACAGTATTTCCTCTCGCCCGAGCTTAAGATCACGATTTCGAACACGACCGAGGCCGGTATCCGCTACGAGGAGGGTGACGATCTGACGGCTTGCCCGCCGAAGTCGTATCCCGCCAAGATGACGGCTTTGCTCTACAAGCGATTCAAGCACTTCAACGGCGATCCGGAGAAGGGTCTGGTGATCATCTGCTGCGAGCTGATCGAGAACAACGGTTCGACGCTGCATGAGTATGTGATCAAGCATGCCGAGTACCACAAGCTGGGTCAGGACTTCATCGACTGGGTAGAGGCTAACTGCCACTTCTGCGATACGTTGGTGGACCGCATCGTTCCGGGCTTCCCGCGCGATACGATCAACGAGATCAAGGAGGAGGTCGGCTTCGACGATAACCTCGTAGTGAAGGCCGAGTTGTACCACCTGTGGGCTATCGGTGGTCCGGGCTACAAGAAGGTGATGGAGGAGCTGCCGCTCGATAAGGCAGGTCTGCACGTGATCTTCATGCCCTCGATCAAGCAGTTCCGCGACAAGAAGGTGCGCATCCTGAATGGTTCGCACACCGGTATGGTGACGATGGCTCTGTTGATGGGTTGCGAGACGGTGATGGATGCCTTCAATACGCCCGATATCGAGAAGTTCGTAAACGACATGGTTGCCGAGGAGGTGATCCCGATGATCGAGGAGGATCAGGAGGAGCTGAAGGCCTTCGCATCGAGCATCCTGGAGCGTTTCTACAACCCCTATATCAAGCACATGCTGAAGTCGATCTCGCTCAACTCGCTCTCGAAGTGGGAGGCTCGCAACTATCCGACGGTCAAGGACAACTGGTTCAAGGCCGGCAAGGTAGCCGAGCACGAGTGCATGACCTTCGCTGCCCTGATGGCTTACTACAGCCCGAAGAGCGGTTTCGAGCCCGATGATACGGCCGAGTTCGTGGCCTACATCCGCGAGAACTGGAATTCGGAGGATCTGGAGGGTACGGTAGCCAAGATCGTCAAGGAGAGCGGTATCTTCACCGTGGACTTCTCGGAGGTTCCGGGCTTCATCCCCGCTGTTGCCAAGTATCTGAAGGATATCGAGGAACTGGGTATGGCTGCAGCCCTGAAGAAGTTCCTGGCCTAAATTTTTGCGTGGGTAATTTCTGCGTTACGCTTGCTGCTCAACTGCTCACATACAAACAGTATGCTCCGCGTTGAGCCTCTGCGCAAGCCTTGAAATTCCCTCCCGCAAATAATTTAAGCTCATAAGATGTTCAATCGAGGGGCGAGTGCCACGCAAGCGCACATCGCCCCTCTTTTGCTAAACCCTGAAAACACAAACTTTTGAGATGAAAAGATTTCTGAAAATCAATGCTGTCGATAATGTGGCAGTAGCCATCGCTGATGATCTGAAGGCCGGCGAGGTGGTGGAGATCGACGGTCAGGCGATCACGCTGTTGGAGGATATCACCCGTGGCCATAAGTTCGCCTTGCGCGACATTGCCCAGGGTGAGAATGTCATCAAATATGGTTATCCGATCGGTCACGCCACCGAGGAGGTGAAGCAGGGTGGCTGGATTCACTCGCATAACCTCAAGACCAATCTGCACGATAACCTGGAGTACACCTACGACCATAAGAGCTATACGATCGACTACCCGAAGCGGGACGATCTGAAGGTGATGGGCTATCTGCGCAAGAACAATACGATGGGTATCCGCAACGAGTTGTGGATCGTGCCGTCGGTGGGTTGCGTCAATGGTCAGGCACAGGCGATTGCCGAGCGCGTGAAGCGTGAGTGCGACTGCTCGCATCTGGACGACGTACGTGTCTATACGCACAACTACGGCTGTTCGCAGCTGGGCGAGGACCATGCCAATACGCAGCATGCGTTGGCTGCGCTGGTGAAGCACCCGAATGCCGGTGCGGTGCTGGTGCTGGGTCTGGGTTGCGAGAACAACCAGATCGCCTCGTTCAAGGAGGTGATCGGCGAGTGGGACGAGGAGCGTGTGAAGTTCCTCATCGCCCAGGAGGTCGAGGATGAGATCGCAACGGGCTTCGAGATCTGCAAGGAGCTGGTCGAGAAGACGCGCGAGGATAAGCGCGAGCCGCTGCCGTTGAGCTACCTGCGTGTCGGTCTGAAGTGTGGTGGTTCGGATGGCTTCTCGGGCATCACGGCCAACCCGCTGGTGGGTCTGTTCTCGGACTGGCTCATCGCGCAGGGAGGTACGACGATCCTGACGGAGGTGCCGGAGATGTTCGGTGCCGAGACGATCCTGATGGACCGTGCCATCAACAAGGAGGTCTTCGAGAATACGGTCTGCCTGATCAACGATTTCAAGGGCTACTTCCGCAAATACGATCAGCCGATCTACGAGAACCCCTCGCCGGGTAACAAGAAGGGTGGCATCACGACGCTCGAGGAGAAGTCGCTCGGTTGCGTACAGAAGGGTGGTGCCCAGCAGGTAGTCGATGTGTTGAGCTACTGCCAGCCGATCGTCAAGAATGGTCTGAATCTGTTGCAGGCTCCGGGTAACGACCTGGTTGCCGCCTCGTCGCTCGCTTTGTCGGGTTGCCAGATTGTCCTCTTCACGACGGGTCGTGGTACGCCGTTTGGTGCCTTTGTGCCGACGATGAAGATCTCGACCAACACGCAGCTCTCGCAGTTCAAGGCCAACTGGATCGACTTCAATGCCGGTACGATGGTCGAGGATGAGGAGCCGCAGGTGGTGCTGGAGCGTCTGATCGAGAAGATCATCGCT
Organism: Alistipes sp.; assembly: GCA_017437045.1. Lineage (GTDB taxonomy): Bacteria > Bacteroidota > Bacteroidia > Bacteroidales > Rikenellaceae > Alistipes. Next base: position 13,827 of record JAFSBY010000002.1, read on the forward strand.
ACGGTCAATGGTGAGCCGCTGAAGCACGAGAAGACGGGCTTCAAGGAGATCGCTATCTTCAAAACGGGTGTGACCCTTTAATGCCCCTTGAGCCGATGAAACGATTGCTCTATGCGGCGTTGCTGCTGGTGGGATGCCAGAGTGCGCCCAAGACGGAGTGGGTGGTCGATTGCAACGGCGGAGGAGATTTTACGAGCGTTCAGGAGTGTCTGGACGCTCTTCCTTCCAAGCCGACCACGTGGCGTACGGTGACGATCAAGGAGGGTACCTATCAAGAGAAGGTGACCGTGGATGTCTATAAGGATAAGTTGCACATCGTGGGCGAGGGTGATGTACGCATCGTCTGGGACGACCACTCGGGTAAGACGGTCGATGGCTACACGATGTCCACCTACGATTGTTGGACGATGTCGGTGCAGGCCGATGAGGTGTGGATGGAGAACCTGACGATCGAGAACTCGGCAGGCCGTGTGGGTCAGGCCGTAGCTCTTGAGACGCGTGGCGACCGCATCCGCATCGAGAATTGCCGCCTGCTGGGCAACCAGGATACCTTCTTCACGAAGGATTACGTGGCCCGCATCTACGTCAAGGACAGCTACATCGAGGGTACGTGTGATTTTATCTTCGGCGCCTCGACTACGGTCTTTGACAACTGCGAGATTCACTGCAAGCAGAACAGCTACATCACGGCAGCCTCGACGGCCGAGCGTACGATCTATGGCTACATCTTCCGCAACTGCCGCATCTCGACGGCTCCCGAAGTGACGGCCATGTACCTGGGTCGCCCCTGGAAATCGACCGGTCGCACGGTCTGGATCGAGTGCTACATGCCCGAGCAGATTCGCCCCGAGGGGTGGCACAACTGGGGCGCGAAGGATCGCGAGGAGCGTTCGTTCTATGCCGAGTATAAGTGCTACGGTCCGGGTGCCGATCGCTCGAAGCGCGTGCCTTGGTCGCATGAGCTGACCGACGAGCAGGCTGCTGACTACACCCTGGAGAAGATTTTTGCTATCAAGGTCGGCTCGGAGCAATACCGCTGGCCGTGGGATGGAACCTTTAACCTGAACGAATAATGAAACGACTACTGACGTTGAGCCTCGTGGTGCTGATGGCTGCCGCAGCCTCGGCACAGACGGTGTGGACGCCCGATTTGGGCAATGGAAAGTATAAGAATCCGGTCTTGTATGCCGACTATTCGGATCCGGACCTGATTCGCGTGGGGGACGACTATTGGCTGACCGCCTCGTCGTTCAACTGTGTACCCGGTCTGCCGATTCTCCATTCGACCGATTTGGTGAATTGGGAGATCGTGAACCATGTCTTTGTGAATCAGCCTCCCTACGATAAGTTTGATAAGCCGCGCCATGGCGATGGTGTGTGGGCACCCTGCATCCGCTACCACGATGGGTGGTACTATGTCTATTGGGGTGATCCGGATCGTGGTATTCTGATGTCGAAGACGCAGGATCCGCGTGGCGCATGGACCGAGCCCCATCTGGTGAAGGCTGCCAAGGGTATCATCGACACCTCGCCGCTGTGGGACGAGGATGGCAAGGCCTACCTGGTACACGGCTGGGCCGGTTCGCGTGCCGGTTTGAAGAGTGTGCTGACCGTAGCCGAGCTCTCGCCCGATGGCGAGCGGATCATCGGCCCCGAGGTGATGATCTTCGACGGCCATGGTGGTCACCCGACCATCGAGGGCCCGAAATTCTACAAGCGCAATGGCTGGTATTATGTCTTTGCTCCGGCCGGTGGCGTGAAGACGGGCTGGCAGGTGGTGCTGCGCTCGCGTTCGCCCTATGGGCCTTATGAGATCAAGACCGTGCTGGAGGAGGGTTCGACCGGTATTCCGGGCCCGCACCAAGGCGGTTGGGTCGAGGATGTCAAGGGCGATTGCTGGTTCATGCACTTTGTCGATCTGTATGCCTACGGACGTGTCTGCCACCTGCAACCGATGCAGTGGACGGACGATGATTGGTGCACGATGGGCGAGGATTATGACGGCAACGGCATTGGTGAGCCGGTGCAGAGCTATCGCAAGCCCGCCACGCAGGTAGCCTCGGCGGTGAAGACACCGGCCGATAGCGATGAGTTCTCAGATTATCGGCTGGGTCTGCAGTGGCAGTGGCATGCCAACCCCGAGGTGCGTTGGATGTTCACGAACCCCTCGGCCGGAGAGATTCGCCTCTATTGCCGTGCTCACGATGCCGAGTGGCACAACCTGTCGGACAACGGCAACCTGCTGTTGCAGAAGATCAACGCCCCGACCTATACGGCGACGACCAAGCTGCGCTTTAACCCCTCGTATGAGGGTGATCGTGCCGGTCTGATCATCATGGGTCACGACTACGCGACGATCGGTCTGCGTCTGCAGGAGGGTAAGATCGTGGTTGAGCAGGGTCGCTGCCCCGATGCGATGCGCAAGCATACGGCCGAGCAGGTGGTAGCCTCGCAGCCCTATGCGGCTGATGGCAAGCCCGTGGAGGTCTATTTCCGTTGCAAGATCCGCCAAGTGTGGAATAAGGGCGAGCAGCCCCGCATGTTCTGCCGCTTTGCCTATAGCAAGGATGGCAAGAAGTTCCACGAGCTGGGCGAGGAGTTCGAGGCCCAGGCCGGCCATTGGATCGGTGCGAAGGTGGGCTACTACACCGATGCCTCGATCTTGAAGAACGACGGCGGCTGGATCGACGTGGATTGGTTCCGCACGAGCAAGTAGGGTAGAGGGCGATCCGTCCCATTACAAATTACATTACATTACAGGGGGTGCCCCCTGTAATGTAATGTAATTTATATGTGAGGGCCCGACTCGGCGCAGAATTAGTTGGTGCTTTCATATTTTTTGTGTAATTTTAACTCGTGATCGTGCCGTGGCAGGGTCGCATGTTACGGGTGTAGAGTATGAGCAAGTATCTCGGTCGATTGATCTGCGCGTTAGGGGCGTGTGTCGTGGGCTATGCTGCGGCAGAGGCCTCCATGCCTGCCTCCAAGCCTACGGAAACTGCCAAGCAGGTGGCGTGGTATCCGATCGAGACGATTCATCGTCCCTATGTGCGGTGGTGGTGGTTGGGCAGTGCCGTCGATCGGGAGAGTTTGACCTACAACCTTGAAGCGTTTGCCCAGCAGGGCTTCGGTGGCGTGGAGATCACCCCGATCTATGGCGTGCAGGGTGGTGAAGCCAACGAGATCGACTACCTCTCGCCCCGGTGGATGGAGATGCTCCGCCACACCCTTGCAGAGGGCGAACGGTTGGGTGTGGCCATTGATATGAATAATGGCACGGGGTGGCCCTTTGGTGGTCCGCAGGTCGGCTACGAACACTCGGCACAGAAGTTTATCATCGAGCGGTGGCCGTTAGCGGCAGAAGAGCCCTTTAAGCACCAGATTCGGCCGAGCGATCCCAAACAACAGGATGTGGCCAAGCTGGTGGCTGTCAAGGCTGTTGCGGGCGATCGGCAGATCGACATCACGGATCGGGTAGACCCGAATAACCGACTCCTTTGGAGTGCCCCCGATACGGCCGAGTGGACGATCTATGCCCTCTTCTCGGGGCGTACGCGCCAAAAGGTGAAGCGTGCTGCGCCGGGTGGTGCGGGGTTGGTCATGAACCATTATGACAGTAGTGCGTTGTATCACTATTTGGGGCGATTTGAACGCGCCTTTTCAGAGAGTGGAGTAGCCTATCCCAAGACCCTGTTCAACGATTCGTTCGAGGTCTATGGGTCGAGTTGGGACGACAAACTTCCTGCGGCATTCCTCGCCCGCAACGGCTATTCGCTGCTCGACTGCCTGCCCGAGCTCCATGGGGAGGGGGATTCGGACCGTCGGGCCCGCATCGTGAGCGACTACCGCGAGACGCTCACCGAGTTGCTGCTCGAAAACTTCACGCAACCCTGGACGGCGTGGGCACATCGACACGGAGCCGTCACGCGCAACCAGGCGCATGGATCGCCGGCCAACCTGATTGATATCTACGCAGCGGTCGATATTCCCGAGTGCGAATCGTTCGGACGCTCGGAGTTCGACCTGCCACAACTGCGCTACGATTCGATCCGCAAACCCAACGACGGCACACCGGCTGTCTTGAAATTTGCCTCGTCGGCTGCCCACCTTACGGGTAAACGTACCACCTCGGCCGAGGCATTGACGTGGCTGACGGAGCATTTCCGCACCTCCCTTTCGCAATGCAAGCCCGAGATCGACCAGATGTTGGCCTCGGGGGTGAATCACCTCGTCTTTCATGGTGCGCCCTACTCACCCAAGGGGGCGGAGTTCCCTGCTTGGCGATTCTATGCCTCGATCAATATGAGCCCTACGGCGGCCTTTTGGCGCGATGTGCGCCCTTTGGCCGACTATATAGCCCGATGCCAGTCGTTCCTTGCGGCCGGTGAGCCGGATAATGAGCTGTTGCTCTACCTCCCGCAGTACGATATTTGGCATGAGCAGCAGGGAAACCCCTTCCTGATCTTCGATATCCACAAGATGGACCGCACGATGCCCCACATCAAGGCGACGATGGATGCGTTGGTCGCTGCGGGCTACGATGCCGACTACCTTTCGGACCGCTACCTGCAAACACTCCGCGTAGAGCGGGGCGTGATCTGCTCGGAGGGCGGTGCGCGTTACCGTGCGCTGTTGATCCCCGCCTGCCACAAGATGCCGACCGAGAGCCTGGCCAAGTTGCTTTCGCTCGCCAAGCAGGGGGCAACGATCCTCTTTGCGGAGCACTATCCCGATGATGTGCCGGGGTGGAGACGCCTTGCCGAACGACCGCAATTTGCACGTTTAAGACATCAGCTCCCTGCCGATACCGACTTCTCGACTGTCGAGGTGCATCGCAAGGGACGCGGACGGATCATTACGGGTTCGACGCTCGATGATCTCTGCCAAGCGGCCGGCATTCGTCCCGAGCCCTTCAAGCGGGAGTTGGGCGGCACGATGATCCGCCGCAGGAACGAGGTGGGCGGCTACAACTACCTCCTTTCGATGCTCCGCAACCGCCCTATTGACGGCTGGGTGAGGCTCGCTACCGATGCCGAGGCGGCGCTGATCTTTGACCCGATGACGGGGCAAATGGGGAGGGCACAGACCCGTCGCAACGCGGAGGGGACGATGGAGGTGAAGCTGCAACTACGACCGGGTGAGTCGTTGATCCTCAAGACCTTTGCCGAGCCGATCGAGTACGAACGCTGGTGGCCCTATATCGCCCGTCGGGGTGAGCCGCGTGTGATCGACCGAGGGTGGCAGCTCTCCTTCCCCGAATCGACGCCTGCCATCGCGGAGCGCTTCGACATCGACACGCTCTGCGCCTGGACCGCGCTGCCTGATCCGCGTGCCCGCATCAACCAGGCTACGGCACGCTACGAGGTGCGCTTTAGGCTCGATGACACGGCCCATGAGGCCGATGATTGGCTGCTCGACCTGGGCGACGTGCGCGAGAGTGCCGAGGTGTGGCTCAACGGTGAGCGGGTGGCTACGCTGACAACCATCCCCTTTGCGGTGCGGGTAGGCGACTATCTTCGCCCCGGGGAGAACCGTCTGCGGATTGAGGTGACGAACCTCCCGTCGAACCGCATTGCCGAGATGGAGCGGCAGGGCATCAAGTGGCGCATCTTCAAGGATGCCAACATCGCCAGCGTGACGGGGCAGAAGAGCTTCTCGTTTGGCGATTGGCCGACCGACCCCTCGGGGTTGAACAGTCGGGTCACGCTGACGCCCATTCACTACGAAACGCAAAACTGAAACAAGCATAAACCAATGAAAAAGAGCCTATTATCGCTGTTGCTGCTCTGCTTTGCTGCCGCCTCGGTGGGTGCGCAGGAGCTACCGCCGCGTGCCGAGATTTTGGAGGTCACGCGCCGTGTGAATGACTACCTGATGCTCAAGAAGTATCCCGATCCGACGGCCGTGATGCCCTACTATGCGCGCAAGAAGGTCTATGAGTCGAACATCTGGACCCGCGCGGTCTATTACGAGGGGTTGATGGCCCTCTATGCGATCTGTCCCGACAATCGCTACTACGATTATGCCGTGCGTTGGGCCGACTTCCACAAGTGGGGCATGCGCCGCGACGATACGACAACGCGCAATGCCGACAACTACTGCTGCTCGCAGACCTACATCGATCTGTATCGCCTTGAGCCGCAGCCCGAACGCCTGCGTAAGACCCTCGCCTTGTGCAATATGTTGGTCAATACGCCCCAGGTCGAGGATTGGACCTGGATTGATGCCATTCAGATGGGTATGCCCGTCTTGGTCAAGTTAGGCACGTTGCAGGGCGATGTGCGCTACTACGAGAAGGCCTACGCCATGTATGCCTGGAGCCGCAATACGTTGGCCGGAGGTCTCTACAACGAGCAGGAGGGGCTTTGGTGGCGCGATAAGGACTTTGTGCCGCCCTACAAAGAGCCCAACGGCGAGGATTGCTATTGGTCGCGCGGCAATGGCTGGGTGGTGGCTGCGTTGGTGCGCGTCTTGCAGGAGCTGCCTGCGGATGCTGCCCACCGCGACCTCTATATCAAGGATTTGCGCACGATGTGCAAGGCCCTGAAGGCGTGCCAGCGCGAGGATGGCTTCTGGAATGTCAGCCTGCATGACGGCTCGCACTTTGGCGGCAAGGAGTTGAGCGGTACGGCCCTCTTCGTCTATGGCATGGCGTGGGGCATCAACAACGGAGTGCTGGATCGTGCGGAGTATCTGCCCGTTGTCGTGAAGGCATGGAACGCCATGGTCCGCGAGGCGGTTCACCCGAATGGCTTCCTCGGTTATGTGCAGGGCACGGGCAAAGAGCCCAAAGATGGGCAGCCGGTGGCCTACGACGCGAAACCCGACTTTGAGGATTACGGCACGGGATGTTTCCTCCTGGCCGGCTCGGAGGTCTATAAACTTTAGTTGCGGTGCGTATGAAGAAGATGCTCTTTCTGTGGATGATCCTGCCCCTTATGGGCTTTGCTGCGGGCGACCGATTCCCCGATGGTACGCCGATCTCGAAGTGGTTCTCGGAGGTGCAGCCGGTGGATGTGGCGACGCTCGGTGAGCGGTTCGTGGTGACCGATTATGGCGTGCAGCAGGATAGCACGTTGCTGCAGACCGCGCGGTTGCAGGCCGTCATCGACCGTGCGGCCGAGCGTGGTGGTGTGGTGGTGATCCCCCGAGGGGTCTTTTTGAGCGGTGCGCTCTTCTTTAAGCAGGGCACGCACCTCCATTTAGAGGAGGGGGCGGTGTTGAAGGGTAGCGACGATGTTGCCGACTTCCCGATTGTCGATACGCGCATCGAGGGGCAGTCGGTGAAGTACTTTGCCGCCCTGGTCAATGCCGATCGTGTGCGGGGCTTCACGATCTCGGGCAAGGGGGCTATCGACGGCAACGGCCTGCGCTATTGGCGCGCCTTCTGGCTGCGTCGGCAGTGGAATCGGAAGTGCACGAACATGGACGAGCAGCGTCCCCGCCTGGTCTACATCTCCCATGCCGAGGATGTGCAGATCGAGGGGGTCACCCTGCGCAATTCGCCCTTCTGGACCTGCCATATCTACCGCTCGGAGCGGGTGAAGGTGGTCGGTGTGACCCTCTTTGCACCGGCTAAACCGGTCAAGGCACCCAGCTCGGATGCGCTCGATTTGGATGTCTGCCGCGATGTGCTGGTCAAGGGGTGCTATCTCTCGGTCAATGACGATGCCGTGGCACTCAAGGGCGGCAAAGGCCCCTGGGCAGACCAAGACCCCAACAACGGCAGCAATGAGCGGATCATCATCGAGGATTGCACCTTCGGTTTCTGCCATAGTTGCCTGACCTGCGGCTCGGAGTCGATCCACAACCGCAACGTGATCCTGCGCCGCATTCGGGTCGATGAGGCCAACCGCCTGCTGTGGCTCAAGATGCGCCCCGATACGCCGCAGAACTACGAGTATATCACCGTGGAGGATATTCGGGGCAATGTCGGCTCGTTCCTCTACATCCGCCCCTGGACGCAGTTCTTCGACCTGAAGGATCGGAAGGATCCCCCGATGTCGTATGGCGACCATATCACGATGCGTCGCTGCGAGATCGACTGCAAGACCTTCTTCAATGTGCGGCCTGCGGAGGATCAATACCGTCTCTCGAATTTCCGGTTTGAGGATTTGACCATCCGTGCCGAGCAACCTGCCTGCGACCGTTCGCAGATCGAGGGTTTCACCTGGCAGCGGGTCAAGGTAAACGGAGATTAAATGTAGAATTTAGAATTTAGCCTCCGCCGCTAACTCACCTTTTCGTAGAGGCTCTTCAGGCGGCGGGTCATGCCGTATTGACACCCTCCGCGCACGATCATGTAGAGCGTGAAGGCGGCCCAGAGGGCATCGTTGCCGATGAGTGGCTCTCCTCCGTAGAAGAGCACAAAGAAGGCGGCCGCAGCGCAAAGCATCGAATTGCGCATCACACGGCTCTCCGTAGCCCCGATCATGATGCCGTCCAAGGCAAAGGGCACGGCGCAGAAGAGGGGCACGAGGATGATCCAGACGATGTAGCTGCCTGCCAGCTCGATGATCTGCTCGGCTTGTGGCTGGCTGTGATCGACAAAGAGCGACAGCAGCTCCCGCCATCCCGCGACGTAGCCCCCGACGAAGAGCAGGGCGATGGCTACGCTCCAGAGGATCGAACGGTTGATGCAACGACGCAGGTTGTAGCCGTCGCGTGCCCCGATGAATCGTCCCGTGAGGGCCTCGGCGGCATAGGCAAAGCCGTCGGCCATGTAGGAGAAGAGCGTGAAGAGCTGCATGAGCAAGGTATTGACCGCCAGCAGGTTCTTGTCCTCCATGCGTGCCGAAGCAGCCGTAAAGAAGGTGTAGACGATCACGTTGCACAACGTGCGAATCATGATGTCGCGATTGATGCGGAAGAAGCTCTTGAGGGGTTCTATGGCCAGCACCCTCCGCCAGTCGATGCGGGTCAGCAGGTGGCGATAGTTGTACCACAGCAGCCACAACGAGAGGGCTACACCGAGGTATTGCGCCAGCACCGAGGCGTAGGCGATGCCGACAATGCCCTGCTCGAGCCCGAAGGCGAAGAGGAAGCTGCAGCCGATGTGGACCAAATTGACCACGATGGCCGTAGCCATGGGTATCACGGCATTTTGCATGCCCGTAAACCAGCCGTTGAAGCCGAAGAGCAGGATGCCGGCAGGCACGGCCCAGATGCGGGCAAAGAAGTAGGCGCGTGTCATCTCGTCGCCCTGCATGATGCGGAGGGCTAACTCACCCAGGGGCCACTGCAGCAGCAGGAGCACCACACCGATCGCCGCGGCAATGAGCAGCGCACGGATGAGCATGTTGGTGCACTCGGCCCAATCCTTGGCGCCGTAGGCTTGCGCCGTCAGGCCGCTCGTGCCCATGCGGACAAAGGAGCAATTCCAATAGATAAAGTTAAAGATCGAGGCTCCGATGGCCAATGCCCCGATCGTGGCGGCCGAATCTGCGCCCCAATGACCGGCTATGGCGGTCGAGGCGATGCCCATCAGCGGAACGGTGACGTTCGAGATGATGTTCGGAACGGCTAAACGGATGATGGCGCGGTTGATCTGCATACGGCTTTGCCTAAATTCAAAATGTAGCATTCAAAATTCAACATGAATTATAAGCGGAATAATTCTAAATTCTACATTCTAAATTTTGAATTTGTCTTATCTCTTTCGGACGCAAAGGTAGCAAGTTTTCGTCGTATTTTGCAATTTGGGCGGTCGGCATGTGCGTTTTTCCTAAAATTTAACGTACCTTTGCAGCCGCAAATCAGCAATTTAATAGCATAAGATGGAAAAGAAATTCAACGACTCAAGCTCGGCCTTGTCGCGTTTCGGACGTGATAAGCGGGTGCGCACCGTGACGGCCGCCACCGAGCGCGTAGAGCGTCGTCCGCACACCGAGCATTCGGAGGGTGGACGCTTCGAGCGCGATGCCAAGCGTTCGACCAACAATTTTAATCGCCCGGAGCGCGACTTTAATCGTTCGGAGCGCAGCTTCAATCGCACGGAACGTGACTTTAATCGTTCGGAGCGTACGGCAAAACCGGCCAAGCGTGCCTCGTACAATCCTCATTTTTCGGAGGATAACCGTCCGCTCTTCGAGGAGCGCGGTGCACGCGAGGAGCGCAAGCCCTTTGGACCGAAGCGCGGGGGCAGCAAACCCTACGGTCAGAAACCTGCGGGCGAGAAGCCCTATGGGCAGCGTCCTGCGGGTGACAAGCGATTCGGAGGCAAGCCCTTCGAGGGTCGCAAGGGTGCCCCGAAGCGTAGCTATACGGCCTCGGACGAGCGTCCGCAACACTACCCGAAGTTCAACCCCGAGCGTCAGACGGGCCAGATGCGCCTGAATCGGTTCTTGGCGCAGTCGGGCATCTGCTCGCGCCGCGAGGCTGACGACCTGATCACAGCCGGGCTGGTGACGGTCAATGGGGTGCTGGTGACGGAGTTGGGCACGAAGGTGCTGCCTACGGACGAGGTGAAGTTCAACGACGAGCGTCTGCAGGGAGAGAAGCGGGTCTACTTGGTGCTGAACAAGCCGAAGGGTTATGTCACCTCGCTCGATGATCCGCATGCCGACAAGTTAGTGATGGACCTGGTCAAGAATGCCTGCACGGAGCGCATCTATCCCGTAGGGCGATTGGATAAGAACTCGTTGGGTCTGCTGCTCTTCACGAACGATGGCGACCTGACGAAGACCCTCACGCACCCGTCGTACCGCAAAAAGAAGATCTACCAGGTGACGCTCGACAAGCCCCTGACGCGTGCCGACATGGACCGCTTGGCCGAGGGTATCACGCTCGAGGATGGCGAGATCTATGCCGACGAGATCTCCTACCTGAAGGACAACAAGCAGGAGGTGGGCATCGAGATCCACTCGGGCCGCAACCGCATCGTGCGCCGTATGTTTGAGTTCTTGGGCTACACGGTGACCAAGCTCGACCGCGTCTATTATGCGGGACTGACGAAGAAGAACCTCAAGCGTGGCGCTTGGCGTTTCCTGACCAAGGAGGAGGTCACGCGCCTCAAGGCGGGTCTCTACGAGTAGGCGTAGTCTAAATTCAAAATTTAGAATTTAGAATTCAAAATTATTTTTTTGAATTACAAAATTACATTACATTACAGGGGGCACCCCCTGTAATGTAATGTAATTTGTAATTAGAGGCTGCGCCTCCGCTTGATATCCACATTCCCTCCTAAATCCTCCCTTTGCCAAAGGGAGGCTTCGCCTCCACTTACTAATATTACTAATACCTACAATCCCTCCTAAATCCTCCCTTTGATAAGGGAGGACTTGAGGGGTGATTCTAACGACCGTCTGTGCTGGAAGTTCTAATAACCGCTGATATAGAGGGAGTTATAAGAATCATAGGAATAATGAGCATGCGGATGCTTATAGGGCTTTAGACAGCCTTCCCATAACTCCCATTATTCCCATAATTCATTTTGAATTTTGAATTCTAAATTTTGAATTTAGGCTACGCCTCTCCAACGACCGCTGATATAGAGGGAGTTATAAGAATAATAGGAATAATGAGAATGCCTATAAGTCATTAGACTATAATCCCATAACTTTTATTATTCCTATCATTCATTCTAAATTTTGAATTCTAAATTCTAAATTTTGAATTTGGCCTGCTTCGCCTCCAATTACAAATTACATTACATTACAGGGGGCACCCCCTGTAATGTAATGTAATTTGTAATTCTCCAAAAAAATAATTTTGAATTTTGAATTCTAAATTCTAAATTTCTAATGCGTCGCCTTCCACCACGAGGTCTGATCCTTCGAGAGACACAGCTCGCTGGTCGAGGGGTCGGAGGTGGTCAGTCCCGTGAAGGTCTCGATCAGAATCGTGCCATTCTGCGTGTAGAAACGGGGCGTGTGACGACGGCAGGCACTCGGCACGGTGCGCTCCAACTGCACCTCAAAGGCGGTCAGCAGCTGCTCGTCGCTGCATAAGGTCCGCACATAGTCGCCATAATCGACAAAGCGTTGCGGATGATAACCATCCATGCGCTGGATCGTGTTGATATCGACCTGCACCCCCTTCGAGGCGGCATTGATCTGCTGCATGACACGGGCCAACCCCTCCAGCTCGGCACAGCGCGTCACAGCGATCGTGCCGTAGGGGCGCGACACTCCATAATTATCCACGTAGCCCAAATAGAAGTTGTAGAAGGTGCGGCAGATGCCCTCGTAGTCGGGCTCCCCGATCATGTAACGACCACATTGGGCATAGGGAAAGCCATAGGCCATGATCTCGTTGGGCGAGGCGATCAGGTGGTCGGTGACGTGGCGCAGCTCGTAGGCCACCTCGATCGACGACATGTAGCAATCGTCGAAGAGGATATACTCGAAATGGATGTTGGCTGCCGCGATCGCCTCGGCCAAGGTCGAGATGTCGGTGCGGTGCTGCTCCGAGGTGCCACCAAACCAGCGGGTGATGGGCAGGCCGTCGGGCGTGGTCTGCTCCCAATACTCCGCATGCGACGCTTCGGAGGCGTAGGAGGGCTCGACGTTGAGCGTGCTCGTCTCGGGCTGTGCGGGCAGCCAGGCCATGCCGTGCGAACCGATGGTCATCGCATAGCGTTTGGCCGGAGCGATCGTCTGCACGTCGCGCAGGATCGTGCGGATGCCCTCGGTGGTCGTGATGGCCGGTTCGAGGTAGTGTTTGTGGTATTTTTGCACCACCTTGCCCTGTTCCTCAACCAACTCAAACAGATCGCCAATCAATTTGCCGGCCTCTTCGTTGCCCGTGCCAAACTGCATCAGGAAGACCAGCACGCGGCAATTCTCGGGCGTGCCTTTGGCAATGACGCTCTTCATGTCCTCGATGTTGGTCAGGAAGAACGAGGTCAGGTTGCCCGACCAGGGGAAGTACATCAGCAGGGTCTGTTCAGCCACCTGCGATTCGGGAGGCGTGGGGTCGCCATCGCTCTTCGAGCAACCCACGGCCAAGAGCAGCGTGCAGAGTAGGGTGTAAAGGTATCTCTTCATGATTCGTTATTTATATTCGCGGGGTTTGAGGTTATTGAACTGCCACGTGCGATCGCGTTTGTAGGTGTAGCCCTCGGGCTTGTTGCGATAGATGCGGCTGAAATCGTAGTAGAAGCCTTTGCGCTTCTTGCCATCAATGACATAGGAGGAGGCCAGCGGGATGAACTCCACGTCGCGGCTCACGATGCGGGCCTTGCCGTGCGGATAGCCCTCGGCAGCCATCACCGAGAGGGCGTGGTCGAACATCAGGATGTGGCGCGGGGTGCGTTGCGTCAGCCCATCGCCCGAGGCGACAATGGCACGCAGGACGCCGTTCATGGCGCGTGCCCACTGCTCGGCTTTGGCCTTGTCACCCAACTGCTCGTAGGCGTAGGTCAGCACGTTGAGCACCTGGGGCGAGAAGGGGTCGCTTTCGCGGGCTCCGTTGGCGGCGATGATCAGCTCCTCGATCCGACTGCGCTCGGCATGGTCGGGGTCGAGTCCCGTCAGCAGCTCTAACATGCGCTCCATGTCGGGATTCGTGGCCAGGGGCTTGTAGCTCTCTTGGTAGGCATAGCCGTAGTAGAGGTAGTGGAAATCCTCGTCCGAAAGGGTCGGATCGCCCTGCTCGAGGCGCAACAAGAGCTTCGGGTAATAGTAGGGCGAAGCGGAATCGGTGATCCGCTCCAAGATATCCTCCTCGACGGGCGTTTTGGCCTCGGCCGTAGCGAGGTTCAGACCCACGAAGAGCAGCAGCAAGGCAAGCAATCGTCTCATGTTCCGGTACAAATTCGTTGGTTTGTTTGTATGAGAACGTAGCGGTTAGTGTAAATCGTATTTTTCGATCAGCATTTTGAACCGCTCACGCAACTGCTCCGAGCCGGGAACGAGCGGCAGACGCATCGTCGGGCCGATCTTGCCCATCACCGAGAGGGCACATTTCGCACCCACAGGGTTGCCCTCGGCAAAGAGAGCCGCTACGGCATCCTCCATGTCAGCCTCCTGCCAGATGCGACGTGCTGCGGCATAGTCGCCCCGCTTGGCCTCCGCAATGCAGTTCATGAAGAGCCGCGGGAAGACATTGGCCGCCACGGAGATCACCCCGTCGCCTCCGCGCTCCATCAGGTCGATGGCAATGCCGTCGTCGCCCGACAGCACGAGGAAACCCTCGGGACGGTTGTCGATGATCTGCTGCATCTGCTCTAAATTGCCCGACGCCTCCTTGATGCCGATGATGTTCGGAATCTCACGCGCCAAGCGCAGCGTCGTCTCAGCGGTCATGTTTACGCCCGAACGCCCCGGAATGTTGTAGAGGATGACGGGCAGCGGCGAATGCTCGGCTACGGTCTTAAAGTGCTGATAAAGACCCTCTTGTGAGGGTTTGTTGTAGTAGGGCGTAACGCTCAAAATGGCATCCGCACCGCGCAGGTCGAACTCGCGCAGCTGGTCCAATACCTCCGAGGTCGAGTTGCCGCCGCAACCCATCACCAACGGCACGCGACCGTTGATCTTGTGGGCCGTGTACATGGCAATGACGGCACGCTCGGAGTTGTAGAGCGTGGGCGTTTCGGCCGTCGTACCGAGGGCTACGATGTAATCGACACCGCCCTCAATGACATAATTGACCATCTCGCCTAAAGCCTGATAATCGACCTGTCCTTCGGTCGTAAAGGGGGTAATCATGGCGACACCTACGCCTGCAAGTTTGTGGTTTAGCATATCTTGTACGTTTTTTCTTGTTCAACTTAAAACAGCGAGCCCTGCACCGCCTCCCCCGCGATCGGGGCTTTGTCGGTGGCAGACGGCGCGGGGATAACCTCCTCGGCTGCGAGCTCTTTGGCTGCTCCTGCCTCCTCGGCTGCGACCTCCTGCGCGGCCTGTGCGCCCTCCTCGGCTGCTGCCATTGGTCGGGCAGCTTCGCCCTCGGCGATCAGGGCCATAAACTCCTCCTCGGAGAGGATGCGGATGCCCAATTTTTCGGCCTTCTTGCGCTTCTCGGGGCCCATCTTCTCACCGGCTACGAGGTAATCGACATTGCCCGACACGGCCGAGAGGTTCTTCCCGCCGTGGCTTTCGATCATCGCCTTCAGCTCCTCACGGGCGATGGAGAACTTTCCCGAGACGACAAAACTCTTGCCCGCCAGGGCCTCCGAGGCCTGCTGCCGCGCCGTAGCCTCGAACGACAGACCCGCCTCACGCAGCTGCTCGATGATGGCGCGGTTACGCTCGTCGGCAAAGTATTCGAGGATCGCATCGGCAATCTTCTCGCCCACCTCCTCGGCCTCGACCAACGCCTCACGCGAGGCCTCCATCAATCGCTCGAGCGTGCGGAAGTGGTCGGCCAAGTAGCGAGCCGTTGTCTCACCCACAAAGCGAATGCCCAAGCCAAAGAGCACCCGCTCGAAGGGCACCTCCTTGGAACGGCGAATCGACCGGATGATGTTCTCGGCCGACTTCTCACCCAATCGGGGCAGGGGAGCTAACTGCACCGCCTGCAACCGATACAGATCGGCAATATGCTCGACCAGGTGGTTGTCGTAGAGCAACTCGATGGTCTCCTCGCCCAACCCCTCGATGTCCATCGCCTTGCGACGGATGAAGTGGATGATGCGCCCGATGATCTGCGGACGGCATCCGTTCGTGTTGGGGCAGTAGTGCTTCGCCTCGCCCTCGTAGCGGACCAGCGGTGTGCCGCATTCGGGGCATACCTCTATATATTGGAGCGGCTGGCTCTCGGCCGAGCGTTGTGAGAGCTCGACAGCCGTGATCTTCGGGATGATCTCACCGCCCTTCTCGACATAGACCATGTCGCCCACGCGGATATCGAGCTGGGCAATCTGCTCGGCATTGTGCAGCGTGGCACGCTTGACGGTCGTACCGGCCAACTGCACGGGAGCCAAGTTCGCTACGGGCGTGATGGCTCCGGTGCGCCCCACCTGGTAGTCGATACTCTCCAGGCGGGTCAGGGCCTGCTCGGCCTTGAATTTATAGGCCACGGCCCATTTCGGAGCCTTCGAGGTGAAGCCCAACCGACGACGTGTAGCGAAGTCATTGACCTTGATGACGATGCCGTCGGTGGCAAAGGGCAACCCCTTGCGAGCCTCGTCCCAATAGGCTATGAAGGCGTCAATCTCCTCGCGCGTATGACACAGCCGCGCTGCATCGGAGGTCTTGAAACCCCAGCGTGCAGCCTCGTGCAAGGCCTCCGTATGGCTTGCGAAGGGGAGGTTTTCACCGGCCAACTGATAGAGTATGCAGTCCAAGCCGCGTCGTGCCACGACCGCCGAAGCCTGTTGCTTGAGGGTGCCTGCGGCCGCATTGCGCGGATTGGCAAAGAGGGCCTCGCCCTGCTCCTCGCGTTCGCGGTTGATCTTCTCGAACGAGGCATAGGGCATCAACACCTCACCCCGAATCTCGAAATAGGCGGGGTACTCCTCGCCCTGCAGGGTCAGCGGAATGGTGCGGATGGTGCGAATGTTCTCCGTTACGTCGTCCCCCCGACGCCCGTCACCACGCGTAACGGCACGCAACAGCCGCCCCTCCTCGTAGGTGAGCGAGATGGCCGTACCGTCGAATTTGAGCTCACAGACATACTCGGCTTGTCCCACCTCGCGCTCGATGCGTTCGATGAACTCATGCAGCTCGTCGAGCGAGTAGGTGTTGCCGAGCGAGAGCATCGGGAAACGATGCTCGACCGAACGGAACTCGTTGGTCAGGTCGCTGCCGACACGTCGTGTGGGGGAGTTCGGATCGGCATACTCGGGGTGAGCCTCCTCCAACGCCTGCAATTCGTGCATGAGACGATCGAACTCGAAATCGGAGATCTCGGGCGCATTCTCTACGTAGTATTTATAATTGTGCAACTCGAGGGTGCGTCGCAGCGTTTCGATCTGTTGGCGTATCATGAACTCGGACAATTTTCTCGGTAAAGGTACGGATTTTGTTCGGAAAAGCCATCTAAAACAAAAAAAATGCAAAAAAAAAATCGAGATGTGTTGCGATAAGTAAATTTTGCGTATAATTGCAGAAAATTTTGACACACTTGATATGGTAAAACCGAATACAGCAAAAAAACGTCTCGTAACGAGCTTTAACAACCTCACGCCCGAATTGCAGGAGGCCGTGAGAGAATTCTATCCGCTTGGCTTCACCGATGCCATGATGCGTATCGACAAGCCCAATGGCGATTTCTTCTACGCCGTGCCCTACGAGACGGAGGAGATCTCCTACCTGGTTAAGATCGATGTGAAGATCGACGACAAGGCCCACGAAGACGACGATAAGGATTATTACGACGACGACCTGAAGGGAGCCGACGAGCTGCAGGATGAGGCCGAAGCTGCCGACATGGGCGTCTCGACCGAGGACGATGTGGATATCTAACAACTATAATTGGTGCCGAGGAGCGGCCTGGATGCTGCTCTTGCTGGCCGGATGTGGAATGGCCGAGGGGGATGAGGATGATCGTAAACGCAGCGATTATCTGACCTTCTCGGACTCCTCATTTATGGCCTATTGCATCGAGACGTATGACCTGAATGGTGACGGCCGTTTTTCGCGCTATGAGGCCGAACGGGTGGTCGAGATTGACTGCTCGGGTCGCGGAATCGCCTCGTTAGACGAGCTGGACGACTTTGTCCATCTGCGTCGGTTGGACTGCTCGGAGAATCGGCTCCAACGGCTCGATTTGCGGCCGTGTGACGAGTTGGAAGCCGTTGCTTGTCAGAATAATGCACTCATGCAGCTGGAGGTGGACGGGTTGCGCTCGCTCGAATCGCTCAATTGTGCTAACAACGCCCTGCAACGGCTCGATCTGGCCTCGAATGGCTCGCTGCGCCAGCTCGACGCACGCGCCAATGGCTTCACGACACTCGACCTCTCGCTCTGCAGCGGCTCGTTGCAGGCCGATGTGCGGGGCAATGCCCAACTCGCAACGCTCTATTATCGGGCAGGTCAGCAGATCGCCTATGAGTCTCCTACTGTGCTGGTTATGCGTTGAGTGGGGTGCGATTGTTCATAAAATGGTGAAAAAAGTTTTCGGCGAAAATTCGGCTATATCAAAACTTTTTCTTACTTTTGACTGCAAAATGTTTTTTGCAGTTTTTTTGTGCAAATTCATAGACTTAAAAAGATACAATGAAAAAGGTAGATGTGATCCTCGGCCTGCAGTGGGGCGATGAGGGCAAAGGTAAAGTGGTGGATGTACTGACTCCGAACTACGAGGTTGTGGCTCGTTTCCAGGGTGGCCCGAATGCCGGCCACACGTTGGAGTTTAACGGTGAGAAGTATGTCTTGCGCTCGATTCCGTCGGGAATCTTCCAGGGTGGCAAGGCCAATATCATCGGTGGCGGTGTGGTACTCGATGCCATTCTGTTCCGTCTCGAGGCTGAAGAGTTGGCCAAGAGTGGTCACGATCTGACCAAGCAACTCTCGATCTCGAAGAAGGCACACCTGATTCTGCCGACGCACCGTATGCTCGATGCAGCGTATGAGGCTGCCAAGGGTAGCGCCAAGATCGGTACGACGGGTAAGGGTATCGGCCCGACCTACACCGATAAGGTGAGCCGCAACGGTATGCGCGTAGGCGATCTGTTGAGCCCCGATTTCAAGCAGATCTATGCCCGCGCCAAGGCACGCCACGAGGCGATCCTGAAGAGCCTGAACTACACGTACGACATCACGGCGCTCGAGCAGGAGTGGTTTGAGGCCGTAGAGTACCTCAAGCAGTTTAACCTGATCGACAGCGAGTTCTTTGTGAATAACGCCCTGAAAGCCGACAAGAGTGTGCTGGCCGAGGGTGCACAGGGTACGTTGCTCGACGTCGATTTCGGCTCATATCCCTTTGTTACCTCGTCGAATACGGTTTGCGCAGGTGCCTGCACCGGTCTGGGTGTAGCTCCGAACCGCATTGGTGAGGTGTTCGGTATCTTTAAGGCCTATTGCACACGCGTAGGTAGTGGTCCCTTCCCGACCGAGCTTTTCGACGAGACGGGTGCCACGTTGCGCCGCATCGGCCATGAGTTTGGTGCCGTGACGGGCCGTGAGCGTCGTTGCGGTTGGCTCGACCTGGTAGCCCTGAAGTACTCGATCATGATCAACGGTGTGACCCAGCTGATCATGATGAAGGCAGACGTGATGAACGACTTCGAGACGATCCGTGTTGCCACCTCCTACAAGGTCAATGGCGTGGAGACCACCGAGTTCCCCTATTCGATCGAGGAGGGCGTAGAGCCGGTTTATACGGACTTCGCCGGTTGGCAGTGCGATCTGCGCGCTTGTCGCAGCTACGAGGAGTTCCCCGAGGCTTTCAAACGTTACGTCGATTTTATCGAGCAGGAGACGGGTGTCCCCGTCAAGATCATCTCGGTAGGTCCGGATCGTGACGAGACCGTCCTGCGGTAAGGGGGCTCCGCCTGTTAAGACCCATCATTAACAATTATATATGAATAAAAATCTTCGCATTGTCGTGCTGGCCAAGCAGGTGCCGGATACACGACAAGTTGGCAAAGATGCCATGACGGCAGAGGGCACGGTCAACCGTGCTGCTCTGCCGGCTATTTTTAATCCGGAGGACCTCAATGCCCTGGAGTTCGCTTTGACACTCAAGGAGCAACGACCCGGTTCGACGGTTTACCTGCTGACAATGGGGCCGCAACGTGCGGCCGATATTATCCGTGAGGCGATGTATCGCGGTGCTGACGGGGGCTACCTGCTCTCGGGACGCGAATTTGCCGGATCGGATACGCTGGCTACTTCGTATGCCCTCTCCTGCGCATTGCGCAAGATCGAGGCCGATGTGATCGTTGCAGGCCGACAGGCTATCGACGGTGATACGGCCCAGGTGGGTCCGCAGGTGGCCGAGAAGCTGGGCTTGCCGCAAGTCACCTACGCCGAGCAACTCGTCGAAGTGGGGGAGCAACATCTGGTGATTCGCCGTCGCATAGCCGAAGGTGTCGAGGTGGTGGAAGCCCCGATCCCGTTGGTGGTGACGGTCAATGGGTCGGCACCTGCTTGCCGCCCACGTCATGCAAAACGTTTGATGTTTTACAAATCGGCTCGTTGCCGTTCCGAAGTGGCTGCAGATCCGCAGTCGATGGTGGCCCGACGTGTAGCCGAGAAACCCGAATTGCTGATCGAAGAGTGGTCGGCTGCAGATATCAATCCCGATCCGACACAGCTGGGGTTGCAAGGCTCCCCGACGAAGGTCAAGCGGATTGAGAATGTGGTCTTCCAGGCCAAGGAGGCGAAACGCCTGACGGCCGAGGATGGCGAGATGGAGGGGCTGATCCGGGAGTTGATCGCCGCCCATACGATCGGTTAATGTAAAGCAGCAAACACATGAATAATCTTTTTGTCTATATAGAGACCGAGGGGCGCAGGGTGGCCGATGTCAGCCTGGAGCTTCTCACCAAAGGCCGTGAGTTGGCTACCCGTCTGGATGTCAAGCTCGAAGCGGTCGTTGTCGGTGCCGATTTGGAGGGCATCGAAGCAGAGTTGGCACCCTATGGGGTGGATACGGTCTGGGTGGCCGACGATCCGATCTTTGCACCCTTCCGCACGTTGCCTCATACGGCTGTGCTGACGGGACTGATCCGAGACGAGCAACCGCAGATCGTGCTTTTCGGAGCTACCTGCGTGGGTCGAGATTTCGCGCCGCGCGTATCGTCGGCCCTGCACAGTGGCTTGACGGCCGATTGCACGCAGCTCGAGATTGGTGACCACACGGATGCCAAGACGCAACATACGTATCAGGATCTGTTGTATCAGATTCGCCCCGCCTTTGGCGGTAACATCATTGCCACGATTGTCAATCCAGACCATCGCCCGCAGATGGCAACCGTCCGTGAGGGTGTGATGCGCAAGGCCTTTGCCGCCACACCGGGTGCTGCCGAGCGCAAGACGATCGCCTGGAAGAACTACCTTTCGGAGGGTGACCTGGCGGTACGCATCATCGAGCGTGAGATCGTGGAGCGTAAGATTGATATCAAGGGGGCGCAGATCATCGTGGCAGGTGGCTACGGGGTCGGCTCGAAGGAGAATTTTGCATTGATTCATGAATTGGCCGAGGTATTGGGCGGCGAGGTGGGTGCTTCGCGTGCTGCGGTCGATGCAGGCTTTACGGAGCCGGAGCGTCAGATCGGACAGACGGGCGTCACGGTGCGTCCGAAGCTCTACATCGCTTGTGGTATCTCGGGTCAGATTCAGCACACGGCCGGTATGGATCAATCGGCCATGGTGATCTCGATTAACACGGATCCGGCAGCCCCGATGAATCGGTTGGCAGACTATGCCATCACCGGTTCGATCGAAGAGGTGGTGCCGAAGTTGATCAAGTTTTACAAACAAAACGCAAAGTAATGGCAAATTTCTTTCTTGATAATACAGATCTGCAACTGCAGTTGGAGCATCCGCTGATGGAGCGACTCCTGGAGTTGCGCGAACGCGGCTATGCCGAGCGGGAGCAGTATGATTTTGCTCCCCAAGATTTTGACGATGCGATGGATTCGTTGCGTCGTGTGATGGAGTTGGCCGGTGAGGTGTGTGGCGAGACGTTGGCCGCCAATGCCGAGTCGGTGGATCGTGAAGGTCCTCACCACGAGGGGGATCGGGTGCGTTATGCCTCGGGTACGGTCGAAAATCTGGCTGCTTTCCATGCCGCCGGGTTGGATGGTATGGCTCTGCCGCGTCGTTTTGGCGGTCTGAACCTGCCTTTGTTGAGTTCGATCATGGTCAATGAGATGATCGCCCGTGCCGATGCCGGTTTCCAGAATGTCTGGGGACTGCAGGATTGTGCCGAGACGCTCAATGAGTTTGGCTCGGAGGAGCAGAAGGCCAAATACCTCCCCATGACGGTCGAGGGTGCTACCTGGTCGATGGCCCTGACCGAGCCGGATGCCGGATCGGATTTGGGTGCCGTGATGTTGAAGGCTGCGTGGTCCGAGGAGCGCGGATGTTGGTTGCTCAACGGCGTGAAACGCTTCATTACGAATGGTGACGGCGATCTGTCGTTGGTGCTGGCACGCACGGAGGAGGGTACGACCGATGCACGCGGTCTGTCGATGTTTGTCTATGACAAGCGCAATGGCGGCGTGAAGGTGCGTCGTATCGAGCATAAGCTGGGTATTAAGGGCTCGCCGACGTGTGAATTGGTCTATCAGGATGCACCGGCCGAATTGGTCGGAGATCGTCGGATGGGTCTGATCAAATATGTCATGTCGCTGATGAATGCTGCCCGTCTGGGTATTGGTGCACAGTCGGTCGGTACGTGTGAGGCGGCCTACCGCGAGGCGGTGAAGTATGCCGGTGAGCGTGAGCAGTTTGGCAAGCCGATCATCCGCTTTACGGCCGTGGCCGAGCTCTTGCAGCAGATGAAGGCCAAGACGCAGGCCGTGCGCACGTTGCTCTACGAGACGGCCCGTTTTGTCGAGATTTACAAGGCACTGGCAGCCATCAGCAAGGAGCGCGCGCTGGAGAGTGAGGAGCGTCAGGAGATGAAGTTCTACAATCGACTGGCCGATGGCTTCACGCCGCTGTTGAAGCTCTTTGCGTCGGAGTATGCCAATCAGTTGGCCTACGATGCCATCCAGATTCATGGTGGCTCGGGCTTTATGCAGGACTATCCGTGTGAGCGAATCTACCGCGACGCCCGCATCATGAGTATCTATGAGGGAACCTCGCAGTTGCAGGTCGTAGCGGCCATCAATGGCGTGACCAAAGGTACCTTCTTGGAGCAGATCGAACGCTATGCTACGGCCGCATATAGCGAGCCGATGCAGTCGCAGGTGGCCTCGTTACAGCGACTCACCGAGCAGCTGCGTGCGATGATCGAGCGCGTCGAGACGCTAGACAAGGCGTGTGCAGGCTATAAGGAGCTGCATGCCCGTCGTCTGGTTGAGTCGGTCGGCTACATTGTGATGGGCTATCTGTTGGTGCGTCAGGCAAGCCTCCATCCGGAGGTCTATGCCGATTCGGCACAGGTGTTCTGCCGCTTGGCCGAGGGTAAGGTTGCCGAGGCAGCCGCAACGATTGCCGCCTCACCCGTGGAGGATGTGGCCTTATACCAGATGGCGTAAAGAGGTGTTCCTCGAAACGAAAGGGGCTGTCCAACCGAAATGTTGTGACAGCCCCGTTTTGTTGGTTATTGTTGTTGGCGGTAGGTCGAAGGCGACATGCCGGTGTGTTGTTTGAAGTATTTGCCAAAGAAGGATTGGTTGGGGAAGCT
Source organism: Alistipes sp. (assembly GCA_017437045.1). Taxonomy (GTDB): domain Bacteria; phylum Bacteroidota; class Bacteroidia; order Bacteroidales; family Rikenellaceae; genus Alistipes. The sequence continues at coordinate 37,014 of JAFSBY010000002.1, forward strand.
GAGCCGATAGGCCACCTCCTGAATGCTCAATCCGGAGTATTTGAGCAGGTATTTGGCCTCCATCAAGATATACCGATTCATCCAATCGGTGACTGAAAGGCCGCTCACACGACGCACTATGGTGGTCAGATAGCGCGAGGAGATGCAGAGCCGATCGGCATACCAGGTGACGCTTTGACGCTCGAGGTAGTGCTCCGAGAGGGCTTGGATGAAGTTGCGGAAATACTCCTCGGCACGGGCTGTAGTGTGGCTCTTCGTGCCCTTTTCGGTGGCAATATGCTCCATGAAGAGGTCGAGGCAGAGATAGGTGGTCGCCTCCACCATCGAGCGGATCACCTCATCGCCAAACTCCGAGTTGCTGAAGGCGCGAATGTGTTGTTGCAGCAACGTCAGTGTGCCGGTCAGACGGCCGGCCTCCTCATCGGAGAGGTGGATGATGCCCTGCTCCATGATGGTCATCATCACCTGCATGAGTTTTTTGAGGTTGAGGTTGCATTCGGCCATATAGCTCTGGTCGAGCATCAGCACCCACCCTTCGAAACTGCTCTCATCGTGTGAGCGGGTGTTGGTGCTGGCGTCGATGATCGTGCGGGGCGGGATGACCATCAGACTGTTCGACTCGATGGTGAACTCACGCTGATTGCACATGGCGCGACTCGACCCGTGGGTACAGAACAGAAAGAGGATGGCATCGACACGCAGCGGATCCTCGATCAACAGGCGTTGTTGCCCGATCTGACTTTGTCCGATCAAAATACCTTTATGGACGGCGATATGTGCCGGTTTTGCATACTTTTGTATCCCAGCAATGGAGAGACTTTCGATCTTATATTCTGACATGTTTGAACAGTTTTCGTCTGTTTGGGTGCAAAGGTATGCCCTTTTCGGGAGAAATAAAGGGCTTTTTTGTCTATTTGTTGGTCAAAATGTACACAAACACTATAAACCTACTCAAATCTAAAGATAGAACAAAATAGAGTACTTTTAGACCAGCTTTGCCGTGTTTTGTGATTTGGTAAATCAGAATGAAAGTGAGACCTTTGCACCATGAAAAGGACTAAATGTGTTATGAAGAGACTCTTCTGGGTGCTTTTTGCATGGCTGGGAGTAGGGTGTACGACCGAATATCATCCCTACGACACCCATGTCAAAGGGGAACATAATATCAATCCTACACATATTCAACTCATCGAAAAACAGTATGCCGGCAAGCAGGAATTGCGCTTTGCAGTCATCAGCGATACCCAACGCTGGTATGATGAGACGGAGGATGCTGTGGAGGAGATCAACGAACGTACGGATATTGATTTTGTGCTCCATACGGGCGATCTGACCGATTTCGGTGCCCGCAAAGAGTTTGAGTTGCAGCGCGATATACTGAATCATCTGCGTGTGCCCTATGTGGCCTTGATCGGCAACCACGACTGCATTGCCACGGGGCGCACGATCTATCGCAAGATTTTTGGCGACTACAACTTTGCCTTTACGGCCGGTTCGGTGCGTTTTATCTGTCTGAATACCAACTCGCTCGAATGTGGTGAGGGGCAGCCCGATTTGGCCTTTATGGAGCAGGAGCTGCGCACCTTCCCTGAGGGGGTGACAAAGACCATTGTGGCCTTCCATGCCGCCCCTTGGTCTGAGCAGTTTGATCCGGAGTTGGTCGAGCCGTTTGCACGCCTGGTGGCGAGCTATCCGGGGGTGCAGTGCTGCATCTATGGCCACGGCCACCATTTCGGGGAGGATATTCCGTATGAGGATGGGATTCCCTATATCCAATGTGGCAATATCGAGAAAGAGGCCATGTTGATTTTTACGGTTGATGAATCGGGATTTAGCTATGAGAAGGTGGATTTTTAAGTGGTCGCTTGCGGGGCTGCTGATGGTCGTTGCCTCGTCGCTCTATGCACAGTTGCCCGATTCGCTGTCGCGGGGCAGGGAGTATCGTACCGATCCCTCGTACGAAGGGTGGAGCCGTCTGATCCCGACCCACGTCAAGGGTCAGTATGCCGGCGGCCTGGGTGTAGCCTCGGTGGGCTTGGGCTGGGATTATGGCCGACATGCCCAATGGGAGACCGATCTGATGGCAGGGTGGTTGCCGGCCGAGTATTCCGACCATACGCGCTTTATCTTTGCACTGAAACAGCATTATATCCCCTGGCAGTTGCGGCTGCATAGTCGTTGGTCGGTGGACCCGCTCACGTGTGGTTGCTATTTCAGTGTGATCACGGGTGACAACTTCTGGATCGAGGAGCCGAGTATCTATGGCGGCAGCTATTACCGTTTCCCGTCGCGCCTGCGTGCCTATATCTATGTAGGGCAGCGTCTGACGTATCACATCAAGCGACCGGAATCGACCCTGCGCAGCATCACCTTCTTCTATGAGTTGAGTGCCTGCGATTTGGCACTGGTCTCGAAGGGCACGAACAAGTCGCTCGAGTGGACGGATGTCTTCACCTTTTCGTGTGGCGTGAAATTCCATCTCTTCAAGCCCTAAAAAGTAGGCTTACGGTCAAAAGAGGTTGAATAAAACGTTGTATTCTTGACAAAATACACGTTTTATTCAACCTCTCGTTTTTTTTGGGGGCGGCAATCGCTACTTCTCCCAGTGGAACGGTGCAAAGTCGGCCGCAGCCTGCGCATCGCGCCACGAGGGCTTACGCATGGCATAGATGATCAGCGGAATGACCACGACAACCACGCAGCCGATGATGAGCACCGAGTACCACACCGTCTTACTGCCGGTGGCAATCTGTGCAGGGGGCACGAAGCTCAACACGAAGGCCAGCAGTGCTCCGGCAAAGCCCAGCAGGGCCAGCAGCCACATCAAGCCGTTGCCTTGGCCGATGCGGAAGGGTCGCGGGGTATCCTTCATCTTGTAGCGCAAGACGATGGCGGCCGAGAACATCAGCATGTACATGATCAGATAGAGCAACACGGTGAGTTGCGAGAGAATCTGATAGAACGACTGCACCGAGGGCATTACGACAAAGAGCAGTGACAGGAGGGTGACGATGCAACCCTGGATGAGCAGGATGTTGCGCTGCACTCCGGCCTTGTTGGCTCGCTGGAAGAAGGGAGGCAGGTAGCCCGCCTTGCCGACGGCATAGATACCGCGCGAGGGGCCTGCGACCCACGTCAGCACACCGGCCAAGACGCCAAACATCAGGGCGATGGCGATGATCGGCTTGGCCCACGAGAGGTGCAGATACTCAAAATAGCGGTCGAAGCCCACCAAGAGCGATTGCGTGAGGTTGATCTCGTTCGAGGGGATGATCAGACCCAGTGCAAAGGTTCCCAAGATGAAGATTGAGACGGTCATCAAGGCACCGATAATAATAGCACGCGGATAGTTGCGCGCCGGATTTTTGACCTCCATGACGTGGATACCCATCATCTCCATACCGGCATAGAAGAGGAAGATGCTGCTGGCTAACACCAAGTTGTCGAAATGATTCAGATCGGGAAAGAAACTCTGGTGCATGTTCATCTGATTCTGGCCGCCCGTCATCAGGTAGATCACGCCCATGACGATCAACAGCCCGGCCGGAATAATCGTGCCGATCATACCGCCCCATTTCGAGACCTTGCCGACCCACGAAAGACCCTTCAGGGCGACCAGCGTGGCGATCCAATAGATGGCCAGTACGACCACGATCGTGAAGAATTTGTTGGAGGCCAACGCCATGTCGTGCTGTTGGTTCATGCCGATAAAGGCGATCGAAACAGCACCGAAGGTGAGTACGGTGGGGTACCAGATGGTCGATTGGATCCATTGCAGGAAGATCGCCAAAAAACCGGCTCGGGCACCGAAGGCTTCGCCCACCCAACGAAATACGCCGCCCTGCTTATCCGAGAACATGGCTGCCAACTCGGCTGCAACCATGGCCGTCGGAATCAGAAAGACGATGGCGGCAAACAGATAATAGAAGGCCGACGAGAGTCCATATTCGGCCTCGGCCGCCAATCCTCGCAGACTGACCACCGCCGTGACATTCATGATGGCGAGGGTCATTACGCTCAATTTGAACCCCTTTGATGAGGTCGTTTTCTTTGTCTCCATCCTTTTTTGTGTAGATTTGTTTTACGCTCGGAGAAAAAATACAACTACCGTGCAAAAAATTTGTATCTTTGCTCTATGAACCATTTTTGTAAGATGATTGTGGCCTTTTTGGCCCTGGGAGCGATCGCTTGTGGCGGTGCAGGCAGTGCATCGAAGCCGGCTAAAGCGGAGGCAGCAGTGGAGAAGCAGCCCCGCAAACCGTTGTTGCATCAGTTTCAACCTCCGCAGCCCCCCATACACCTCGATCGGGAGGGACAACTCGAATATCTGCTGACCCACTTCTGGGACGGATTCGACTTTGCGGATACGGCCGGTTTGGCAACCATCGACACGGCCGTGATGCTGCAACGCATGGGTCTTTTTGGGGCGTTGGCCGCCCAGCGGCCGCTCGATCGGGCTCCGATCGATCGTCTGATGCGTCGAGCGACCACCTCGCGCCCGATGCTCGACCTGTTCCTCTACCTCTCCGAAATGGTCTTTCATGATCCCAACTCTCCGCTACGCAACGACGAACACTACATTCCGATCCTGGAGGCGCAACTATCGACCGATTTCTATGACGAGTATGAGCGCATAGCCCCCGAGTATGACCTGCACTTGGCACGTCAAAACCGGATCGGCCACCGAGCCAATGATTTCCGCTATGCAACCGCCGATGGTCGCCGTCGCTCGCTCTATGATCTACAGGCCGATTATGTGCTCCTCTTCTTTAATAATCCCGATTGCGCCATGTGCAAGGAGTTGCGCGAGCAGATCGGCCAATCGCCGAGACTCACCGAGTTGATCGCCTCGGGACGTATGCGGGTCTTGGCCCTCTATCCCGACGAGGACCTGACCGCTTGGAAGGCCTACCAGCCCAATATCCCCGCCTCGTGGATCAACAGCTACGATCCGGGTTGTCGCATTCGGGAGGAGAATCTCTATAACCTCAATGCCATCCCCTCGCTCTACCTGCTTGATCGCCAGAAAAAGGTCTTGGTCAAGGATGCCGCCTCGATCGCCGAGATCGAACAAGGACTATAAGTTTTGCTTATGGAACTATAAGGAAATAGAATTGCTAAAAACGTTGTAATTCCGCTCAAATGTGTTATCTTTGTAGACGGAAACAGAATACAACACACATTTAATAACATAAAAACAGCAAAGATTATGGCAAAGAAATTCCGTTGTACCGTATGCGGTTACATTCATGAGGGTAACGAGGCTCCCGAGCAGTGCCCGTTGTGCAAGGTTGGTGCAGAGAAGTTTGTGGAGGTCGTTGAGGACGGCGCACTCGATTTCGTAACCGAGCATAAGCTGGGTGATGGCAAGGGTTCGGATGCCGAGTTGTGGCAGGGTCTGCAGGACCACTTCATGGGCGAGTGCACCGAGGTGGGTATGTATCTGGCTATGAGCCGTCAGGCCGATCGTGAGGGCTATCCCGAGATCGCCGAGGCCTTCAAGCGTTATGCCTGGGAGGAGGCTGAGCATGCTGCCAAGTTTGCCGAGCTGATCGGTGAGGTGGTATGGGACACCAAGACCAACCTCTACAAGCGTATGAACGCCGAGTGTGGTGCTTGCGAGGGTAAGATGCACCTGGCCAAGATCGCCAAGGAGCAGAACCTTGACGCCGTTCACGACACCGTTCACGAGATGGCCAAGGACGAGGCTCGTCACGGGAAGGGTTTTGAGGGGTTGTATAACCGCTACTTCAAATAAAAATCCGTCTGATGGACGATTTCGGCGTTATGCTTGAGGCGAAAATGCTCACATACGCATAGTATGCTCCGCTTTTCGCCTCTGCGCAAGCCTTGAAATCGTCTCATCATACGAATTTTTTTCGGGTGAGGCTGTGATCCATTGGGTCGCAGCCTTTTTGTGTGCCTAAAAATAGCCGCACGCTATGCTTTTTTAGCGCAAGCCTTGAAATCGTCTCATCATACGAATTTTTCAATTAATATGCTCAAGGTGTACAATAACTTGCACCCCATGCTCTACAAAGTTATGAATCATTCCAATAATATCCAAATGCTTGTTAAATAATTTAACTTGGTGATTTATAGAGAATTAGAGAAATTAGTGAGAGAGTAATAATAAACATATAGCAGGGAACAATCTCATCTATTGAAATGGTTACCAATCAGTTAGATTATTTTAGTGTTCACCTGTGATATATTAACTAAACTGATACTGACCATAAACAGACAGCCGATAGGCGAATGGTTCAGGGAACAATGGAAGAAGTTACAGGAAGGATTGCGAAAAACAGAAGAGCCAAGAAAAAATAGAGGATTTAGGTTATAAATTCTGTTCTCTATATTGCAAAACATCAATAAAATAACTAATTTTGTATTCGGATTGGACTAACCCTCTCCATGACATAAGAAAAAGAAGAAGCGTTATGTTTATCTTGTAGGTGAAAACGTAGGAAATTTTCAAACTGATACAAGAGATAGCATAGTGGTTCTCACGCATATAGCGTGGGCTGCTATTGTTACATCTGTATCAGAGGTTTCCTACGACCTTCACTTAGACGTGGCATAGTCGGCTCACGTTTTTTCAATATAAATTTAATAGCCCAATAGAGCCGATAGGGAATTATACGAATATGAATAAGCTTATTATTCCATTTTTTTTAATCACTGCCTTCCTTGCAGTGGGTTGCAGCGATGATGAGCCAAAAGATGTTGTCAATGAAATCAAGATGTCCGTTTCTGCCGAAACAGGTACGTACATACCATGGGGCAGTGATACTCCTGTAGAGTGCATGCTTGTTATGTCTGAAGACAATCCCGGAGTATGGGAGCCACTTGGCTTTAATAGTATTAAATGGTTTACATACGAAAGAGGACATGAATATTACCTTTCGGTGGAGCGAACCATTCTCGCCAATCCTCCCATGGATGCACCAGATCGTACCTATTCGCTGTTGAGAATCCTTCAAGACCGTATTGTCACAGAGCCGGAGATACCTATAGATAAAGAAATCAATTCGGAGGAAGACATTGAGTACTATGATATGTGCCCCTTTAACAAGTATGCCATAGAAAAGGAAATCATTGTCAATGAGAATGGAGAAATTTCCTATGCCGATGGTCACAGCCTTCCGTCTTATGATAATGCCCGCATTTGGTTAGAGTGTATTCTTGATAAGGCAGATCCGAATTGGCTAAAATTCAATAAAATACCCTATATGGCAATCTATTCATTTGTATTGTCACCGCTTACGGATGAAATACGGCTGGTGCGCAACGAATCATCCGGTCCGATGTTCAAGGAGGTCATTCCTGAAAGTGAGTTTGCCCATATCACCCAATCCATGAAGCCGGACGAAGAACTCCGTTACGCGCTCATCCTTGCCAATGTCTATAAGAAGGGACTTCAGAAGCTGGAATTTACGATAAAGAAACAATAATACATAGCCATGATGAATAAACTTATCAACCCGATTCTTTTTATCATGTGTCTGCTTGCTATGGCTTGCAGCGATAATAATAATGAAAATGAAACTTTTGCTCCGTTCAGTCTTGAGAAAAGATACTATGAAGTACGATGGGAGCGCAATGCTACTTCTATTCCTATCATAAACGGTAGTGGCGATATTAGTTTGGCAATAGAGGATGAAAATATATATTAATATGCTCAAGGTGTACAATAACTTGCACCCCATGCTCTACAAAGTTATGAATCATTCCAATAATATCCAAATGCTTGTTAAATAATTTAACTGGGTGATTTATAGAGAATTAGAGAGATAATTAAGAGAAATAATAATAAACATATAGCTGAGAACAAATGACCCCAACAGAAAGGTTACCAATCAGTTAGATTATTTTAGTGTTCACCTGTGATATATTAACTAATTTTTCGGTAGGGCTGTGATCTGTGGGTCGCAGCCTTTTTGTGTGCCTAAAAATAGCCGCACGCTATGCTTTTTTAGCGCAAGCCTTGAAATCGTCTCATCATACGAATTTTTTTTCGGGTGAGGCTGTGATCCATTGGGTCGCAGCCTTTTTGTGTGCCCTCTCTCCGATCAGCTGGTGCGATTGAGGCGATCTTCGGCTATGCGTAGCAGGAGCGAGGCTTTGCGGACCACCCAGTCGTAGCCCTCTTGGATCAGGATCGCAACATCCGAAACCGTTTCGAGTCGAGCCGTCGCACGTCGTAGGGTATCCCGAATGGTCAGCAGGTAGCTCAACAAAGCCACGAGCGAAAACAGCACGCAGATGACCAACGCAGCTCCGGCAAAGCCGAGCCACTCGGAGAGCCAGACCAGCAGGGCGGTGATACCGGTCAATAATGCCCCGGCAGCTCCCACTACAAAGAGAATCAAGGCCAATCCGAGATGGCTGCGGCGTTCCGTACGCTTACTCATGAGCGGCTGGGCACTTTACTCCTCGTTGCATTTACAACGGGCCTGTTCGATCTCGGCTTTCAGCTGGTCGTGAGCTTGCGTAGCCTTGCTCTTGAGTTTCTCGACCTCGTCGTCGATCAAATCCTTGATCTTGTGGCGTAGCTCCGGACCCGACTGCGGGGTGAATAACATGGCGAGGGCCGACCCGATGATCACGCCTCCCAACATCGAGGCGATGCAGATAGTGGTGTTTTTCATAACGACTCTATATTTTTTAAGTGAACAACACCCTGCGAAACGCAAACAACGCGCCAAAAAGTTGTATCTTTACCGAAAAATTTTTGCCCTTGTCATGTCTCGCGCCACCACCATAGCCTTTACGGGCCATCGCCACTATCGCGGTGAGGTCGATGTGGCCTTGTCGGCCCTCTTGCAGCGTTGCTACGAGGAGGGCTATCGCACCTTCTTGTGTGGTATGGCCGTAGGTTTCGATCTGGCAGCGGCCGAGGCGGTTATGGCGCTGCGGAGCGTGTATGCCGATGTGCGGTTGGTCGCTGTAATCCCCTTTGCGGGGCAGGCGCAACGCTTCTCGGAGCGGGCACGACGCCGTTATGAGCAGGTGGTGGAGATGGCCGACGAACGAGTGGTGCTCTCGCCCTCGTTTCATCGCGGGTGTTATCAGCAGCGCAACCTCTATATGGTCGATCGGGCTTCGCTACTCATCGCGTGGTATAACGGCACGTCGGGCGGCACCGAGCAGACCTATCTGGCCGCCCAACACTGCGGTTTGCGCATCGAGAATCTCGGTTGTGTAGCACCCGATCTGCGTCTGTTTTAACCCCTTCCAAACAAAAAAGGAACGCATCTTACACGATGCGTTCCCTCTTATTATTCGGTCAGCCGCAGCTTACCAATTCAGAATCTTGTGGAAGTCGAACTCCTCGGGGTCGGCTACATAGGCCTTGGCAGCCTCATAGTCAGCCGGCGTGATGGCATTGATGATGTTCTCGACCACCGACGAGAATTTGTCCGAGTTGATATCGACCAGACGCGGCGGAATCTTGCCCGTCGTGGGATCCTGCAGATCCTTCAGGTAGAGCGGAGCAACGTTACCCTCCGAATCTACATAGACCATGCAGCCCGTCTTGCCCTCCGAGAAGAGCTTGTGAACACCGATACCGAGCTCCGAGCAGTAGGTCAGGTCGTAGGCGATCGGCGTCTGGCAACGCACCTCGTAACCCAACTCTACGGGACGGCTCTTCACCTTCAGACCCAGCTCCTTGACCTTCTTTTCGATCATCTCGTTGAAGATGTGAGCCTTCGAGACCTTACCCAACTCGGGGTGACCGTGCTCGTCGTAGGTGAAGTGGATGCCGCTCTTCTTGATCTCCTCATCCGAGAGCGAGTGGAATACACCCTCCGAGATCACGGCTGCACCGTAGTCCATGCCCATGATCTTGCGCTTGAGGATGGCCGAGATCACCAGGTTTACGATCTTATCGACGGTGATCTCCGTCTTGTTGAACATCTCGGGGATGACGATCATCGGGTAGTGGCAAGCCTCACCGATACCGAATGCCAGGTGGCCGGCCGAACGACCCATGGCAGCCAATACGAACCAGTTGCCGCTCGTACGAGCATCTACATAGACCGCGCGAGCGATCACAGCACCCTTATCCTTGGCCGACTCATAACCGAACGTCGGAGCACCCTTCGGCAACGGCAGGTCGTTGTCGATTGTCTTCGGTACGTGGATGTTGGCGATGGGGTATTGCTTGGCCTCGAGGAACTTGGCGATGCGGTTGGCCGTCGAGGCCGTGTCATCACCACCCACCGTGACGAGCAGCTTGATGTTGTTCTTGGTGAAGAAGTCGAGGTTGAAGTTGTTCTCGAAATCCGAATCCTTCGGCTTGAAACGGCTCATCTGCAGGAACGAACCGCCCTGGTTGAAGATGGCATCGGCCATCGTGAAGTCGATCTCCACGGTGCGCGGATTGGGGTTGAACAGACCCGTGTAGCCCTCATGCAGACCGATCACCTTGTAACCGTGGTGCAGGAAGGTCTTGGCAACGCTGCCGACTACCGTGTTCATGCCGGGAGCCGGGCCGCCACCGGTCAGAATTGCAATTGCTTCTTTCATAGTGCGTGTTGTTATTTAATAGTGTTTTTTTTGAATTTATTCGGTTGCGTCGATCTGTGACGCAATATTCGCTCAAAAATAGCATCTTTTTTCGGGATGACCAAATATTCCCGCGCTATTTTCGACGAAAAACAGGGAAGCGTGCGGTTTGCTGCAAAGAAAATAGCTGCGAAGTTTTGAAGAGTGCGATTTCTCGGTTATCTTTGTAGAAGTGGTACACAAAAACATATAGGGGATGAAAAATCAAGGTGTTGTGATCGGTGTGGGGGAGATCTTGTTTGATCTGTTGCCCGAAGGAAAGAAGTTGGGTGGTGCACCTGCCAATTTTGCCTATCATGTGGCGCAGTTGGGCTGCGAGAGTGTCGTCGTGAGTGCCGTGGGACGCGATGCGTTGGGTGACGAGGCGATCGAAACGCTCACCGAGCGTGGGGTGGGGTTGCTCGTTGAGCGTGTTGATGCGCCGACCGGTGTGGTGCGCGTGACGCTCGATAAGGCCGGTGTGGCCAACTACGATATTTGCGAAGGGGTAGCGTGGGATATGCTCTCCTTTGGTGATGAGTTGCAGACGTTGGCTCAACGTTGCCGTGCGGTCTGCTTTGGCACGCTGGCACAACGCAGCGAAAAGACGCGGCAAGCGATTCGGAGCCTGCTGGCCGCTATTCCGGCAGCCAATGAGGCGCTGTTGATCTATGATATCAACCTGCGTCAGCATTACTACTCGAAGGAGCTGATCGAGTCCTCGTTGGATCTTTGCAACGTGCTGAAGATCAATGATGGCGAGCTGAAAGAGGTGGCTCCGTTGCTGGGCCTTCCGGAGAACAACTTCGAGGCGGCCAGTCGGGAGTTGATAGCCCGTCACGGGCTGCGGATGGTGGTGCTGACCTGTGGCGAGCAGGGTAGTTGGATCTACACCGCCGAGGAGGCACTGTTTCAGCCCACGCCGCAGGTTGAGGTAGCCGATACGGTGGGTGCCGGAGATTCGTTTACGGCTACGTTGTGCGCCTCGCTGTTGCAGGGTTACGCACTTTCGGAGGCGCATCGTCGTGCAGCGGTATTGGCGGCCTATGTTTGCACACAGATAGGCGCAATGCCTCGTTACGATGCCGACAAGGTGCTGGGCGCGTAACTTTTGGCCGAGGGGGCGATTCATCGTGGGTTGGATTTGTTGGTATTTATGATTTTAATCGTATCTTTGTGAAAACGTTTGAATCATCACGAACTATGCGACTCTGTTATCTTTCGCGCAATTATAAGAATGTGGCCCTCGGAGGCGGCAAGGCAAAAACCGATATCGAACAGACGCTCGCCGCGATGGGGACAGTCAATTTGGGGTTGCGGCAGACCCGCAGCACCAATAAAATCTATGACTTTGTACGCAACCTGACCGGTGTGCTGCGCACTATGTGGCGACTGCAGAAGGGGGATGTGCTGGTGTTGCAATATCCCGTCAAGAAGTGGTTTGAACCGCTCTGCAAGGCCGCTCATCGCCGTCAGGCAAAGGTCGTGGCGATCATCCATGATCTGGGCTCGTTTCGTCGCAAAAGGCTCACCGTGGCCGAGGAGATCGCCCGCTTGAACCATGCCGATGTGGTCATAGCCCCCAACCCCTATCAGCAGCAGTGGCTCGTGGAGCAGGGGTGTCGTGCGCGGGTGACCGTCTATGGATTGCATGACTACCTCTCGGACGAGGTGATCGAGCCGGCACATTCGGCCCCCGAACCTGATGCGGCGGGCAAGGTCCATTTTTCGGCCTGCTTTGTGGGAAATCTTTCGCCCAAAATCAACGGCTATCTCTACCGCTTGGCCGATCGGCTGCATGAGGTGACGCTACACCTCTATGGCCCGTCGTTTGCCGAGGGAGAGTCGCGGTCGAATGCCCCGCTTCAGTACCACGGTTTCGGGCATGATATGACCCTGATGCGTTCGATCGAGGGGGACTTTGGTATCTCGTGGTATGGCGAGTCGATAGCCGGTCCGGAGGGGGCATTAGGTGAGTATATGGCCTTCAATAATCCACATAAGGTTTCGCTTTATCTGCGATGTGGTATTCCGCTCATTATCTGGCGTAAGGCAGGTCTTGGCAGTTTGGTCGAGCGGGAGGGTATCGGCCTGGTGGTCGAGTCGCTCGAAGAGCTTGAGGAGCGGCTCACGACGCTGCCCCTGGAGGAGTATCGCACCATGCAGGAGAATGTGCGACGTGTCGTGACTCAAATCGCCTCGGGCGGGTCGTGTCGTCGCGCTGTCGAGGAGGCGATGGCCTTGCTGCAAGCGTAGCAGCTTCGTTGGGGCGTTGAAGCGCGGCGATGTGCCGTGCCGGAGTGATTGGTGCACATTCCCGAAATGGGTCGGGGATGTGCATTTGTATTTTCTAAAGAAAATAACTATCTTTGCAAAATTGGAATAGAGTGCCAATAAAAACGAGGTTATGAAGAAGCGTGTGAAATTGATGCTGGCAGCCCTCTTGGGTTTTTCGGCGGCCTGCGCGACGGTGAAGAACACCCCGCAAGATGAGGTTGCCGCCTCGGCTGATCAGCCTGAGAAGCGCACAGAGGGACAGTTGAAGATTGATTCGACCTATGTGCCGCAACGCATTCGTTTGATGTATGGCGTTCCTTCGCCCCGCCCGACGGTGCAGCCGACCGATTCGGTGAACTTGCAGCGCGATAGCGTGTCGGGTAGGACGATCACGGTCCTGCCGCTCGAAGATCCGACCGAAAAATAAGCGGATAGGAGGGTATGGGCGGTTGCAGATTGGGACTTCGCAAGCGGTGGGCATTGGGCCTTTTTGCCGATATGTATCGGGAGAAGGTCGCCGAGCACCGGCTCGATACGCTCTTTTGGGAGTGTACGTTGCGTTGCAATCTGCATTGTCGCCATTGTGGCAGTGATTGTCGGGTCGATCCGGCATTGCCCGATATGCCGTTAGCCGATTTTCTGCGGGTGCTCGACGAAGAGGTTACGCCCCATGTCGATCCGCGCACGGTGTTGATCATCCTGACGGGTGGCGAGGTGCTCTTGCGAGAGGATTTGGAGCAGATCGGTCGGGAATTGCTTCGACGGGGTTATCCGTGGGGCATGGTGAGCAATGGCTTTGCGCTGACCGAAAAACGATTGGAGTCGCTGCTGGAGGCCGGATTGCGCTCGCTGACCGTGAGCCTGGATGGCTTCGAGGCCGAGCATACCGCGATGCGAGGTCATCCGTTGAGTTTCCGACGAGCCGAAGCGGCGATTCGGGCGGCAACGGCCCATCCCGAGTTGGCCTTCGATGTGGTGACCTGCGTGACCGCTCCGATGGTCGGACGACTGGAGGAGTTTGGGCAGTGGTTGGCCGACCGAGGGGTACAAGAGTGGCGGTTGTTCTCGATCTTCCCGATGGGAAGAGCCAAGGGCGAGGAGTCGTTGGTGCTCTCGGGACGGGAGTTCCACACGATGCTTGACTACATCCGTCGCACGCGACGTCAGGGTGGCCCGATTCGACCCTCCTATGCCTGTGAGGGCTTTTTAGGTGGGTATGAGGCCGAGGTGCGTGACCATTTTTACCAATGTGCAGCCGGTGTGTCGGTGGCCTCGATTCGGGTCGATGGAACAATCTCGGGATGTACCTCGGTGCGTGCCGATTATAGCCAGGGTAACATCTACCGCGACTCCTTTTGGCAGGTGTGGCAAGAGCGATTTGAGCCATTCCGCGACCGAACATGGATGCGTAAGGGGGCATGTGCCGATTGTCGGATGTTCCGCTATTGTCAGGGTGGAGGCATGCACCTGCGCGATGAGGCCGGGGAGTTGCTCTACTGCCATTACGAGAAATTGAAGGATAAGTAACATAAAAATTATACAATGAAGAGATTTTTGTTTCGCTTTTCGCTGCTCGTAGCAGCGGTGATGATGGTCAGCTCGCTCGCTGCACAAGAGGTGCGCTGGGCCATCAAAGGGGGAGAACAACGGGCTGACAGTTGCCGAGTAGAGCTTACGGCACGCATCCCGAATGGCTTCCACATGTATGACATGGGCCCCTACAAGGGAGGGCCGACGGCTACCTCGATCGTTCTGACGGCCGAAGGTGCCGAGGTGCTGGGCGCGGTGGAGCCGTTAGCCGAGGCACATCGTGAGTTTAGTGTCCCCTTCAATATGGAGATCGGCTACTACGAAGGGACGGTGAAGTTCGCCCAATGGGTGCGTCTGACCGAGCCGTCGGCTACGGTGAAGGCCGCCATCGAGTGGATGATCTGCGATGCACGTGGTTGCCAACCCCCTTCGGATCTGGAACTTACGTTGTCGTTGGGTGAACCGAAGGCGACGACCAGCGTAGCGGCTGCAGAGCCGACAGCGGCCACCCCGATGGATGCAGCGGCCGGAGATGGTTCGCTGTGGACCCTGCTGTTGGAGGCTATCGTATGGGGATTTGCAGCGTTGCTCACCCCGTGTGTATTCCCGATGGTGCCGATGACCGTGTCGTACTTCCTCAAGGGCGAGGGTGGTGTAGCGCGTGGTCGTATGCGTGCTGCGCTGTATGGTATCTTTATCGTGGCGTTGTATACGCTGCCGATTGCTGCTATCATTCTGATTACCCGCTTCTTGGGTGGTGATACGGTGACGGCCGACATCTTCAACTGGCTGGCCACGCACTGGGTGCCGAACCTGATCTTCTTCTTGGTGTTTATGCTCTTTGCAGCCTCGTTCTTCGGCGCGTTTGAGATTACGATGCCCTCGTGGCTGGTGAATAAATCGGATGCCAAGGCCGACACGAAGGGTTTAGGCGGTATCTTCTTCCTGGCCTTGACGTTGGTGCTTGTCTCCTTCTCGTGTACGGGTCCGATCGTTGGTTCGGTGTTGATCAAATCTACGGCCGGTGAGTTCTGGTCGCCGATTCTGACCATGCTGGCCTTCTCGGTGGCCTTTGCGCTGCCCTTTACGCTCTTTGCCTTCTTCCCCTCGTTGCTGAAGAATCTGCCCAAGAGTGGTGGCTGGCTCAACTCGGTGAAGGTGGTCATCGCCTTTATCGAGGTGGCGCTTGGTCTGAAGTTCCTCTCGGTGGCCGATCAGGTGTACCACTGGGGTATCTTGGATCGTGAGGTCTATCTGGCCATCTGGATCGTGGTCTTCTCGTTGCTGGGCCTCTACCTGCTGGGTAAGATTCGCTTTGCGCACGACGATGAGGTGAAGCATGTGAGTGTGACGCGTCTGGCGTTGGCGATTGTGACCTTCTCGTTTGTGGTCTATCTGATTCCGGGTATGTGGGGCGCGCCGCTGTCGCGTCTGTCGGGCTATCTGCCCCCGCTCACCACGCAGGATTTTGTGCTCGGTGAGGAGGCTGTGGTCGCTCCGCAGCAGAGCGAAAAGCAGGTCCCGCTGAAGCGCAAATACAGCGATTTCCTGCACCTGCCGCACGGCTTGGAGGGTTTCTTCGATCTGGAGGAGGCGCGAGCCTATGCCAAGCAGGTCGATAAACCGCTCTTTATCGACTTTACGGGACATGGATGTGTGAATTGCCGCGAGATGGAGATGGTTGTATGGGCCGATCCGGAGGTGTTGCAGTTGCTCAAGCAGGAGTATGTGCTTTGCGCCCTCTATTCGGACGATAAGAAGACGTTGCCCGAGGCTGAGTGGGTCACGACCGATGCCGGCAAGGTGCTCAAGCAGTTGGGTAAGATCAACTCCTACTATGCGCTCAAGACCTTTGGCGTCAATGCGCAGCCCTATTATGTGTTGCAGAATGCCGAGGGCGAGACGTTGGTGACGCCGCGTAGCTACGATCTCGATATTGAGGCATTTGCCGACTTCCTGCGTCGGGGTGTTGCGGCATACAAGGCCAAGTAGGGTAGCGATACACGCAGCATAAACAAGGAGCTATTCGCATCGAATAGCTCCTTGTTTTTGTTTTGCACTCCTTGCACCTACAGGCAAACGTAGGTTACAGGCCTAAAAAGCAAAAAGATGTCTTGCGACATCTTCTTGCTTCGTTGGATTGTGCGGAGAGGACGAGATTCGAACTCGTGGTACGGAATAACCCGTACGTCGGTTTAGCAAACCGGTGGTTTCAGCCACTCACCCACCTCTCCGTAGCCTTCGTAATGGGAGGTTTCTCCCAAAAGGGTTTGCAAATATAGTGTCTTTTTTTGGAATGCACAAAAAATCCGTCCTATTTTTCAAAAAAAAACTGAATAGCGGGCAAGAAATCGGCCGTTGGGGCGGGGATAAGTACGCCTCGCGATGTGAACATCCAGTCGAGGTGAGGGGAGACTGAATTGGCTGCTGCGTGGGCCTAAAGCCCCACTCCGCGACGCCGATCCAGATGGACCCCTTGGGGAGGTTACAAAACAAAAACTTTTCTTTGCAGAAAAGTCTTTTTTATTTGTCGCATCGCCTTGTATGTAAACATACAGTCGACACGACAAATAAAAAAACCTATGCCAAAGCATAGGTTTTTGTTTTGTCGGGGAGACTGGATTCGAACCAGCGACCTCCAACTCCCGAAGCTGGCGCGCTAACCGGACTGCGCTACACCCCGAACTGATACCCTTATCGGTTTAAGAGCATGCAAAGATACATCGAAAAACCGAACTGACCAAATTATTTTGAAACTTTTTTACTCTTCTTCGCGTTTTACCCCCTTCTCGGCAATAAAAAAGAGGTCGTAGCAACCCGGCTCATAGTCCGTAAGTCGATAATCCTCCATCCGAATGGAGGTCGTCGCGTCGGGAGCCTCTTGCAATAGCCGACGGCGATTGCGTCGATTGAGGATGTCGTAAGGCCATTGGAGCATCCAACGCGGCAGGCGATGCTGCAGATCCAAAATATCCCAACGCATCAGGCGTTGCACACTGGCACGATTTCGCTCGTAGTAGGCCGTAACGCGCTCGTTGCCCACAACGCCCATCGGTTCGATCTTGCTGAACCAGACCGAAAGCAGATTTTGTAGCTCCTCGACCCGATATTCGCGGACATGCCACGGATTGCGCGTGAGCGACATGGGGGCGTTGGGTGTGGTGAGGATGAGCCGTCCGCCCGGACGCAATACACGGTGTATCTCGCGCACGAAACGCACATCGTCGCGGATATGCTCGATCACCTGGAAGGTGATGACACAATCGAAACTCTCGTTCGGATAGGGGAGCGGGGGAACGGTCGTCTGGAGAAACTCCACGTTGTCGGGCAACTCACTACCCTGGATGGCATGGAATTTATCGACCGTCACGTAGCGCGTAGCGTGCGGGGCGATCACCTCAATGCCATAGCCCGAGCCGGTGCCGATCTCCAGCACATCGCCCGAGATGCGTTTTGCCGCCTCGTGGTAGGCCAGCACGGAGCGCTGATAGACGAAATTGTCCGAGGCCTCGCACGAGACCCGTTCGGCCGTTTGGATCTTGCTCATGGACTACAGCATTTTGATGCCCTCTTCGGTCTGCTCGATCTCGCGGCTCTTCAGCAGCACACCCACGCAGCGTTTGAAGACCTTCTTGCTCATCTGCGTCAGACGTGCCACCTCCTGCGGGTCGCTATTATCGTTGATAGGTAGGAATCCGTCGTGCTTGCGCAACAGGTCGCGCAATACCTCGACCGAATCCTTCACCTGGGCATAGCCCTGTTGCTGGAGGCTGACGTCGATGCGGCCATCGTCTGTGATGCGGCGTACATAGCCCTTGGCGCGGTCACCGACACGGATCGGGCGGAAGAGCTGGTTGCGGTAGATCATGCCCCAATGGCGGTTGTTGATGATCACGCGGAAGCCGATCGGGCTCTCGGAGGCGACCAGCACATCGACCTCGTCACGTACCTTGACCGAGATGATCTCGTTGTCGATAAAACTCTTGAGTTTGTTTGTCGCTACGCAGCGGCCCGTGATGTTATCCTCGTAGGCATAGACAATATAGGAGTGTCCGGCCAGGATGCCTCCTTGCTGGTTGCGGTTGGGCAGGAACAGATCCTTGCCCACCAAACCCCAATCGAGGAAGGCTCCGTGAACGCTCTTATCGACGACGCGCAGGAAGGCCACTTCACCGACTCGGATTGTCGGAGTTTCGGTAGTGGCTACCAGGCGATCCTCCGAATCGTGGTAAACGAAGACCTCTTTGCTGTCGCCCACGCGATCGGTGAGCGAGGTGTAGCGGTTCGGGAGCAGCACTTCGTTCTGTTCCTCGTCCATCAGGTAAAGACCATGTTCGGTGATACGGCTCACCGTCAAAAGGTGTGTGCGTCCGGCTTTGAGCATACTGCGTGTGTTTGATTCTCGGCAAAGATACGCTTTTTTCTTGAAAAAACGGTCGATGGTGCTTTTTCGTTTCGGTGTTGTGTTGTATCTTTGCATATTCGCCCCGCGTGTAACGTACTAAAACGGGCCCGGAGGCGTTCGTAGAGCAGATGAAACAAGATTCGATCCATATATTGGGAGCTCGGGTGCACAACCTGAAAAATGTCGATCTGGAGATTCCGCGCCGCAAATTGGTGGTGGTGACGGGCTTGAGCGGATCGGGGAAATCGTCGCTGGCCTTCGATACGATCTATGCCGAGGGGCAACGACGCTATATGGAGACGCTGTCGGCTTATGCTCGCCATTTTGTGGGGAGCATGGAGCGTCCCGATGTCGATAAGATCACGGGGCTCAGTCCGGTGGTCGCCATCGAGCAAAAGACGACGAATAAGAATCCGCGTTCGACGGTCGGCACGGTGACCGAAATCAACGATTTTCTGCGTCTGCTCTTTGCGCGCGCCTCGCGTGCCTACTCGCCGATTACCGGGGAGCGGATGGTGCACTATACCGAGGAGCGCATTGCGCAGCTGATTCTGGAGAGCTTCGATGGGCGCAAGATTGCCCTGATGGCTCCGGTGGTCAAGGGGCGAAAGGGCCACTACCGCGAGCTGTTTGAGTCGTTGGCCAAGAAGGGGTATCTCTATGCCCGCATTGATGGCGAGATTCAGGAGTTCCACAGCGGCATGCGGCTGGATCGTTACAAGACCCATACGATCGATCTGGTGGTGGATCGCCTGCGGGTGAATGCCGACTCGGCCGACCGCATTGCTACGTCGCTCAAAGAGGCGATGCGGCAAGGTAAAGGAACAATGTCGGTCTATGATTATGGGGCTGACGAACAGCGATATTACTCGCTTCACCTCATGTGTCCCTCGACCGGTGTGGCATTTGAAGATCCGGCCCCACACACCTTCTCGTTTAACTCCCCGAAGGGTGCTTGTCCCCATTGCAACGGCTTGGGCGAGGAGGCTGTATTCGACTTGGCGAAGATCATCCCGGATAGCAGTAAATCCATTCGGGAGGGGGCAATCGATCCGCTCGGTAAGTATCGCAACAACATGACCTTTGCCATGTTGGAGATGATCGGCCACCGCTATGATTTTACGCTCGATGACCCCATTGAGACCCTCTCGCAGACCGCTTTACACGTGGTGCTCTATGGCGATGCGGAGCCTTTGACGGTCGATTTGAGCCGCTTTAGTGCTCCGGCCGGCGGGGTGCAGTTCCTGCAATGGGAGGGCGTTGCGGGTTGCATCGAACGGTTGGAGGAGGATGATACGAAGCGCGGGCAGAAGTGGCGCGAGCAATTTTTGATCCATCAGAAGTGTACGGCTTGTGGTGGTTCACGCTTGAATGCCGAGGCGTTGCATTTCCGAATTGGCGATAAGAATATAGCTGATCTTTCGGCACTTTCGATTGCCGACTTCGCGCAATGGATGAACACGATCGAAGCGCACATGGATGCCAAGGAGCAGCAGATAGCCCGCGAAATTGTCAAAGAGATCCGCGAGCGCGTGCACTTTCTGCTCGATGTGGGATTGGGTTACCTGTCGTTGGATCGTGCGTCGCGCACGTTGTCGGGTGGTGAGAGCCAACGTATCCGTTTAGCCACGCAGATCGGCTCGAAGCTGGTCAATGTGCTCTATATCCTCGATGAGCCCTCAATCGGGCTGCATCAACGCGACAATCAGCGGTTGATTCGCAGCTTGAGCAACCTGCGCGATGCCGGGAACTCGGTCATCGTGGTCGAGCACGATGAGGAGATGATGCGGGCAGCCGATTTTATTGTCGATGTTGGTCCGCGTGCCGGTCGCAAGGGTGGTTACATCATGGCTGCCGGCAGCTTTGAGGAGGTTCTGCAGGCCGAGAGCATCACGGCCGACTACCTAACCGGCCGTCGCAAGATCGAGATTCCGACGACGTTGCGTGCGGGCAATGGGGCTGAGATTCGGTTGCGTGGTGCTCGGGGCAACAACCTCAAGGGGATTGATGTGGCCTTTCCGCTCGGGAAACTGATCTGTGTGACAGGTGTGAGCGGCTCGGGTAAATCGACCCTGATCAATGAGACATTGCGTCCGATCTTGAGCCGCAAACTCTACCGTTCGTTTGATCGGCCGTTGCCGTACGATTCGATTGAGGGCATTGAGGGGGTCGATAAGCTCGTGGTGGTCGATCAATCGCCCATTGGGCGCACGCCGCGCAGCAATCCGGCCACCTATGCCAACATCTTTGGCGATATTCGCAAACTCTTTGAGAAGACCCCCGATGCGCAGATTCGCGGTTTCAAGGCGGGACATTTTTCCTTCAATGTGCGTGGAGGTCGTTGCGAGGCGTGTCGCGGTGCCGGTGTGCAGACCATCGAGATGAATTTCCTGCCCGATGTCTATGTCCGTTGCAAGAGCTGCGGAGGCAATCGTTACACGCGCGAGACGCTTGAGGTGCGGTATAAGGGCAAGACGATCAACGACGTGCTGAATATGACGGTCAATATGGCTGTCGAGTTTTTCGAGTCGATCCCCTCCATTTATCAAAAACTGAAGGCCATTCAGGATGTCGGTCTGGGCTATTTGACCCTGGGGCAACCCTGTACAACCCTCTCGGGTGGCGAAAGCCAGCGCATCAAACTCTCCTCGGAGTTGGCCAAGACGGATACGGGACGCACGCTCTATATCTTGGATGAGCCGACGACGGGTCTGCACTTTGAGGATGTGCGGTTGCTGCTCGATGTGCTCAATAAGCTGGTCGATCGAGGCAATACGGTGATTGTTATCGAGCATAACCTGGATGTGATCAAGGTGGCCGACCACCTGATCGACATCGGCCCGGAGGGGGGAGCTGCGGGCGGAAATGTGGTCGCTACGGGTACACCCGCAGAGGTGGCAGCCTGCGAGGAGAGCTATACGGGACATTTCCTGCGCCCTCTTTTGGCAGCGCAGGAGCAAAAAAATATTACCAAATAGTTACCAAAGCGTTAAAAAAAAGTTATCTTTGTGGAAAGGGGTTGCAAGGCGTGAGTGAATGGACTACTTTTGCTTGCGAAAAGATCCACATGGACGATAATTTTCACAATTCAAAATAAGTATGGTTTTACAAATTTGTACGCTCTTAGGTGCCCTCGGCATGTTCCTCTACGGAATGACCATGATGAGCAACGGCCTTCAGAAGGCGGCCGGTAATCGCCTTCGCAACTTCTTGGCCGCGATGACCTCCAACTCATTTAAGCGTGTGACGACCGGTTTGGGTATTACGGCCGTGATTCAGTCGTCGAGTGCCACGACCGTGATGGTGGTCGGTTTCGTGAATGCTGGTCTGCTGACGCTGACGCAGGCCGTTGGTGTGATCATGGGTGCCAATATCGGTACGACGGTGACCGCCTGGATGGTCTCGCTGCTCGGATTTAAGGCCGATATCTCGATTTTGGCGGTGCCCCTCATGGCTGTCGGTTTTATCTTGAGCCTGGCTAAGAAGGAGCAGTATAAACACATGAGCGAATTGGTCATTGGCTTTGCGTTGCTCTTCTTGGGCCTCTCGCTCATGAAGGCCTCGGTGCCCGATTTGGATGAAAATTCGGTAGCTTTTATCCAGCAGTGGACAGGTTATAAGTTCTGGTCGGTGCTGATCTTTCTGGTTTTCGGTACGGTGCTGACTCTCGTGCTGCAATCGTCGAGTGCTACGATGGCTTTGACGTTGATTATGCTCAGCGTGGGATGGATTCCCTTCCCGATGGCTGCAGCCATGGTGTTGGGTGAGAATATCGGTACGACCATTACGGCCAATATCGCTGCCTCGATCGGTAATCCGAATGCCCGCCGAGCCGCTTTGGCGCACACGCTCTTCAATGTCTTTGGTGTGATTTGGGCCTTGATTCTCTTTACCCCCTTCCTGAATTTGGTCGGCCTGCTGATTGAGTGGTTGGGGTATCCCAACCCGATGACGATCGACTATTCCGGTGGTATCGTGGAGGGTAGCAACGAATCGACTGCGGCACTGTATGGTGTTTCGATGTTGCACACGCTCTTCAATGTGATCAATACCTGTATCTTGGTCGGCTTCACGCCGCTGATCGTGAAGGCTGTAACGGCTGCCATCAAGTCCAAGCCGAAGGATCAGGAGGAGGAGAAGGTTAAGCTCAAGTTTATCAGTGCCGGTCCGCTGGGTACGCCCGAGTTGGCCATGACGCAGGCCAAGAACGAGATCGTACACTTTGCACAAATCTCGCGCAATGGCTTGGGGTATATCAAGCAGGCGGTACATGCCACCAACGAGGAGGAGTTTGAACTCTATCGCAAGAAGCTGGTCAAGTATGAGGAGATCTCGGATCGCATCGAGTATGAGATTGCGACCTTCCTGAACGCCCTGCCGCAGGAGGATATCAGCGAGCACACCCAGAAGCAGGTGAAGGCGATGTATAAGATCATCAACGAGCTGGAGAGCTTGGGTGACTCGGGCGAGGCGATCAGCCGTATCCTTTCGCGCCGCAACATCCACGGCAAACGCTTCACGGATAAGAATGTGGAGAAGATCGACTCGATGATCGAATTGGTGGATAAGGCCTATGAGGTGATGATCGAGAACCTTGCGACGAAGGAGTTTACGCAGGCCGATCTGCGCCGTGCAGTCGATTGTGAGATCGAGATCAACAACATGCGCACTCTGCTACGTGAGGAGGAGATCCTCAAGATCGAGCAGAACGAGTCGAACTACCCGAGCAGCGTTTATTATATCGACGTGATTGCCGAGTTCGAGCGCATGGGCGACTATATCATCAATGTCTCGGAGGCGTTGTAAAAACGCTGGTTACACACACGGGAATCCGTCTGCGACTTTCCGCCAAAAGGACTGTTCAACGTGCTGGTTGAGCAGTCCTTTTTTTTGTTTTATCGGTAGATAGCCCTCCGCGTCTCGATAGGAGAGAGTTGTGGATGGGGCGCAGGGAGTTGGTCGATGGATCCAAAGGGCATCTGCGCCACCAGGCGCCAGGTGGGGTGAAGGCTCCATTGGCGGGCTACTCGCTCCTCAATCAGAGGATTGTAGTGTTGCAGGGAGGCACCCAGACCGGCCTCTTCCAGCAGTGTCCAGAGTGCGAGTTGGTGCATGGCCGAGGTGTGCTCGGCATAGTGCTCCATCTGATCAGCATAGGTGGCATACGTGCGTTTTGCGGCATCAATCACGGCCATATCTTCGTAAAAGAGCAGGGTCCCCCAGCCGGCAGCAAAGCTCGTTTCGACCTTCTCGCGCGAATTTTCAAAGGCCTCGGGCGGCAGAAGGGCGTGCAGAGCCTCCAAAACCAGCTTCCAAAGGGTTTTATGATGTGCTCCGAAGAGGATGACGATGCGTGTGGACTGGGTGTTAAAGGCCGAAGGCATGGTGCGAAGGGTTGCATCGACCAACTCGATCACCCGATCCTCGGAGATCGGGCGATTCGGGCCCAGTCGATAACAGCTGCGGCGATTGGCTACCGCCTCAAGAAAACTGCGTTGTTGCATAACAAAAGGGGTTGGTCTGAATAAACAACCAACCCCTGATGCAAATTTTTGGCCAAAATAGAAAAAATCCCTGCCTGTCGGCCTGTTAGGGACGATTGATCTGCCAAGCCACGCCCATGCTGACAGCCCAACTGCGCGATGGAGCCTTGAGGTCGATGTTGGCCGCTACATCGAGCTGCAATCTTTCGCAGAGCATGTAGTTGATGCCCCAATCGGCAAAATAGGCGTTTTCGCCTGCATGGAAATAGTTGTAATTCTCGACAAAACAGCCCAGTCGATCGGTTAAACTGATCCCCAGACAGAGGGCTACAAAGGCCGTGGGACGCTTTTGGATATCGCTCCACTCGGCTCCGACGTTGTACCCTAAACTCAATCGGTCTGATAGCGGATTCTCGAAAAGCAGGTAGAGCGAAGGGGCAAACTTATCGACCTTGATCTCGTCGCTCATCGTGCCGGGAATGGGGCATTGCGCCAGCACAGAGATAGCCGGAATGGCACCTTGACCCTCGAAAAGGGCGATCTTGGTACCGAGGTTGAGCCCTGTGAAGTAACACTCCTTATCCTGCAGATAGTAATCCCCACCCAGGCGTAACTCAAAGCCCTTCAGAACGCCATAGCGGAAGAGCGTGTTGCTGAAGGTGAACGATTCGCCCTCGTCGCCGCCATCGTATTGCAAACCTTGCTCGAGTTGAAAGACACCTCGGCTTACCGTAGCAGGTCCGGTCGATGCACCGGGGCGATCGGCCGTGAACGACTCTTGAGCTGCCGCGGGTAGGGTAGTGCCGAGAAGCAGTAAGAGGATCCATCTTAAATTTTTCATATCAAAATGGTGTGTAAGTGATTATTTCGTAACCGAGCGAATGGGGCAAATGGATTTATAAGAACAAAGTAACAAAAATTTACGTGTTATTCCAAGAAATCGAGCAATCTATCAACGCGGTAAATCATTATTTCCGGACGAATAGGGGATGGATTTCTGAGGATTTCGGTTGGCTCGATCGGCCTGCCGACTATCGCAGGCGGTCTGTGATCTCATCGCATGATAGGGTTCACCCTCTTAAAAAGAGCCACTCGGAACCTCTTGATTCGTGTCGGGGAAAAGAGTTTTTTTATCAAAAATTTGGAGAATTGATTTTTTCGCCTTATCTTTGCACTCGCATTTGAGAAAAATGCTTTTGCGGAAATAGCTCAGGAAAGTAGAGCACAACCTTGCCCCAAAGGAAAATAAACACATCCAACCTTGGCAAGGGGAGAGAAGCAAAGCAACGGTTAGGATGTGATTTTTTGCGGAAATAGCTCAGTTGGTAGAGCACAACCTTGCCAAGGTTGGGGTCGCGAGTTCGAGTCTCGTTTTCCGCTCAAAGTCCAAAAGTTTTGAGGACAAAATCAAGCAAAACCCTTTGAAATATCGTTTCAGAGGGTTTTTCATTTGTTGTCGCTCGGTATCGCTCCGACTTCGTGGAGCCCCTACTCGACATAGCTAGAACCTCGAAGTGTCCCTCCGAATATCCATCGTGAAAACAAGGGACACTTACTCCGAAATGAGGGGACACTTTGGACTTTGGGGCAAATTTATTTGACCATCAGTAAACTTTTCAGGCTGACAGTTGCCTACACTTTCTAAAAAACAGTCAGATGAAAAGTACATTCAGAATCCTATTCTATGCAAAGTGGATGGCTCGTGCTGACAAGGCGGCTCTGTTGGCATTTTTGGAGCGTTGGTTTGACTCCGAGTGTGAGTTTGAGGTGCGCTTTGCGGTGGTTGTGGCGATGTGTTATTTCCTTAACGAGGAGTGGCTTGACAAGGTTTTTGAGCGCATCAACAGGCTCAATTTCGACCGCATAAAGTCAAAATATAAAACCATCAAAGTCAAACCAAAAGAGGCGCAACAAGGCACTGTGCAGGGCGCGGAGCCGTACTATGTGCGAATGGGTGTTGCGTGGCTGTTGGCGACTGCATTGGCGAAGTTCCCTGACCAAACAAGGGCCTTTGTCCGCTCGTCAAACCTGCCTGCTGATGTAGTAAAACTCTATGTCCGCAAGGCCCGCGAGTCGTTCCGCACACGCACGGTCGAGGCGGTGTGATCTATTAAACACACAAAGTTATAATCGTGATAACATGTTTATCCTCTTGAAATAACGATTACAACTTTGTGTTACGAAGGCTTTAATTATTCTTAAAAATATCCCAATTTAATTTGATATCCTTTCCGACTTGATAGTTAAAGTTTTTGATAAACTTAACTGCGATGTCATTATAGTATTTTGAGTCAGTTTTCATAAAATTACTTACGCTTGTTACAGATCCGTCCTCAAAAGCCTTTTTATACGTATCGGTAACAATGTCGATTATGTCATATACAATTTGTCCAAGTTTGGTTTCTATGTCATCGGCCTTATAACCAGACAAAATAGATCCAAAGTTGAGGTCTATGTTTGCTAAAGTTCTAGGATTGTCTAAAATCTCTTGCTCTGTAATGGTTTCATTAACTAACATAGAGCATAATCCCATCAATGCAAATAGTGTTTGTTTGCCATTCTTTAGAATAGTCAACTGATCGGGAGTGAGCCTGCTTGTCTTAAATTTAGACTCTATATCTCTATATCGATCATTGAGATCTATTAGATCCAATACAAATTGTTTCTTCTCTGGGTCTTTTTGATATTCTTCTTGATATATTTGCTTATATATATTTTGATTTTCAAATAGTGCTTTCTTTCCAGAACGAGATGTTCCTGGTTTCTGACATGCGAAAGACAAAATTAACTGTCCTAACTCATCATTCCCAATTTTAGTTTTTGGTTTGAAAGATGGTTTGCATCCTCTCTTAATTTCTAGATAAATACCTTCGTCTTGAAGCCATTTTGCAAGCCGAACCATTTCCGGTGCATTAGATTTTAGATCTCGAGGATAAATTGGTTTTTGAGAGTTTGTTGCTTCTGCGATATCAGTAAAAAAATTGCTAGATTGTTTTTCATCTTTGGTTGCAACAATTTTACACGGAAGATAAAATTCTTGGGAATTGCCCTTATGTGTTGCTATTAGATGAGTTGTTTGTCCACCATTAACTATTGAGAAATTAGAAAGATGAATCTTGTTTCCATCTATCTGATAATCTTCGCAAGCTATAATTATACCATTATTCAAAAACCAAAAATTTTCTCTATTAGAACTTAACGTCTTTTTAATGCCATTGTCTACTAGAGTGTTTCGAATATATCTGCGAATATTTAGATCGAAAAGACCTGCACTATAGAATTTGTTATAGAGTTGAATGATTGATCTTGATGATATATTACACAGGACTCCTCGTGAATCGTTTGACTCGTAACGAAGATAATTACGTGGCTCATCAATATTCACTTTAGCTTCCTTTACAGTTTCAAGAGAACCTTTTATCTTTTGAATCTGCTGCTCAATATCTTCTACTGTATCGATAATAGCACAGTCTAGAGGATATTTGGGAGATAAATTTTCTATTTTTCTCTTAATGGTATCTGTATCTATATCTGCAATGGTAAATAATCTATATTCAACATTCCCTGAATTATCATCAGGCAGACGATCAATTGCATCTTGCAGTGTTTGTTTGAGTATATTGTTATATGCCCCGGTATTACTACGCATGAAGTTCTCAACCGTGCTATGCATCTTGTTAAATTCTGCATTAATATCCTCACAGGATAGAGAGGCTGTGTATTTAGCTTGACAGACAATGACTTTCTCATCCTCTTCGTCATAATGCAAAAAATCTATACCTCCATCATTTGGTCCATCTGTCACAACTTGTTCATAGAAATTGATGCCAAAATAATATTTTAAAAGCATGTGGCTAAATGCTTTGTCTTCAGATATAGCCACTTTATTCAATGAATAGATCTTCTCAATAGCAAGTTGAATTTCTGATTTAATAATCTCACTCATCGCATATCATGTTTTTAAATATTCTACTCTCACAAAGGTAGCAAATTATTCTCAAATGTCACAATCTTTTATTGAACGCTATCTCAATAACCTTCTATTTGCCATTTATCCATTAATTTCGCACCTCTATTGATACTTTGCAAAAGACTGAAACTACTTTTTATATTTATTAAAGCTATCTTTTGTATTCCTAAAATGATTGTCGGATCATAAACTATTAGATTCAATATGAATGCTCTATTGTCAAGATAGTGTGCGTAGTTAGGATATTTTCGTACTATATCGCATCTACATTCCTCCTTCTGCATAAAGTCCCCATACAGTAAAGCCTGATTGATTTTATCAATATCCATTTCGATATCTCGGTTAAAATCATTTATTTCTTGCTGTGCCTCCGCAACCTCCTTTAAGGTTTCATTTATTCTTTTTATATTTTTATTTTCCATATTACAAATATTTAATTTTCATATTGCAAAGGTAAGTCGTATTTAGATAATGTAGAAATGTGCAACACACTTATTATATATTATTGATATTCAACATAGTTATTGTTGCGTATTGTTTTGTTTGTAACTTTTTTCTGTCTTGTAAACTCTTTGATATAAAAGACTCTAAACCGCACAAATAAATCACTCTTCCCAAATGACATCTTTCCTCTGTTCTCTTTTGTGTAGTCGCTTGAGTATTAAAAGATTATCCTTCCCAATATCCCATAGCACATTGACCATAAGAACGATAATAGTATAAACTAATCGACACAAACCAACTCTATGCGCTAACAGTTCTCTGTACATGTTCTGAAGTCGAAATTATGAACAGTGGGAACGGCAGTGTTTCTCTCCGATTTTGGTGAACGATTTGAAATCCAATGTTATTTTGCGCAATACCTTGTATCGCATTGATTATGCGATAATTACGATGTTTACTATGTGCAGAAGTAAACATCGTGAGTACTTGTTTTGTACAAATATTTCTGCGGTTTCCCGCCCTTAAACCGCACAATAAAAACCCCAAAATCTCAGACTCAAAAAATATAACATTTCATATACATACAACCCCGCCTTTTGCGGAATTTGCAAAGAAAATATTACCTTTGCGGCCCTTTATCAAAAAATTACAGCCATGAGAGAGATAAATCCCCAAAAGACAACTCGTGCTTATGCCTTTGAGATGTGGATGCAGGCTCCGATGCCGATGGTTACATTTTTCAAAACGCTTGATGTCTCGCGCCTCGTGAGAATTAGCCGCAAGCGAGGGCTGAAATTCAATATGTTGATGTGCTACTGCATTGGTCGTGCCGCCGTGCAGGTCAAGGAGTTTTATATGTTGCCCGTGGGCGATAAGTTGATGCAGTACGACACTATGGCTGTAAACACCATTGTTGCCAACACAGCGGGCGAGGTGAGTTCGTGCGATCTGCCTTATAGTGAGGATTTGGCGCAATTCAATAGCGACTACCTGCGCCTTACAAAGCAAGTGGCGGAGAGCTGCACCGACCATGACCTCTCGGCCGAGAGTATGGTGATCGGCACCTCGGCTTTGGCGCAGTATGAAATTGACGGTGCTGTGGGTATGTATAGCGGCATATTCAACAATCCGTTTATGGTTTGGGGTAAGTACAAGCGAGCGTGGTTCAAGACCACCTTGACCGTATCGTTCCAATTCCACCACACCCAGATGGACGGTGCTCATGCAGCCAAATTCCTTGATATCTTGCAGCGAGAGGTAGATATGATGGTGGGGTAGGAGAAATAATATGCGGGGTAATATGGAGAGAAAAAGTTTCGGCTTTTTCTCTTTTTTGTTTTTGAAATTATGCGTAACTTTGTGATTATAATAACTATAAACCATACTGCCATGAAAACAAAGTTCTCAATTCTCAATCTTGTGCTCATCATATTCTCTATGAGCCTATCGGCACAAGAGCGACCACAATATATAAAGAATCTTGAATCTGCGGGATTTAAGGTATTTTACATAGGAGAAGGTTATTACAAATACCAAAACCTCACCTCGAATTTCGTCGTTCTCAAGGGTGATGGAACCATTATTGGAGAATTTACGGCAGTGGGAGAATTTAGAGATGGGAGACTAAGTATTGCACGTGGTTCCCAAGTGGTATCCTCTATGGGTAGGGTTACACAGTATGCATCTCATCGGGGTAGTACTTTTAGCTACGAAGATGTCGCACACAAGCTAATTTTAAGCAACTACGATATTGTTGATACAGATTTCAATTCAATACTCAAATTCCCAATTAACTCATTTGTCATATTCAGAGATGGTCTAGGATCGTTCGAAGATGCACACGCTGGAAAGTATAAGGGAAGAGATAACTTCCCTGCTTATCTATGTGGCATAATGGATATTAATGGGAATTTGATATGTCCGCCGACCTTTGAGTTTATCACTGAAATACCTCTTGGAGGGTACTTTGTAATCGGGGACAAATATCAAGGAGAATTTGGCGTTTGCGACACTTCTGGCAATATAGTTATACCGATATCCAAAACATTCAAAAACTATCGCAGACTGATTAATAATGAGACCAAAGAGGAGACCTTTATTCTCACAATAGCCGCATCGGGGAGATATGAAAAAGGAGCTTATAAGGTTAGTGAATTAGTAAAATACTATGCCCAAACACAAAATCTCAAAAAGGCTATTAGTCTATGCACGCCTATCAAATAGTGGCATACATCTTGAACGATTCGGAACAAAAACAGAGCGACATGAAAAAGATTGTGATTGTGGATGGTGGTCCGCGAAGGGATATGAATACCGCACAGCTATTGCAGCGATTTGCCGAGGGTGCGAAGTCGGTTGGTGAGGATGTTGAGGTGAAGAGCGTGCGACTATACGATATTGATTATAAGGGTTGTATGTCGTGTATGGCTTGCAAACTCAAAGGTAAGGCTTCGAACATCTGTCGCTTTCGGGATGCGCTCTCGCCCCTCTTGGACGAGATTGCCGAGGCGGACGGTTTGGTGCTGGGCTCGCCCATCTATTTCGGCGAGGTAACGGGCAAGATGCGTGCCTTCTTGGAGCGTCTGGCGTTCCCGTGGCTCTCGTACAACGATTACAGTCTGACCGCGCCAAAGCGTATGCCCGTAGTGCTTGTTGAGACGATGAACGGCACGCCCGAGCGCAATAATAGCAACCATTTCGGCACGATGGAGTGGTGCCTCACAACGGCACTCGGCGAGCCGGAGCGCATCATCGGCTACAACACTTGCCAGGTGGCGAAGTACGACAATTACGAACTCGGCAGCTTTTCCGAAGAGGCAAAACACGTTTGGCGCGATGCCCACTGGGAGGAGGATTTGCAACGAGCCTACGATGCCGGCCGCAAGATGGCGGAGCAATAGAGGCTGCAATTGTGGATTAGAGAGAAAAAGTTTCGGCTTTTTCTCTTTTTCATTGCCGATTGTCAGAAGTTGTCAAAAACTCGGGGTTACTTTGTCGCAAAGTAACCCTTAAATGTTTTTGTTATGTCACTTTGGGATTGGCTGCTTGCAGCATGGATATATGAGGAACTGTTCGATAATGACTCGGACAACACCTCGCACGACAATACTCGCGACTATGATTCGTCATACGATCATGATGATTATGAGGAGGATTATTGGTAATTCTCGACACCATGCATTGAAATAATGTTTAACTTTGTAAGAGAAAAGTCTTTTTGAATATAAAATATTTTAGCATGAGGATTCCCAATAACGAAATATGGTATACAACAACCAATAGTAAGGTCGTTGCAAACTTTGATAAGTATGCTTTTGATTCTAATTTAATTTCAAACGCATATGCTAACAATAGAGGTGTATTAACATTTGATGATGACATAACAATCATAGGTGAGTCTGCATTTGCTCTTTGTGAAGAGCTTGAAAGTATAACATTGCCCGACACTATTGTAAAAATAGATATTGGTGCATTTTCTGCATGTCAAGGATTAGAAGAAATTTATATTCCAGATAGTGTTATTGAAATAGGTGAATGTGCATTTGGACTATGCGTTAATCTAATAAAGTTTAGTGGGAAATTTGCCACTAAAGATGGTTTGAGTCTTGTTGTGAACGGTGTCTTAAATCAATTTGCACTTGGACAAGAATTACAAGAATACTCCATACCGTCAGAAGTAACGGAAATTGGATGGAGTTCATTTTCTGATTGTCAATTAGCAAAAGTTACACTTCATAATGGTATAAAAAAGATTGGACATAGTGCATTTTGTGGATGCGAGAATCTTGAAGAAATAAACATACCTAATAGCGTAACTACCATTGACGATGCTGCTTTTCAAGATTGCCCTGCTCTAAATAAAGTCTTTATTCCAAACTCAGTTGCCAATTTGGGAAAGAACTTATTTGATGGGTGTGATAATATATCGGTAACATATGAGGATGGAAGCATAAACCCTTCAAAAGAAAAAGATTTGAAGCAATTATTAGTCGAGTATGTAAACCTGCAAAATAAGTCTCCTGAAGGTTATGTATATTCAGGAGATACAAATGCTAAAATAATACATATTCCAGATGGCGTATCCCTTGTAACGTCAGACGCATTCAAAGACTGCGATGATGTTGAGGTTATTTATATTCCAAACAGTGTCAAGGAGGTAGAAAATGGAGCTTTTGAAGGACTGGGTAATTTATGCCGTTTTGAAGGTGAATATGCTTCAGACGATGGAAGATGTTTGATTATTAAAAATACACTCATTGGTTTCGCAGGAAAAGATATATATGAATATACATTACCAAGTGGCATAACCAATATCGCACCAATGGTTTTTAGTCTTAATAAACATTTATGTACTATTGATATTCCATTTGGCGTTCGTACAATTGGTTATCAAGCATTTTGGGGATGTGAAAAGTTAATAAAAATAGAGTTGCCAGATAGCATTAATGTCATAGGCGATTCTGCTTTTGGAGGCTGCGAATCGTTAGTAAAGATTATTATCCCAAATAGTGTCAAAGTAATTGGTGATTCCGCTTTCCAATATTGCACACAATTAGAGGAAGTAACTTTGCCTGATAACTTGTTTGCTACCAACAGTAGCATATTTTCGGATTGCAATAATCTTAAAACTATTAATAGTCCATTGATGTCTAAAGATGGGAACTATCTTATTATAGATGGAGTATTAGTTGATTATATAGAGCAGGAGAAGAATAGTACATGTGTAATTCCCAACGGAGTTACAGCAATAGCAAGAAGCGCATTTTACGGAAATAAAAACATAACAAGTGTTGTAATACCTAAATCCGTGACAGATATTGGTGGCGGAGCATTTCATAGTTGTAGTAATCTCGTTTCGGCAGAATTTGAATCTACCACTCCTCCCAAGTTTGGATATGCAGCATTCTATGCAAATGCACGCAGATTTATCATATATGTTCCAACCGGAACAAAAACAAAATATAAAAAGGCATTAAAAGAAGCTGGTAATGATGCATTAATTTTAGATAGGACAACTGATAATATTGATGATGTTTATCATGAGATTATATATGGCAATTCATACGACAAGCAAATATCAACCGAACAATTGGTAAGCATAGGTGTTGGATGCCATCATGACAAAGATTACAACGGAGCTATTGCTATTTTTGAAAAAATTATAGCAAAAGGATATAAAGATGATTACCCATACGATGCGCTAATTGAGATATACAAAAAACGCAATGATGTGGAAAATGAACTTAGGATACTTACAAAAGCTATTGAGAATCTCCCAATAAGAGGCAATAAGCATTATGAGTACCAAAAACGACATGAAAGATTAACCTCAACATCTAAAAAAGCTATATATCCAACAAAAGCTCCGATAGTAAATGTTGGCAAAAAACACGGCGACATATTCGAGGATTTAATCTTGAAAGTTCCGGAGTTTAATTTCTATTGTAATGGCTATGATGGTGGGTATGATGTAATACATGCGCCAAGCAAAGCCAAAATTGAAGATGTATGGAAAATTCAAAGATATTTTAAAAAATTAATACAGGATGCGGATTTAGCATCCACTAAAAAAGATTACGAAACAGCTGCCAAGATTTATGAGAATATAGTATTAGAAAACTATTGGATGCCAACACCATGCGACAAACTTATAAAACTATATGCAAAATCAGGACTTCATGACGATGAAATTCGTGTTTTGAAATATGGTATTGGGTATTTTAGTCAATTACGACAGAAGAGACTTGAGTATGTAAAGATGTTAGCAAAAAAGTATAATGCAGAAAAATTTCTAAATGAGCGATTGGGAGCTGGTGGTAAGATAACATATTATGCAGGAGTATTTGAATTGTATAATCCATTTCCAATAATTGAAAAATGGAAAGAGCGTCTTGAAAAGAAATTGAATCAGTAGTATATTTGTCGTTAAATTAGTTTAACATGAAAGAACTTAAATGCCCAAAATGCGGAACATCATTCGCAATTGATGAAGCTGATTATGCTTCAATTCTTACACAAGTAAGAAATGCCGAGTTTGAAGAAGCATTACAAATTAGGATTGAAGAAACCATTGCTCAGCATAAAGCAGAATTAGTTGTAACAAAAGCTAATAGCGACAAGGAATATGCGGAAAAACTCGCAGAAAAAGCTATTGAGGCAAGTAAAAAAGATAGCGAGATAGCAAGACTCAATGAGCAACTAAACTCATTAATGCGCTCAAAAGATTTAGAGATTAAAAGTGAGTTAGCAAAGAAAGATACCGAGATTGCTAAATTACATGAGCAGATTAATAACATTGCCCAAAGCAAGGAGTTGGAGTTCAACGCGAAATTAACTCAAAAGGAGGAGCAGATTTCAAAACTTCGAATTGAATTATCTGAGGCTGATTCACAGCTTAAGCTTGCTATTTTAGAGGAACAAAATCGTTCTAAAGAGGCAATGTCCATCAAAGAAACAGAGATTGTCGAGTTGAGAAATCAGGTAAAGACAGCTAAGAATGAGGCTATTATTAACGAAAATAATCTAAGAGATAAACATAAGGCAGAGCTACGCATTGCTCAAGAGCAGATAGATTTTTATAGAGATTTAAAGAGTCGTATGTCCACTAAGATGGTCGGTGAAACTTTAGAGGAACATTGTCAGGTAGAATTTGAGCGTATGTTGCGACCTCATTTGCCATTCGCGTATTTTGAGAAAGACAATGATGCGAGAGGAGGTAGTAAGGGGGATTTCATTTTTAGGGACTTTGATGATGGTGTGGAGTATGTGTCTATAATGTTTGAAATGAAAAATGAAACTGATACAACTGCTACTAAACATAAAAACGAGGACTTTTTTAAGAAACTTGATGATGATAGGAAAGCTAAAAATTGCGAATATGCAGTTTTAGTATCGCTATTGGAAGCTAATAGCGAATTGTATAATACAGGAATTGTTGATGTATCACATCGTTATGATAAGATGTATGTTGTACGTCCGCAATTTTTCATTCCTTTAATAACATTGCTTGTCAAAGCATCAAGAAAGAGTATTGAATACAAACGAGCGTTAGCAGTAGCCCAGAATCAGTCTGTTGATATAACAAATTTTGAAGAACGTCTGGCAGATTTTAAGGATAAGTTTGGTAGGAATTATCGTTTAGCAAGTGAGAAATTTCAAGTTGCAATCAAAGAGATTGACAACTCAATTGCTCATTTGCAAAAAATTAAGGATGCATTAATTGGCTCTGAAAATAACCTTAGATTGGCTAACGATAAAGCCGAGGATTTAACAATACGAAAACTTACACACAAAAACCCTACAATGTCACAAAAGTTTAAGGAGGCAGCGTTGAAGCGAGAAGGTGGGTTTCCCGTCGTAGAAGATATATAGTTATGCTCGCCTACACCTACATATCCCCCGGCAAGTTCGAGTTAATCGACAAGCCGAAGATAGAGTGCTAATTGTGTTATGATCTCCCACCTTGCCCGCGAGTCGTTCCGCACACGCACGGTCGAGGCGGTGTGAAACCTCGCCTCACCACGACTACCACACAAACCGCCAAAAAAGCTGTCCAACAAATGTGTTGAGACAGCCTTTTGGCAGTTAAAACCTATGTAACAAGCGGAAGTGCACTATTACTCAATCTCCACCTCGCGGTCGGGGTGGGATGCCGAGAAATGCTCCATGACACTGTTTATGATGTCGTTGGCTGTAGTATCCCAGTCAAGCTCCCATATCTCGCTCAATCCTCCCAGCAGGGCTACTTCGCTCTGCTTGATTTTGAAATCCGATGCCGCAACTACAGTCAATACGTATAAAAATAGGAACTATATCGAAAAAATGAAAGAGGGTGCTACTTGCGGGCACCCTCTTTCATTAGATTATTGGATCCTTTTCTGTTTTTTACGAGCCATATCAAGTTTACTATTCTTCAACGGAATCGTCACTTGATAGGTGGCAACAATTTTCGGCTTCTTTTTAAACATACTCAACAAAGACTCCGATCCTTTTTGAACTTTTATGACCACATTCTTGCCATCGAATTCCAGCAATTCAATACCGGCTATCGGATATATGTCTCTAAGCTGATCGTATGATGCAAAGTATTTGTTAGAGAGAGCTCTATTCTCCTCATTGCTAAAAAGTGCATACCAAGAGCTTTGTTGGAGCATATAGTTTAGGGCCTCATTGATACGTTCCGTTTGTTTGGCTTTTCGTAGCGTTTCCCAACGCTGCGGAAGTTCTGCAAGCATCTGCTGATAGTCCGCGATAGACTCTTTCTTGACAAAGGCCTCTGTAATGAAGATGTTGGAATGGGAGACCTCTCCAAATCGCATAATTGTTGTATCTACGTCCCACGGTTGATAGTTCTTGTCGTCATCGTAACGCTCTCCCCATCTATTTTCTTTTAACGGTTCGAGATACGGCTCCAAACCATCATCGCGAAGCAAGTAGTCGTCAGCAATCGTACCATCTGTCAAAAATTTGACCAGATCTTTATCCTTACTGATATACTCGCATTCGAGCATCGCATACTCCTTCATAGTCATAGCCGATTCTTTGATCTTGGCATTGACAGCATCGCGAATCTCCTTATCTTGTGCTTCGGTCATATACACCGTCCTGTCACCATACTTATAGCTCGGATCCACACCTTTATAGACATTTGTCACTTCGGGTTTTACCTTGATATATGGAGTTCCGTTATCAGATTTCTCTTTCATAAAGGCATTGAGATCGCTGATGTCTAAAATATTGTACTTATACGAATCGGTGGTACCGGCAAAAAAGGCATCCATATAGCGCAGAACCTCTTGTTTAATCAGCTCGGCACCCTCATCCGACAACATAAAGACCTCGACCAGCTGCTCGTAGGTAATTTCTTTCTCGCCGGGGAAATAATATCCACCAAGCATATCAAAATCCACACCACTATCGCGGAAAATAGTTGTTTCGGCATATTCTCCCAGCGAGTAATAATCCGTTTTTACAAAGATGTTTTGTTGTGCGAGCTCCTCCTTGGTGATCGTTTTGGCAGCATATTTTCGAGCCAAAGCGACCAAAGCCGGCTTTGTGGAGGTTACTTCTCTCTTACCTAACATTTGATCACTAATCGTCTCCGTGATCAACACTCCATTCTGAAACTGAGCTGTTATATTCGTGCCCGATCGTTCGTAAGTCCACATTCCGGTAGGTTTCCCATTTGCTGTCAATGTTGCCTTTACGGTGACGGGCAGATCATTAAACAACGTACTACAAGAAAAAGCCCCCACCAAGACACCATTCTTATACGTACAAGTCAAGTTGGTTTTTATTTCCGAATTACGTTTAACAACAAATGTTCCATTGGGAATACCTTCCGAGAAATTACCGGAGAATGAGATTGTAGCTCGCTCTGTTTGGGTGCCTTGTGTGCGACTAGTTTGGGTCATCGGCATTGAAAATGACGATGTGATCGCACCATTCAGATTACCCTTGGAGAAGAGTGCATTCACAGAATAGGTTGCTGAATACGTTATCGTTGTAAAGTAATCTGTCTGTACTTTGGTTTGAGGAACAGTTCCTCGGATCGATAACGCTCCATCTTTAAGGCTTTTTCCATCCTCTCCTACGATATAACCATAAGTCCATTTCGTTGCAATGTTTCCAAATGGATAAGGATGAATATTCGACTCGGTCATTGTTTTTCGTTGTGCAAATCCGGTAACCGCCGAAACAGTACACAACGCTAATAAAAGATGTTTGAATTTCATTGTGTGTTAAATTTAAGGATTAGTGATAAGTTATATTAGTATGTTCTTGTATTGTACGAATACAATCAGGTGACTGATCTGATCAGACATCCATCGTATGGATATTGTTAAATTAACACCATAGGCTCCTTTTGTTTTATTCCTACTCTTCTTGGGATTTTCGGTGCTTCCCTTTGTTTAAACATCTCTGAGCCATCTATATACATATAAAAACAGAAAGCGCAGACTAATTACTTAATCTCCGCTGATAGGCCCTAGGAAAGCCGTGGTAAGAAGAAAAAGCAACAGCCCACGCCATACCCGCACATATAATGTATATATATGCAGCATCGCGGCAGGGTTCGTCCTCTCTTACCGTAAATGAATTTCCTAGGTTCATCAGCGAGACGACAAACACGCACGTGTTTTTAATCGTTTATTTTCACAAATGTAGTAAAAATCTCGATAAAAACACCCGTTCCTGCCATTTTTTTTCGGGCTGTTGCTTGCACAAATGTATGAAAAAAGAGGATTCCCTCCGCTTGTCTTTTCTTGTCTTTCAGACAGCGGGAGAATCCGGCTATGCGATGTTCGTTACCGCGGTAGCGCTTTGCCGACCTTCCTTACCTGTTCTATTGTCCTAAAATCAAACACGGAGTTGTGCCCCCGTTGAAGGTGAAATGGAGTGTGGATAATTGGCTATGCTCATCGAACGGCGCAAAGACTATTTCGTTTGCAAGGTCGGCCGTGAGCCAATTGCGGAGTTGGGAGTTGGAAAAGGAGTGGCGGGCATAGTTGCGGAACGAGACGAAAAGGAGTCGATTTTCGTCGTAGGCGGCTTGCAAAGGTGTGGGGATTTTGCAGTAGAGCGAACGCCCCAAGGTCATCACTACCGAGCAGCCCTCGGCAAGCAAAATCTCCAACACGGCACGTTCGATGGGCGAATGAAATCCGCTGATGACAATCTTGTCGGTCTTGGCGATTTCGTATGCCCATCGGTGGGCGAGGTCAAGGGCCTCGGGTGGCGAATTACGCGATGCGAAGAATGCCACCAACCCCCTGTCGAGCAGGTCCTTATTTCCGGATAAGTCCATAAAAAAAGCGCAGGCGCAGTATTAACTTATCCCTCATCAAGGCCTTGGCTACCCACTACAAGAATAAGCAACACAAACGCCCACGCAGGAAATATATCGCACATACCGAGCCAATCGGTAGTAGAGATATACAACCTAACGGGACATTTTGTTGCCGTTCTCCTTGTAGTTCTAAACCGCCAAGTTTTGATAAGGAAGAATCGTCAAAAAATATCCAATCAACTATGTGTACGGCTCAACGGCAAAAGCCATAAGCCATTACAAAGATAAGCAAAAATTTACAGAAACTCCGAAATCGGATAAAAAAAGACCACACATGGGTGGTCAATGGGGGTATTTGTCCATAGATTTTCATATCTTTGTGCGTTCCTCAGCAGGAGACGCCGGAGATTTCTGCAGCCCTCAAGAAGGATAATCGATTGTGATGAATTGGATTATTTTAATTATTGCAGGGCTTTGTGAAACGGGCTTTGCATTCTGCCTGGGACAAAGGTAGTAAAATTCTGATGAATATCAATAAAAAGAGCCAAGCCCTTTTACAAGAGCTTGGCTGCCTATAGATTTATCCAAACCGATTACTGCGTGATCGGACGAATCGGATATCCGTCTTTACGGTCTTGCAGGGTGGTACCGATATACTTCTCCACGCACAAGAATCCGTCTGCATTGATATAATGCGAATCCTTCGAGGGGGTCGAAGCCCAATAACGCGCCGTCTGATTCAAATCGGAGGGATAAGGATAAGTCGGGTGCGAAGGCATACGGCCGGCAGCAGGCAGGAAGATATAGTTGCCGTTAATTTTACTGGTCACCTTACAACCGAGACTGCGACCCAAATAGGTCCACTCGAAGGTGCAGTTATCCAGCAACTCTTGGAAATGGGTCTTGGTGGGCATGCGCCATCCCTCGCCCCAATGAGCTGTTGCAGCATCGTAAGAGGTGCTTCCTGCAATACCGCTCATCCATTTGCCGCGCGCCTTGGTCTTCGGAGACTCCTTATCCAGAATCGGCGTCACTTCGGCCCATGCGAAATATTCGCCATGGTCTTCCGAGGAGGTGGCACCTACATTGCAGGTCGCCCATTTCGTTCCCGACGGTAGGCCTAAATCGACCCACTGATGGCCGTTAAGTTCGCCTTGTGACGGCGTAGAGATCATATTCTTGGTAGCAGCTACGGGGCGAACGGCAAAGCCGTAAGAGCGTTCGGCCACACCCATCTCGCCCAAAGCCCCGCCGAAGTGATATTCGTGGGCACCATTATTCATTTGGTCGTCGAGTGGTGTCGAGGTCCAATACATACCGCAGCCACTCGCCTCTTGCAGCGAAGTGCCCTCCTTGGAGCCCGTAGCGGGCAGGAAGATCGATTGGTCGTTAACGCTGCTGGAAAGTTGAGCACCCCAACGGCCTCCCTTCTGCACATAGCTCCAATTACAATAATGCACCAACTCATCAAACTCGGCCTTGGTCGGCATGCGCCAACCACTACCCCATTTTGCGGTGGCAACATCGCTGGCCTTATTACCTGCGACATCATCCGCACTCTTCTTGTAATACTTACTATTCGAAGCCACATACGAACTTTTCACAGCCACCTCGCCCCACGCATAGTGTTTACCGGGCTGTTCGGGTGCCGCAGCATCCACATTGCAGGTAGCCCACAGCGTACCCGAAGGCAGCCCCAAATCGACCCATTCATGATTACCTTGCTTGCCCGTTAAGGCGAATTGCGGTTGCGTAGCACCTATCGTCGGCACGATGCTCTGCCTCGCTTTCGAAACGGGTGCTGGTGCTTGAGCTGCGGACTCAGGTTGTGCGGTTTGTGCCTGTTGCTGGGCAGCAGGTTGTGACGATATGGAGCCTTTCAATTGATCAACGCCTTTGTTCACGCTCTTTTCAGCACCTTTCTCTATCCCC
Source organism: Alistipes sp. (assembly GCA_017437045.1). GTDB lineage: Bacteria > Bacteroidota > Bacteroidia > Bacteroidales > Rikenellaceae > Alistipes. The sequence goes on from JAFSBY010000002.1 coordinate 78,395, forward strand.
CTTTCAACGCCTTTGGTAACACCTCGTTCAATAGCCTTTCCTACTTTTTTAAGGAAACCCTGTGCGTTGGCATCGACAACACTTGCAGAGAGCAACAATGCAAATGCGATTAACAGATACTTTTTCATAGTAAAATTGGTTTATATAACAACAAAGGTAGTCATTTTATCTTTGACACCAAAGAGTTAGCGCATTTTTATTCTCCCCAAAGAGTGATAATAAGAAGCAAAAGCTTCATCCTGCCTATCTCGTAGTGCACCACCTTTACAAAAAGTTTGTTAATATATCACAGGTTGACACTAAAACAATCTAACTTATTGGTAACCATTTCAATAGATGAGATTGTTCCCAGCTATATGTTTATTATTATTCTCTTAATAATTTCTTACTAATCTCTCTAATTCTCTATAAATCACCAAGTTAAATTATTTAACACGCATTTGGATATTATTGGAATGATTGGTATCTTTGTGGGATGCTGGGTGAGAGTTAGATGAAACTCCGTGTACACCTTTAGCATATTAATTAAAAACATCCTTGCCACCAAGGCCTTCACGGTGAGTGTGGCCACTGTGGAGCAGGTCGTGGCGTGCGACTATGTGGGCATCGTGTCGGGGAATAAGGAGCCTGAGAAGTTTGCCAAGGCAGGCTTTACGGCCGTGCGCTCGGAGGTGGTCAATGCTCCACTTGTCAAGGAGTTGCCGTTGGCTTTGGAGTGCGAGATGGTGTCGTATGATGCGGAGAACAACCACCTGGTGGGTCGCATTGTGAATGTGAGTGCCGATGAGTCGATACTGACCGACGGTAAGATCGACTACCGCAAACTGCGCCCCATCACCTATGATCCCATCAACCACCACTATATCGAGCTTGGCGAGGTGGTCGGCAATGCTTTTGCGGATGGGAAACAGCTGAAGTAGAGTAGGACCTGATCAGAGAACAAGGGGCTGTCTGAACAATATTTGTTAGACAGCCCCTTTTGTAATCTGCTTTTTCTTACTATCGCTTTGTGACCGAGATCATAAAGGTGACGGCCATGATGGCAATGCTGATGCCGGCAATGATGTGGAGGGTGAGAGGCTCCCCGAACATCAACGTTCCGATCAGAATGGCCGTGATGGGCTCAAAAACACCCAATACCGAAGCCTTGGTCGCGCCAATGTTGCGGGTGGCAATGGCAAGTGTTGCTGTGGAGACAATGGTCGGCAGCAGGGCCAAGCCCAGCAGGTTGAGCCAATCACTGCCGGTCGTAATCCCCGCTGTGATCGGGGCATCGGAGGTGGTGATTTGTCCCAAAAAGACCAACGCACCGACCGAGAGTGCATAGAAGGTCAGCAGCGTGTTGGAGATCGAGGCAATCACCTTGCTGCGGTTGATGATGACGATAAAGAGGGCATAGACCAAGGCCGAACCCAAGGATAAGGCTACACCGAGCGGGTCAGAAGCCTCGCTGCCGCTGCCCTGGGTCATCAGCAGGACTCCGCCAAAGGTTGCACCAATGGCGAGCCATACGGGCCACGATGGCACGACGCGCAGAAAGACCATGATGATCGCCACCAGAACAGGGTAGAGGAAGACGAGTGTCGTGGCCAGCCCCGATGCGATGTAGTGGTAAGCCTCGAAGAGAAAGAGGCTGCTTGAGGTGTAGAGCAGTCCGAGCAGGAGCAGTACGCCGGCCTGTTTGGCTGAAATTCTAAACGACTGTTTGGTCAGCAGCAGGAATAGCCCGAGCAGTACGACCGCAAACAGATAGCGAAAAAAGAGGATCGACTCGATGGCTGCACCCTTGCGGATCAACGGCATGGCAAACAACGGATTGAGTCCGTAGGTGATGCCGGTAATGATGCCGGACGGATAACCTATTAGGGCATTTTTACTGAGCTTTTTCATCGCGTGCAACCTCTTTTGGCCTGCAAAGATAGTTGCAAAATCCGTACAATGGACACCCGACTGCCACGATTTTTGTGATAAATTAAGAATAGCCCCGGCGCATTCTTTCGGTGGCAGGATGGCTCATCGAGCACAAACGCCCCAACCGGTGTGTGGTCGGGGCGTTTGTGTGTTGCGTGGTGATATCGCTACTCGAAATAGCAGATATTCTCGGCACTCGGACGCAGCTCGCCGCGCTCGATGCGATGGATCACCTCCACGACGCGATCGTTCATCGGGGTGGGGCAGCCCACCTTGCGACCATAGGCCGAGACGGCTCCGTTGATGGCATCGACCTCGGTGAGTTTGCCCTTCTCGAGATCCTGCAACATGCTGGCTTTGAGCTTGGCATGCTTGCGGATGGCGATGGGGATGATGAAGGAGGAGAAGGCCTTTTTGAGGCGATTCGTGTAGTCGAGCAGCTTGACAATATCCTTGCCTTGCACCGGCTCGATGCGGATGCCTCCGGCCTTGCAGACGTCGATGCACTCCTTGATCAGGGCTTGTACCACTCGCCGCGAACGACGCGGGCCGGCCGCCTCACCAAACGTACAACCCAATACGGCACTCATGCCCGAGAAGGCGGCATTGATGAGCAGTTTGCTCCACCGCGTGCCGATGAAGTTCTCCTCGACCTCGACCCGACCCATCAGCTCCAATAAGGCCTTGACGCGGTCGAAATGCGGATGGCGTTGCGGGGTGATAGCTCCTAACGAGAAGGAGAGCGCATTGGGGCTGCTTGTCAGCTCACAAATGCCCGGCGCTTGCAGCGTGGCACCCCAGGCTACGGTACATCCCAGCACACGCTCCTCGCCCAAAATTTCGGCAATCTGCATCTCGGGCAGACCATTCTGGAAGGTGACCAACACGCCATCCGGCGCGAGGTATCCCTTGAGCATCTCGACTACCTCGGCATTGTGCTGCTGCTTGGTCATCAAAAAGAGAATGTCGTACTGGCCACTCATTTTGTCTGGGGTATAGGCCGTGACGGGTTGGGTGAATTGCACCGTTCCGACCACTTGCGCCCCCTTGCTTTGTAAGGCTTCGATGTGCGCCTGGTTGCGGTTGATGAGTTCTATCTTCTCGCCGGCCTTGGTGATGTAGGCACCCAAAATGGTGCCTAACGATCCGGCTCCATAGATTGCTACGCGCATAAAATGCTTGATTTTAGAGGTTTCTTGTTGGGTTTTGATGCGTGGTTACTCTTCGGGGTAGATCATCTTTTTCGTCACACCGCCATCGACCGTGATGCACTGCCCGTTGATAAAGTCGCTCTTCGGGTCGCACAGAAACAGACACGTGCGCGCTATATCCTCGGCCCGTCCTACGCGCCCCGAGAGGTGAAACGCATGATCCTCGGCGCGGAGTTGCTCCTGCTCTTGGACGTGGATCCAACCCGGAGCAATGCAGTTTACGGTGATGTGATAGGGCGCGAGTGATACGGCCAACGCATGGGTGAGCGACCAGATACCCCCTTTCGAGGCGGCATAGGCCTCGGTGCCGGCCTCGCTTTGCAGGTAGCGGGTCGAGCAGAGGTTTACGATACGGCCATAGGGATTCGTTGCACCCATCTTCTCGCGGTGCATGGCGAGCAGCCGTGAGGTGATGAATACAGGGCGGAGATTGGTGTTGAGAATCAGCTCGAAGTGCTCGACCGTCGTAGCCGTGAGCGGCTCGAAGCCCCCAATGCCGACATTATTGACCAGCACGTCGAGGTCGCCCCATTCGTTGAGCAGGGTCTGCACAGCCCCCTCCAGGGCCTGCTTGTCGCAGACATCGAGCTGAAAGAAACGGGCTCCGGTGGCTTGGGCTACCTCTTGGCCACGTTGTAGATCACAATCACAGAAGGCTACGCGATCGCCCTCGCGGACAAAGGCCTCAACAATTGCCTGTCCGATTCCGTGTCCGGCTCCCGTGACAAAGACGCGGCGCGGAGTGTTGGTTGCTGCTTGTGCGGTTTGCATAGGTTTCGGTTGCTTTTTGTGTTAGGCCAGCAAGGCATCAGCCAATGCCTCTAACGCCGGCAGATCGGTCTGCTTCATGCGCGAACGGATCGTCACCATCGGCTCGACGATCTCCAACTCCTTCATCTCGGACAACATCGCCCGCATGACGCGACCGGCCGAGGGTGCCCATGAACCATTTTCGATGATACCGATACGACGCTTCTGGAAGCTCTTGATCTGCAAATGATGCAGGAAGTCGTGCATGGGGGTAAAGACGCCGGCATCGTACGACGAGGCGGCTACCACCAGACGGCTCATGCGGAAGGCATCTTCGACCGCCTCGGCCATGTCGTCGCGGCTCAAATCGGCCACCGAAACCTTTTTTGCACCCTTTTCGCGCAGCATCTCGGCTAAACGATGGGCTACGGCTGCCGTGCCGCCATGGATCGAAGCATAGGCGATAAAGACGCCATCGGTCTCCGGCTCGTAGCTGCTCCACGTGTTGTAAAGCCCTACGTAGTAATCGAGATTTTCGGTCAGCATCGGGCCGTGCAACGGATAGATGCAGGCCACGTCGAGGGCTGCCACTTTTTTGAGCAAGGCTTGTACCGGCTGGCCATATTTGCCACAGATGTTGAAGTAGTAGCGACGTGCCTCGCAGGCCCACTCCTCTTCGTGAGCCAACGCACCGAATTTACCGAAGGCATCGGCCGAGAAAAGCACCTTGTCCTGCTGGTCGTAGCTGACCATCACCTCGGGCCAGTGGACCATCGGCGCCATCATAAAGGTAAGCGTATGTTTGCCCAGCGAGAGCGTGTCGCCCTCCTTGACGCTGATCGTGTTGTGCGAAAAATCGACCTGCTCGAAGAATTGCGGCATCATCTGCACGGCACGTGCCGAGGCGACGATCTTCAGTTGCGGATAGTCGGCCAAGAGGGCTGCAATACCTCCGGCATGGTCGGGCTCCATGTGGTGCACGATCAGGTAGTCGGGTGTGCGACCATCGAGTGCCTTGTGCAAATTTTCGCGCCACAGATCGTATTTGCGAGCATCGACCGAGTCCATGATGGCCACCTGCTCATCGAGAATCAGGAATGAATTGTAGGAGATTCCGTTCGGGATGATATATTGACTCTCGAACAGATCCAGATCGGTGTCATCCACACCGATGTATTTGATATCGTTTGACATAACCGTTTATCTTTTGTAAATTCAACTTACAAAGATACAAAAAATAGGACAAACTTCTTTTCCGTAGGTGCAAATTTATGTTGTAAGCGTCTCCTTAAACACAAAGACCGCCCGATTAGTGAAAATCGGACGGTCTCAACAACCAAATAACTTGGCACCATTTGGGATAGGTGGTGCCTACCTATGAAAAGTCATTTTTTTTGCGTGCTACTCCGTGAGCGGCCAATCGTCGGTGCGACAGGGTAGGGCAGGTATACCCAGCCAATTGCGCCAGTTTTGTCGCTCGGGATAGTTGTGGAAGGCATAGCGGATGGCTATAGGATCGGGTACATGGTCCGACCACACCTCGATCTCGCCCGTGCGGCTATTGACCGCAGCACGGGCCTCGTGAAAACGTTTGTTGCCACCGGCAATCTCGAAGCCGTGGAGCGATCCTACGACCGGTCCGAGGGGCGAGGTGGTTTTGATATAGGCGCGACCATCGCGGTACTCCACCTTGGCAATCGCCGGAGCCTCGGGCTCTAAACTCGACAGCGCGTAATTGTGCTTCAGCGCCATTGTCGCTAACCGATCGCCGACCTGCTGTTTCTTGGCCGGATGGATGCAACCGCGGTCGCCTACGTCACCCGTCGGGATGAGTGCCGTGTGGGGCGTCGAGGCCATCATCTTGCTCACCTGCTCGACCCACGCAGCACGATCGAATTTCTGTTCGTTGTCGCGTCCGTAACGGTAGGGAGCTAACTCCACGGCATAGAAGGCCATCTCGTTGTTACCCCATGCCGTGCGCCATGCTTGGATCATCGATCGCAAGAGTCGGGCATACGGCTCGGGATGGGCTACATTGGCACACCCCTGATACCAGATAAAACCGCGCGCCGCAAAACCCTCCATCGGGGCGATCATGCCGTTGTAGAGCAATGCTGGATGGTTTTTGGCAGAATCGTTAATGGCAATAATAGCTGCCTTCTCCTCAGCCGAGATGGTGCGATTGATGGCCGCCTCGGGCATCCAGCCCAAGATCGACGTGCCACCCCATGCGCTACAGATCACCCCTACGGGTACCTTCAGCACGCTCTGCAGCCGACGGGCAAAGAGATAGGCCGTGGCGCTGAAATCGGGTGTCGAGACCACCGAAGCCTCCTTCCAACTACCCACCATCGTGCTCATCGGCTCTTTGGATGCCGCACGCTTGGTCATGAAGAGGCGTACCTGCTCATTCTCGGAGGAGAGGATCAGATCGAGGCTGTTCTCCACGGGTTGCGATTGGAAACCCTTCATCGGCATCTCCATGTTCGATTGGCCGGCAGCGATCCATACCTCACCGATGAGCACATCCTGTAGGACGATCTCGTCACCATCGTTGATGCGGATCTCATAAGGACCACCCGCTGTGGGGGTCTTGACCTTCACGGCCCAGCTGCCGTTGGCTACGGGTTTGGCCGAGTAGGTTTTGTTATCCCAGCTCGTGGTCAGCGTCACCTTCTCGCCTGATTCGGTTTTACCCCACAGACGTACAGTGGTTTGCTGTTGCAGCACCATGCCACTCGCAATGAAGGCGGGCAGCTGCACCTCCGCACGGATGCTCCATGCGAGGAGCACCACGCAGAGCGTCAGTAAATAGCGTAGTGATTTCATCTTACTGAAAAAAGTTAATTTTATCCGACACATTGAACTCCCAAAGCCTCCAACGCCTCGCGAATTTGCTGTCGCTCGGGACGCTCGAATTTGCGATATGGTTGTGCCAGATGGTCGTTGCAGATGCCCATCAGCGATAGGGCACTCTTGATCCCTTTGATGGCACTCGAGTCGTATTTACCCACGGTGTAAATCGTCGTGGCCACCTGCATGATGCGCTCTTGCAGCTCGTGCATGCGCACTATGTTGCCTGTCTCGGCCGCCCGGAACATCTCGACGTAGAGTTCGGGAAACATATTGGCTCCGCCGTTTACGCCTCCGTCACCGCCCATCAATACGCACTCGCCGGTCATTTGTTCGGCTCCTACATAGAGCGAGAAATCCTCCCGTTTGCCCAGCAGGTGGAGCAGCGTCTTGAAGTAGGCAATATTGCACGAAGAGTCCTTCAGACCCACAATGTTCGGGTGGTCTGCCAATCGAGTAACCGTCTTGGGGTCGAGGAACACCTTTACCATGGACGGCATATTGTAGAGGTAAAGCGGGAGCGGCACCGCATCGGCTAATGCTGTGAAGTACTCGATGAGCTCCTGCTGCGAAGGGGCAAAGTAGTAGGGCGAAGCGGCTACGAGTGCTTCGGCTCCACACTGCTTGGCATGCTCGGCCAAACGCAGACTTTCGGCCATCGACGTATCGGTAATGCCGACCCATACGGGCACACGACCGGCTACCTGCTTCAGTACCAACTCGACAAACTCGTAGCGCAGCTTGTAGGAGAGGCTTTGGGCCTCACCGGTCGATCCCAACAGGAAGAGGGCGTGTACACCACCCGCAATCATATGCTCTATGAGGCGGGTGGTGCCCTCCCGATCCAATTCCTCCTCTCCGATCAGCGGCGTGACCATCGGGGGAATGATGCCTCGGATTTTTTTCATCACTATTCGTTGTATTTTACACAGCGAACGGGCAGTCCATAGTAACCCGGAAGCTTGACATTCATGTTGATCTTCGAGCCACCTGACTCAACCAGGAAACCGCGGAACGACAATCCACTGCTATAGTCAATAGCTGACCACAAGCAAGCCTGAAGACCCATATAGGAGAGGTAACCCTGACGGAATCCGGCTGCCGGATAGTATGCGCTCTCGCCGGCACCGGTGAAGTTAAATCCGTAGGTCGAGCTACCTGCAGGCACAGCGATGTTGGCTGCTGCAATGCCACTATAGACGGTATTGGCAAAGGGCGGCACGGCATAACCGGCCGGGCAGGGATCGTAGCTGGTCTTGTTTACGGCCACCTTTTCGCCTGCATAGCCCCACAAACCGATGAAGTCGGCGTAGGTCGAGTTCCACCAGTTCTGTCCGCTACCATTCACATCGCTATCCGTGTGATAGTAGGAGTAGGTCATCGGATTGGCAATCGACCAATCAATCTCCTCACCCGAGGGAACGCGCGAATTGCGAATCTGCGTGAAATCGATGTTCAGCGCCGGATTGATCACGTAGGCTGCCGTAGCGGTCGTGAAGGCGTTAGCCTCCTCTTTCTTTACCTTGGTTCCAGCGTTGTTCGCCCCGACAAAGGGATCTTTACGGCCCCATTGGTAGTATAGACCATACGACTTATAGTCATCAACTGCCGTCGAAACTGCTCCGAGGTTGCGATCCAGAATCTGCCAATTGGTATTCATGCCATAGTGCAGGTTGGTGCGCGGATCGTCCGTCAGCCAGATATGCCAGCTCCACGAAATGACATCCTTGGCGGTAAAACCGGCCACAACTGCATTACCCTTCTTGGCGCCGGCCTTGAAATAGACATAGCCATCTACGTAGCGTACATCCGAGATCAGGTCGCCCGTTTCGGACATCCACAACCAGTCGGCTACCACCATTTCGGGTGTCTCCGAGCTGTTACCCTTCGTTGTCTTGAACTTGTAGTTCCCCGCACCGGTCACGATGTAGCAGTTGGCCGTGCCCTCTGCACTCAAATCGGTCGCCTGAATAGCCTCATACTTCACGTTGAGCGTGTTGATCTCGCCGGCCTTGAAGGTCGTGCCGGCCGGAATCGTAAAGGTGCGCGTGCAGATGTCGCCGTTGGCAGCTACGACCGATACGGTCAGCTTCTCACCCTCGGCCGGAGCCGTGAAGGGGATCAACGCGAGGTAGAATTCCGCCTTGCTATTTTGGGCAATCGTCTCCTCGTTGGCCGTTACGCGAAGCAGGGCATAGTTCGAAGCTGCAGCTACGGGGGCGTAGGTCGGCTCGTCGCCGGTCAGCGTGACACCGGCACGGCCGGCAATCGCATTCTGCTCGGCCTCGATGGCGATCTTCTCCACCTCCAGCGGCTCTTCGTCGAGGTTGGTTACGACAATCTTCACGAGTGTCGTCAGGTGCTTCATCTGCAAATAGGGACGCGCACCGGCCTCAACACCCTTTGCCACACCATAGAGCGGAGCAACGCTACCCGCGATGTGCGCAATCGAGTTGTAGCCCGCCGTCTGACGCTGGATATTTGTACCAATCAGCATCGTCATCAATGTCGGTGTACCAGCCACTTCGTAGTTAGCCGATGCGTAGGGATAGACAGCATACCAATCGTAGCTCTTCGCGGCATCGTAGCTGTCGGGCATCGTGCCGGTGAAGATTCCCGTCGAGAGATTTGCTTCGGGGAGGGTAAATTCGCCACAATTGATGTAGCTCTCACCTTCACCGATCCACACCTTCATGGCGTCATCGGCAGCCCACGAGGTGGTAAGCCCCTCGGCAATCGTGCGGCTCGATACGACATCGGCCTGCAATTCAGCTTTTGAACCCTGTGAGGGGATAAAAGCCTCCTCTTCGCTCTTTGTACATTGGGTCAGTGCCAGCAAGCTCACCGACAAAAGACCCGTTAAAATCATCTTTTTCATTGTTTCGTGTCGTTTTGCGGTTTACTCATCTTGTTCCCAGTTGTTGCCACTGTCTTTCCAGTCTTCGGGATTGCCACTCGAAAGGGCAAAACCCTCCTCGACCCGGCATGCTACCCAGTCGATCATCGGAGCCTCGTAAGGCACCTTTTCATAGCGTTTGTTCATTGTTTAATGGATATTTATAGGTTTAATAGTCTTATTCTCGTTCGCAACGGATCGAACCGCCTCGTGCCGAGTGTCCGTTGTTGCGACGTGAGCCATGGAAAATACCACCCGCCGGATCTAACTCCATGACCCATACGTTGTTTGACTTGGGACGCAGCATGTTGGACCAATAGTAGCCCACGGCACCCGTGTAACCTATTGAGCCACCCTCGGCCGAGGTCCCCGACGAGGCGTGCGTCGCCTTGTTTTGGTAGCGGAAACCGGCAGCAGGGTAGTAGCTGCGTACGGGACCACCCGCAGGACCCCAATAGCCGAAGCAGTAGCGCATGCGACTCTCATTGACCTCCTCGGTCATCACATCCCAAGAGGAGGTGATATCGACACCGAACGAATACTCGGTGCGCGGTACACGGTACCCCGGCGGACAAGGATCATAGATCGCCTTTTTTCCACCTGCACCCCACAAGGTTTCGTAGTCTGTATAGGCCGAGTTCCACCAGCTTTGTCCGTTGGTCGTAATCGTAGCCGTCACGAAGGTCATCGGGTGTTTGGTGACATAGTCGATCGCTGAAGCCTTGGTCGTACCTACCATCTCGTTGGTCGTTGTCGTGAAGGCATAGTCGCCATTGACGATGTGCGGGTAGGTGATTCCCGAGAAGGCGGTGGCCTCTTGGAAACGGGTCGAAGAGCCGGTGTTGCGCTGCCCGAGGAAAGGATCCTTACGGCCCCACTGGTAGTACAGACCCAGACTGTTCACATCGAACGGTGTGGTAGAGGTGGCTCCGAGGTTACGATCCATCAATACATATTGCGCAGCAGCACCCTCGTGAGCGTTGATTGTCGGGTCATCCGTAAGCCAGATATGCCAGCTCCAGACAATCTCCCCGGCCTCGTTGAAGGCGGCAATCAGGGCATTGCCACGACCCTCACCGGCATCGAAGGTGATACCGCCCTTGCCATACTTGACGTTCGAGATCAGCCCCTCTTCGGTCATCCAGAGCCAATCGGCGCGTACGATACCCTTCGGTTCGTCCGAACTGTTGCCCATCGTCGGGCGGAACTTGTATTTGTCGGCATGGGTTACGATGTAGCAGTTGGCCGTGCCGTTTTCGCCCAGGTCGTAGCGGAATTCGTTAAATTCGGCATCACCCGAGGCGATCAGCTGTGCCAGCGGAATCGAGACCTCGCTGACTTCGCCGGCCGTAAGTACCGAGGAGTAGTTTAGCGAGAGATCAATCGTGCTCTTATCCTCACACTGAATCGAGAGGGTCAGCGTGCTCTGGTTCAACTCACCGGGTTGCGCTACGATGTAGAAGGAGCGTACCTGATCGAGCGTGGGGCGATCCTCGAGCGTGAGGGTCACGGCACGTCCGGCGGCCGGAATCTCGATACGCTCCTCTTCGAGGTTATAGACTAAGTTACCCACGATCGGGTCGCTGCTTTGGAGCGTGAGTTGTGTGGCGCGTTTCGAGACAGCATCCGTACCCGCAGCGTCGAGCTGGATGCGGATAATGGCACACGGCGTCGAGAATTGCAACGTGGTATTTCCTGTACTCAAATCGACCTGATCGGCCCGAGCCGTCAAGAAACCATAACGATTGAGCTGACAGAGAGCCCCTTGCTGGCTTTGGTGGGCAGGAATTTGTACGGCCAAATAGGTGGGATCAAAACCTCGGTTGGCTTGGTAGGTATAGCAGCCGCGCAAGGAGTGAAGCACCTCACCTTCGGCAGCCGATACCTTACCGTGAAATTGGCCCGATTCGGGATTTCCACTCAACGTAAAGGGCACGTTGTTATCGGCGAAATGGGTAGTGCGACTCCACAATCCAAACTGATCGCCCTCGCTCCAGACGGCTGTGCAGCCCTCCGGACAGGCGATGGTAGCCTGGATGGTGATCGGCTTCTCGAGTGCTATCGGAGCACTCTCATCCTCGTTGCAGGCGATGAGCATCAGCGATGCACATCCTGCGATCCATAGCGATTTCAACACTTGCATAGGTTCTATTTTTTACGCTTTTCAGGTTGGTTTTTCAGAAACATAATCTCGGCAATGTGGCATCCGCGCTCGCCCTCGGCCGATTGCCAACGAAGGGTGACACGCCCGTCGGCCGAGACGGCTTGAGGCAGGTCGTACTCCTTGACCACATCGCCTTCCAGACGCATCGTGGGCTGCAGCAGTACCCCCTCGGCATCGCAACGCACGTGGGAGTTGAATTTGTTCGCCTCGCCCGTATAAACGATGCGTACGCGATAGGAGGCTGCAGGATCAAAGCCCTCGAAGGTGAGCGTGAGCGGCTGGTCGTAGTAGATGCCCACCTGCTTGTGCCAAGCTCGCGGAATGGGGTGGCCGCTAAAGCCGTTGGCCGTCATGATAAAGCCTTTGAGCATCTTGACACCCAATCCGCAATGTGGTGTCTCGAGGTGCGACGGATCGGTCGTATAGCCGGCCTCGATGCCCGTAATGGATTCGGTGGAGTAGTCTCCTAAATTGTAATAGAATCCACCCTCACCCGGATCGGTACGATGGAGCAGCTTGTCAATGGCCGCCAAACGCTCTTTGTTTGAGGCCAATTGCTCGATCTGCTTGAAGTTGTAGAGCAACCATTCACTGTCGGCCAACGGACGGTCGATCTGATCCATCAAGGGGCAATGTTGATACTCCATCGTCCAACGCGGCTCGTCGCGATAGACGGCTGCATAGAGTTCGTCAATGCGCTTACGCAGGTCGGGAGCCGCGCAGGTGTGTACCTTATCCAAGATGGCACGCGCCTCGTTCATGGTGCGTTGTGCGCCGCGCTTCGGGGCTTCGGTCAATTTGGCCAATGCTTCGCGCTCGATGGCCAACTCATGCTGCCAACGGATGTAGATATAGGCGTCGTAGTGTGCACGCAGAAGCGGCATCAGGAAGCGCGGATTGCGCATCGTGCGCTCATCGGCCTGCTGCTCGAGCTGCTGCCAATGGGCCAACGTCTCTAAAATGGCTGCATGCTTTTCCAGCGCACCCGAGAGGTTACGCTCGAGCATGAAGGTTCCCTTCGTATAGGCCTCGGCAAGCTCCTCACCGATGAAGTAGCGGGCATAATCCAGCACACAATCCTCGGCCGAGAGTGTCGGATTCCAATCCTGCATCAGCCAGAAGAATTTGTTTAGATCATCGTTCGTGCCCTCCGAATAGGTCAGCGAACCGACTCCGAGCGGGGCGTAGTAGTTGTGGATAAACTTCTGTGCCTCGGGGGTAGGGTTGATGCAGATGCGTCCGAGCGACTGCGCCAACGGATGGTCGATGTCCTTGATCGGATACTGACAGCTGTAGATGTGGGTGATGTCCGGGAAGTTACGGATCGGGATATCGGCACGCAACTTTTTGCGCAATTCGGCAAAGGGCATGCGACACCAGGGACCAAAGACGACGCCATCGACCCATTGAGCCGCATTGGTGCGGGTTACGAACTCCTCAAAGTAGCTCTTGGGTGCATCTTTGAAGTGTTGCGGGCCGAGCCACACTTTGGCTTCGGGGTGGTATTTCTTGAGCAGTGCCACCTCCTTTTCGACAAAGGTGAAGAAACGGTCGAGGGTCAGATCGCCCGGGTCACCACTCTTGATAAACCAATGGTCAATCTTGCGATAGCGTTGGAAGACCCGCTCACGCATCCGCAGTTCGGCCGCCTCACCGGCTGCACTCTCGAAATCGGGGCCGTTCTGATAGGTTACAATCCAGTGGTCGATGCCGTACGATTGGATGATCTCGGCATACTCCGCAGGGATCGTTCGCAGGGTTTCGACCGCATTCATGCCATAGAGCACCAATTCGCGCACCAACTGCTCGAAATTGGCCACAGCCCACTGTTCGGAGGGATTCTTGGCGCGGGGCGAAGATTGCATCTCGTGGCCACGAATGGCATATTGAGGGGTCGAGGAGATACCATCAAAGGCATATAACGAGGCCTTGCCGATGGTCATGTGCATGCGGCGCAACAAGGCTCCGACGCCATACATCACACCGCGACGATCGTGGCCGGCGATGATGATGCGCTCATCGACGGTGAGCAACTTGTAACCCTCCGCTCCGGTGGCCGGTAGCGCGTCGAGCATCGGTTGCAATTCGGGATAGCTGCGCACGATCTCCGGCTCGATGCCGAGCAGGACAAAGACGCCGGTCGGCATCTCCGTGGGATGCAATCGCAGGCGGGTGTGGCGTGCCACCTCATCCGAGAAGACCTCGGCGGCCTTCTGCACCACCGGATCGTCGCCTACGACCACAATCTGTGCCTGCTCCATCGTGAGCTGCCGTTGGGCAGCGTAGGCCGAGGTGAGCGAACAGCAAAGGCAGAGCGTCCAAAATAGCGATTTCATAGGTCGTCAGATTCGTTATTCAAAATTGATACGACGCAGGTAGCTGCGGCTAATCGAATAGAGCTCGTATTGCTCGGTGATGTGGTTGATCGAGGTCTCGTAGAGAGACTCGGTCGTTGTGGCATCCACCGGGAAGAGCGAGAGCGAGAACCAAGCCGAGCGCAGGTGGTCGTAGTCGTTGTTACCTAACGATTCGATGTAGAGCTGACGTACCCCCTTCTCGGCGCGCGGGAAGATTAGGCTGTAATAGGTAACTGTATCGCTACGTACGGGCGTCAGCACACGACGATCGCTGTCGAGCAGTTGGAAATCTACACCCGGTACGGCCAGCGAATCGGGCGTGAGGAACTGCCACGTGGGAGCCTTCGATACGCCTAACTCCTTTAGGAAATGGGGCGAGTTACGCAGGTATAGACGCACCTCAATGTCGTAGTCGCGGGTGATCTCCGAGGCAAACTTCACGGCCAACGGTGTCAGCTCGGTGGAGTTGCGATCGACCGAAAGGGTCTGATTGACCAACGTCGGGTTGCCCAGATCGTCGTACTCGTAGTCGTAGAAGGTGTAGTATTTGCGATCGTAGCCATCGGGCCACGAGCGAGCCTCGTCATCGTCGTTACAAGCCGTCAGGACGGGGATTAGCAGACTGACGAGGAGTATGTTGAATAGCTTTTTCATGGTCATTGTGAATAGGTTGAGATGAACGGACTATTTCCAATTGGGGTTTTGAACCACCGCCCCTTTGCTTTGTGCAATATCGTTGCTTGGAATGGGGTAGAGGTAGTCCTTGGCGGGATCAAAGAAACGCGTGTCGGCCTCCTCGAGGATGATGATGCCCTCCTCGTTGAGTCGCTCCTCCATGTTGTCGGCTGACGTGCTTCCATACTCGCCGGCAATGAACTTACCGCCCAACAAGGCAACGGGCAACAGCCGCTCGGCCTCCTTCCAGCGAATCAAGTCGTCGTAACGTTGTCCCTCCAGGGCCAACTCGACAGCTCGCTCACGGCGCAACTCGGTGCGCATGTCAAGCCCATGTGTCGAGACAAAGTCGTTGGTCAGATGGGGCATGCCCACGCGATCGCGCAGCAGGTTGATCGTGCTGTTGAGCTCCTCGTCGCTGATCGAACCCGTCAGCTCGAACTGTGCTTCGGCATAGATGAGCAGCACCTCGGCATAACGCAGTAGGGAGTAGTCGAGCGTCGAGGGCTGGTCGCTCTCTTTGTCGTTGCGTACCCATTTGCGTGCACGGAATCCGTCGATCGTGGGGACATAGGCACCCAGCTGATAGTTCTGCACGCCACGCATCAAGACGGTTTGCGTCAGGCGCGGGTCGCGTCCGATGAGATAGTCGTTGAAACTGCGTTCCAACTCCGGCTCATCGACATACGGTTCACCGGTATCTTGCAGGTAAAGATTCAGAAAGTTGCGCGTAACGGCATAATTGACAGCATACTGATAGGGCATGTTGTGCGTGGCGATCTGCGTGTCGGGATAACCATAGAGCTTCACCCACAGATGCTCCGACGCACCCTCTCCGGCATAATCGAACAGGGCCTTGTAGGGCTCGGCACCCTGTTTGAACAGCGAGTGTTCACCGAGTTCGATGACTGCCTGGGCGGCATCAACAGCCAGCGTAAGATGGGCCGTGCCGTCATTTTCTCCGTGGAATTTGGCGCGGGTACCCTCGTAGAGGGCGGCACGAGCCTTCAGTCCCAACGCGGCTGTGCGGGTGATACGTCCATACTGGGCCGGCGTGAGTTGTGAGGGCAGCGGCAACTGGCTCGCAGCGTGGTCCAAATCGGCATAGATCTGCGTCATCACCTCTTCGCGCGAAGCACGCGGTCCGTAGAGAATCGGGTCGTTGATGTCTTGAGGCGTCTGGGTCAAAATGGGTACGCCGCCATATTTGGTCACCAGCTGGTAGTAGGCCGCAGCACGGAAAAAGTGTGCCTCGGCTACGTAGCGGTCGATCTGATTGGCCGTGGAGCCCGTCTCGGGGGCATGTTCGATGATGCGGTTGGCCGCGAAGATCATTTGATAGGGGGCTGTCCAATCGGAGCTCGTGGCGGGAACTTTGCGCGTGCCGGCACTGATGTCGTTGGGGTAGTTGCGACGGCGCAGATCGTCACCACGCATGTCGCCCCAATAGTGTCCCTGGCGTGTATAGAGGTAGTTGGCCGCATACTCAAACTCGGACTCCGAGGTGGGATTCCAGAAATGTTGCTCGGACATCTCCGTCTCGGGGAAGCGATCCAGATCACAGCTTGTGCCTGCAAGCACAGCCATGGATGCGAGAAGTATAGAAATTCGTTTCATAATCGAAAGAGGTATTAGAAGGATAAGTTAAGCCCCACGGTGATCGAGCGAGCATAGGCATACCAACTATTGACCGAGGTCTGTGCCGGTGCCTCGGGGTCGAAGACATCCCATGTGCGGGTCGTCTCCCAAAGATTCTCACCCGAGAGATAGACGTAGCACGAACGAATCCACTTGTTCTTCTTGAGGGGAACCGTGTAACCGATCGTGACATTCTTCAGACGCAGGTAGGCGGCATCCTGAATCCACCGATCAGCCGGCTTGTAGTTGTACGAACCACCCTTATAGACCGGACGCGGCATGAATGCGTCGGTGTTCTCGGGAGTCCAATAGTCTCGGTGGATGTTGATGGCCTGGTAGAGCGATCCCTGTACGGGGTTCAGCGTTCCTTCGTCGAGCAGGAAATAACGCTCGCCAACGCCCTGCCAGAGCATCGAGAAGTGCAAACCCTTCCACTCAAAACCCAGATCGAAGCCGAAGGTGTAGCGCGGGTCGGTCGTGCCGAGCATGACCAAATCACCCGGATTCTCGGGGGTATATTCACCGCCGTTGATGTAGGGATCGTCGTCCTGGTTGATGAAACGCAGGTCACCGGCCGAGGTCAAGGCACCACCCGGCTGGCAGAGAGCCTCCTCCAACGCCGGAGTCTCTTGGTACAACCCGTCGGTGCGATAGCCCCAGATGGTGTTGAGCGGATAGCCCTCCAGAAGGGGCACGATACCCTCCTTGATGACGTTGCTGCCCTCGTATTTTACCAACTCGTTTTGGCTATCGGAGAGGTTGAAGCCAGCCCAGTAATTGAAGTTCTTGCCAATGGAATCCTTCCAGCGCACCTCGAACTCCCAACCCCAGGTTTTCAGCTCACCCACGTTGGCCGAAGGTAGGCCGACACCGATCAGCGAGGGAACACCCATTGCGGCCGAAAGCATGTTCTTGTTGCGTTTCCAATAATACTCACCCGTGAATTGGAGGCGATTCTTCAGGAAGGCCATGTCGAGGCCGATGTTCGTCAGGTCGATGATCTCCCAGGTCTTCGAGGGTGAGCCGAGGGTCGAGATGTAGTTCGTCGAGGCGGTTGTGCCACCGAAGAGGGTCTCACCCGTCTGGATCAGGGTGATGTAGTCGTAGTAGCCCAATGCGTTGGCATTACCGAGTTGTCCCCACGAGGCGCGTACCTTCAGCAGGTCAATGAAATCCAACCGGTCACGGAAGAAATTCTCCTTCGAGAGTACCCAACCGACCGAAACCGAGGGGAACAACTCCCAACGATTCTCGGGAGCCAAACGCGACGAACCGTCGTAGCGCATATTGACCTCGAGCAGGTATTTTTCGCGGAAATCATAGTTTAGACGACCGAAGAAGGACATGACGGCCGAGGTGTTTACCTTGTCGGAATTGGTGGCCGAGGCGGCATGACCAAAGTTGAGCGAGTAGAAATCCTCGGGCATATACTCCTTGGAGGCGGTGATGCGGTCGAAACGGTAGTTCTCCCACTCCGTACCGGCCATCAGGTGGAAATTGTGGCTGCGGCCGAGCTTAAATTCGTAATTGGCTACGGCGCGCAGGTTGTCCGTGAAGGTGTTGTAACGCGACTTGGTGACATCGCTCGGCTGGGTTTGCGAGTAACGATATTCGTAGTCGCCGCGACCATACCAGATGATGCGGTTACGGTTGCGGTTGTTCTCGTTCGAGCGGAATTTGCGCGAGGCGGTCAGATCGATGCGCAGTCCCTTGATCAGGTTGCGAAGGCGCAAATTGACCTGTCCGGTGAAGTCATTGTTGATGTTCTCCGAACTGCCGGCATTCTTCATCAGGTCGATCGGGTTCGATCCGTCCTGCCCGGCGTAGATGTTGGGATTTGGAATCGGATCTTCATCGTGCGGGTAGAAAATCGACATGCGGGTACGCGTACGATAGATCTGTGCCAGCAGATTCTGTGCGCTGAATGCGTTGGCATTGATCTCCGAACGATCGCCCGTGAGCTTGAACGAGAGATCGACATGGTTACTCAAGCGCGAGAAGAGGTTCGCACGGAAATTGAAACGGTTGTTGTCGTCGGGACCGTATTTGAAGAATCCGTCGCGTTCATAGTAACCGACCGAGACCATGTAGTTCAGCTTGTTCGTGCCACCGCGCATCGAAAGCGAGTGACGTTGCATGTGGCTCCAATCGTTCAAGCTGGCCTTGATCCAATCCGTGTTATCCAAATAGCTCAAGGCGGTCTGCGACTGCAGCATCGAGTTGATGTTGGGATTTTTG
The DNA here is from genome assembly GCA_017437045.1 of Alistipes sp. Lineage (GTDB taxonomy): Bacteria > Bacteroidota > Bacteroidia > Bacteroidales > Rikenellaceae > Alistipes. Next base: position 97,088 of record JAFSBY010000002.1, read on the forward strand.
AGCCACTCGAGCGTCTGTACATTGACATCCAGCCCGTTGGCGCGTTGGGTGATCTCATACTCCTCCCACGAATTGATACGGCTCGGACGACGACCCTGCGAGGTGAAACTGTACGAACCGGCATACTCCACCTTGACACGCTCGGCTTCGCCCTGCTTGGTGGTGACCAAGATGACACCGGCCGCCGCTTTCGATCCGTAGATCGAGGCCGAGGCGGCATCTTTCAGTACCGAGATCGACTCGATGTCGTTGGGGTTGAGCATCTCCAGGTCGCCCTCGATGCCATCGATGAGCACCAATGTCTCGATCTGATTGACCGACGAATAACCACGAATCTGGAGCGAGAAACCCTCCTCACCGGGTTGGCCGCTAGCCTGGGTGACGACCACACCGGGCAACTCACCCTGCAGCGAGGCCAGCACGCTGGGTGATGCTTTTGCTGCGATCTCCTCACCGTCGATTTGCGAGACGGCACCGGTCAGATTGACCTTCTTTTGGATACCGTAGCCCACAACAACTACCTCATCGACATGGGTAGCCTCCTCGGTGAGTGTGATGTGCATCGCACCTTGACGAGCCGCGATGCGCTGGGTTTCGTAACCCAGGAAGGAGACCTCTAATTCTTGTCCCGACTTTGCTTGGAGGATGAAACGTCCGCGCGTGTCGGTTGTGGTTCCTTGATTACTCTCTTTGATGATGACCGTGGCACCCACAAGCGCCGAACCCGACGGGTCGGTCACCAAACCTTCGACCTTGAAGGCCTGGGCATGGCTCGGAAGCACCATCACCAGGGCGATAAGGGTCAGCAGGATGAGTTTTAGATGTTTCATAAGTAGGTTTTTTGCAGTTTATGCGGTTTGGGGGAATGGGTCGATCGTGCGCTATTGCACCGGATAGGGTGCCGGTCGGCGCGTGATCAGTTCGACACAGCGAGCGAGTGCCGCAGAGGCCTGTTCGGGCGTAACCGAAAGGTAGCGATGAGGTCCGTCGGCTGCGGGTGTGAAGTGGGTGTACGCATCGTCCGTGACGTGGATCGTGCCCGGCTCGCTGACGGTGAAGTAGCCGCCGTCCGGCTCTACGGCATAGAGCACAGCCGACGGATCCCACATCGGACGGTCGTAGGGCATCGGCTTATAGACTTTGTAAGCCTCGGCCAGCGGATGCTTCTCCACATAGCCGAAATCGCCCAGAATCGACTCTACGGGGTAGAGGATCGCGCTACCCACCTCGAAGGGTGAGGTGACGATCGGGGTAGGCCACTGCTCAAAGATAGCTTTTGCGGCTGGTTGGTCGATGCGGATGTTGTATTCGGCCATCGTGTCGTCCTCCGGATAGAAGTCGCCACCCATCATCACGAGCTGCTTGACCTTCTGCTTGATGAGGACTACACCGGCCATCGGCGAGCATTGATCGGCTTCCGAGGCCAACAGACGTTGCAGGTTGGTCGAAAAACCGACGGCAATGATCGTGACCGAGTGGTCGGGGGCTTCCGAAAGAAGCTCGCGCAGGCGATCCACACTCTCGGGCAGGGTCGTGCAATCGGTGATAGTCCGTGCATAATGCGGATCGGCTACGGTCTGGCTTGTAAAACTGTTTACGCGATCACAATCCGCTCCGTCGCTGATCCGACCCAGCGGCAGATTGGGATAGCCGTAGAAGGTGTTCATCAGATCGAGATACTCCACGCTCTGCGGCTCCTCCTTGTTGGAGGTGATGCCAAGCAGTTCGATACGCCCTTCATCGGCATATTTGTAGAGCATGTCGAGGGCCAACGCATCGTCGATGTCATTGCCCATGTCGGTATCGAAAATCACCTTCATTGGGGCTTGTTCAGCGACCGGAGCCTCCGAACAAGCCGTCGAAAGGGTTGCTCCGGCCAGCAGCATCCATGCGGTGATAAAGTAGGTCTTCATAGTTGGATTTTCGTTAGAGAGTTGGATGTTCTTCAGATATCGGTGGGTTTAATTCGCACCGGAGAGAATGATAAGAGCCAAGCCGGCAATGAAGAGGCAGAACATGGCGGCCAGCAGCCCCATCGTCGAGCCCTTTGCCCCCTTAAACTCGCGCCAGATGAAGACGCCCCAGATGGCAGCGATCATCGGTGCACCCTGTCCTAGCGCATAGGAGATAGCGGCTCCGGCCTTACCGGCAGCGATATAACTAAAGGCCGTACCCAATGCCCAGATGGCACCTCCGAGTACACCGACCATGTGGGTCGAGAGTGAACCTTTGAAGTAGGCCTTGTAGCTCACCGGCTCGCCCTCGAAGGGATGGCGCATCACCCACGTGTTGAAGATGAAGTTGCTCAGCAACACGCCGATCGAGAAGACGAAGAGTGCCGAGTAGGGGGTCAGCATGCCCGGGGTCGGATCGGCAAAGTTGTTCAAGTCCATGGCTGCCGCTACGAAACGGTAGAAGAATGCCATGATAATGCCGGCTAACGCTGCTAAGATGATGCCCTTGCGGCTGCTCTTGCGCTCACCTTGCGATTGCTTGGCCGAGGCCACGCCATTGAGGATGATGGCCAACACGATCAGTGCAACGCCGATAAACAGAATCACCGGATCGCCTTTGGGTGCCCCTATATAATTGATAATAACACCCAGCACCAGTGCCAAACCGACACCCAACGGGAAGGCTACGGCCAGACCGGCCAGCGATACGGAGGCCGAGAGCAAGATGTTCGAGGCGTTGAAGACCACGCCACCGATCACGACGCTCAACAGATTTTGCGAATCGGCCTGCATCAGGTCGGGCAGGAAACTGCGACCCTCGCTACCGAAACTGCCGAGCGTGAAGCCCGAGAGGAGGCTGAAGAGAACCATGCCGATCACATAGTCCCAATAATAGAGTTCGTAACGCCACGATTTAGAGGCCATCTTTTGGGTGTTGCCCCACGAGCCCCAAGCGAGCATCGTGACAAAGCAGAAGAGCACTGCTAACGGATAGTTGTCTACAATAAACATATAGGTATCGTTTTTTTAGGTATTTAATTTCTTGTTGGTTCTTTAGCGAGCCTCTACTTCGCTTCGGTGGGGGATGGAGGCTTGAGCTCCCAGACGGGTGACGGCAATCGCCGAGGCGCGTGAGGCAAACGACACGGCTTCGGCCAACGTGCGGCCTTCGACTAATGCTACGCAGAGCGCACCGTTGAACGTATCGCCTGCTGCCGTTGTGTCAATCGCCTCGACACGCTGGGCCGGAATGTGCTCATAGCGATTCCCCTCCTTGATCAGTGCTCCCTCCGATCCGAGGGTGATCACCACCCGCTCAACACCCTTTTCGGTGAGGACATCGGCTGCTCGACGAGCACTTTCAGGATCGTGGATGCGAATGCCCGTCAGACTTTCAGCTTCGGTGCGGTTGGGGGTGATCAGATGCAACATCGGATAGAGATTCTCCGGTATTGGGGCCGCAGGTGCCGGATTGAGCACCACTTTTACGCCGTGGCGGGCTGCCAGGGCCGTTGCGTGCATGATCGTTTGGATCGGGATCTCCATCTGCATCAAGACGAGCGATGCGTCGGCAATCAACGCCTCGGCCGCGTCGATCTCCTCTGCGGTCAGGAGGGCGTTGGCGCCGGGAGCTACCACGATACAGTTTTCGGCGGCCCGATCGACGGTGATCAGTGCCACGCCCGAGGGGGCTTGATCAGTCGTGATGGCGTAGGAGGTGTCGATCCCCTCGGCCTTGTAGGAGGCAATGGATGCCTGTCCAAAGGGGTCGTTGCCGACTTTGCAGAGAAACGATGTACGCCCGCCCATGCGCGCGACAGCTACTGCTTGGTTGGCACCTTTCCCGCCTTGCAGCATATAAAAGTCGCCGCCCAGCACGGTCTCACCGGGGCGGGGCAACTGCGAGGTTTTGATCGTCATGTCGGTGTTGCTGCTACCGATGACGACAATGTGTGCGTTGTTCATGGCCTAATATCTGTTTGTTTCGTTCTTTTAATCTTTGCGCAATCGTTTGTGCAAAGATAGATATATTTCAATATACTCCAAATGTTTTTTCCGTTTTTTTACAAAAAAAAGTGTATATTTGCAAAAAAGTAGCATCAACAGCTTTATGGAAGAACGGATGACCTTAGTGGCCTTAGCCGAGCGCACAGGGCTTTCGGTGACCACTATCTCACGCGTATTGAGCGGACAAGCCGAAAAGTATCGTATCAGCCCCAAAACAGTGGAGTATATCAAGCAGGAGGCTGATCGATGCAATTATCGTCCCAATGTGATGGCGCAAAGTTTGCGCACGAAGCGAACGCGCACGATCGGATTGGTTGTGCCGGCTATCAGTAACCCCTTCTTTGCCAATATTGCAAGTGCTATTGTGCAGAAAGCCAGAGAATTGGGCTATACAGTGATCCTCTCCGATGCTATGGAGGATGCCGAGCAGGAGGAGGAGGGCGTTCGTTCACTGCTGCTGCGGCATGTGGATGGTATCATCGTCAGCACATCGGCCGAGCAACCTGCCTTTCTCGAGCAGGTCAATGAGAGTGCCGTGCCGGTGGTGCTCATCGACCGCTATTTTGCTGAAACGACGTTGCCCTATGTCGTGACCGATAACTATAGTGGTGCGTTGGAGGCGGTCAGCCATCTGATCAATCGAGGCCATCAGCGGGTGGCCTGCATCTGCGGTGTTCGCCACTCGGCTATTGTGCAGGAGCGTATGCGAGGGTATGTGGATGCTATGCAACGAGCAGGCCTTGAGCGGTTTGTGCACTGTGTGGGCGATGAGTTTTCGGTGCAAAATGGCTATATCGAGGCCAAATTGCTACTCAATAGTAACCCCCTGCCCACGGCCCTCTTTACGATGAATAACACGATTCTGCTCGGAGCCATCAAAGCGATCAAAGAGTCGGGGTTGCGGATCCCGGAAGATATTTCGGTGGTCTCGTTCGATGACAATCCGTTTTTGGACTATATCAGCCCTGCGATTACTCGTATTGTGCAGCCGCAGAATGAGTTAGGGTCGATTGCGCTGCGTATCTTGATTCGCAGCATCGAGGAAAACGAACGTTCTGATGCCCGCATCAAACTCTCACCGATACTCAAATTGTGTGATTCGGTGGCTCTCTATGATAAGTAGAAGTGCTCAAACGTTTGCATCGCAGGCGAAAAGGTCTCGTTGTTAAAAATTTGCCGAAATAAAAAAAAGACACTATCTTTGCCGTGTCAAAAGAGTTCGGGGTGTAGCGCAGCCCGGTTAGCGCGTCTGGTTTGGGACCAGAAAGTCGCTGGTTCGAATCCAGTCTCCCCGACACATGAAAAAACCTATGCCCAAGCATAGGTTTTTTTGTCATTTAGCTTGGATGTATCCGCTCTTACTCGGCAAACAGATGGGCAAATGATCCGTTGGTGGGCGGACAATAGACCTGGAATCCTGCCGCGTGACCGGCATCGGCGTTCCGTGCACCATCGTCGATGAAGAGGGTCTCTTCGGGGTTGATGCCCGTGCGGCGAATCACCTCTTGGAAGATCTCCGGAGCGGGTTTCAGCAGCTTCATTTCGTAGGAGAGGAAAATCCCGTCGAAGCAATCTTCGATCTTGCGGCCGGCGGCTGCAAAGTGCCGGCGCACGGCATCAAAGGCTACACGATTCGTGTTCGAGAGGATATAGAGCTTCAACCCGCGAGCGCGCAACTGCTCGATTAGTTCGATTTTGCGGCTGTCTACGCGAGCCAGGAACTCCCGATAGACCCACTCGATCTGCTCGTTCGTCACATCGGGACGATTGTCGATGCGGCGCATCTCATCACAAGCCTCCTCCCAGGTGATTTCGCCGCGCTCCATGCGTTCGTTTACCTCGGCCGGATAGCAGGGATCCATCAGCGCAGCCATACGTGGCATGCCGATTTGGCGGAAGCATTCGCGCACGCGTTCCATCTCCAGATCGACAATCACGCCACCCAGATCGAAAATAACTTGTTTGATATTTTGTAACATCTTGTAGGTTTTATTTTTGGTATTTCATGGTTCGACGTCGGATGGGCCGGATCATCCACATGGGAAGGCTCACCAGCAGCGGAATCCAAATGCGATTCCACCAATCGGGCACCGAGCAGCGTACCCCTCGCCACATGGCACTCAATCCGCGGCGTGCGCAACGGTCGGCCGTAATCAACCCTCCGATGCGCGTCCCCAGCCGTTGCAATTTCGGAGGCAGGCCATACAGATCGGTCGCTACACCTGCCGGGCAGATGGCCGAAAGACGGATGCCGTGCTCTCGAATCTCCTTGGCAAAGGCGACGGTGAAGGCCTTCAGATAGGCCTTCGAGGCGCTATAGACGGCCAATCCCGGGAAGGGCATCCAGAGCGAATAGGAGGACATGTTGAGCATGTAGCCCTTGATGCCGCGTTCGATCATGCGGGCCGCATAGCGACGGCAGAGTTTCGTGGTGGTCATATCGTGCAACAGCAACATGCGCTCGATCTTCTGTTCGTCGGTCTTGAGCACATCGCAGAAGGAGAAGATCCCGGCATTGTTGATCAGAACGTCGATCTCGATCCCGGCAGCTGCTACCGCCTCGTACAGCTCGTCTGCAGCCTCCATGCGTGCCAAATCCATCGTGAGTGGCCGCACCTTGACGGCCTGCTCTTGCTCGATTTGTCGGGCTACCTCCAGCAAAGGTTCCGGATGATTGCCCACGATGACCAAATTGTAGCCCAGCGCAGCCAGACGTGTGGCATAGCAACGCCCGATGCCCGATCCGGCACCGGTGATCAGTGCCCAGGCACTCCCTCTCTCTACAGCTCCGCGTGGCATGGTTATTTGATCTTTTTGAGTTCGCGCCACAATTTGTCGGGAATCGGCTCCTGACAGTTGTGGCAACATTGCATATCGCGTGAATACATGCGGGCAATGCAGTAGTCGCGGTGGTCGCAACCCGATCGGGTCGAGAGGTCGCCCTCACGCATTTTATTGACGAAATTTGGGTCGTTGATCAACGCACGCGCCATCTGCACCAACTCGAAACCTTCGCCCAATACCCGCTCGATGCCCTCGCGCGAGACCAGGCCACCCACATAGATCAGCGGCAGTTTCAACGCTTCGCGGAATCGCTTGGCCTTCTCCAGGAAGAAACACTCCTCGAAATCGTATTGCTTGATCATCCAATTACCGAACAGATTGACCACGATCTTTTGCGGCCAGGACGACCAGGGCATGTAGTAGCTCATCGTCTTGGTCGGGATGCGACCGCGCATGACCGCCATCGGAGCCTTCGAGACAAAACCCGAGGAGAGGACAATGCCGTGCACGCCCAATCGCTCGATCTCGCGGGCAATTTCGATGCTTTCGTCGAGCTCGATGCCCCCCTTGAAGCCATCCTCCATGTTGTGTTTGACGACGACCGCCATCCCCAAACGTTCGGCCTCGGTCAGGACCTCCTCCAAACACATCTGCATGAAGCGCATGCGGTTTTGGAGCGAGCCGCCAAATTCGTCCCGACGACGATTCGTGTAGGGTGACAGGAATTGCGAAATGAGGTATCCGTGGCCGGCATGTACCTCTACCGAATCGAATCCCGCTTCGTGGGCCGTGACGACCGCCTTACCGAAATCTTTGGCAAAGGCCACACACTCCGCAGGGCGCATGCGACGGTGGAAGGTGGGGGAGTAGAGGTTGAATCCGTTCGAGGCCGAGACGGGGAACGATCCGGCCGTAGACCAATGGGTCATGTTGCCACAATGGCCAATTTGAATGCCGGCGGCAGCCCCTTCGGCGTGGATCGCATCGGTCATATCGCGCAATGCGGGGACGATCTCGTCGCGCAACCACAACTGCTTATTGAACGAGATACCGCTGCGGTTTACCGAGGCGTAGGCTACGGTGGTCATGCCGATGCCGCCACGTGCTACGCTGACATGGTAATCTTTGAGTTGCTCGGTCGGTCCGAAGTCCTTGCCCATCGACTCAAAAGCGGCCGAACGGATCGTGCGGTTGCGTAGGGTCAAAGGACCGAGTTGAAAGGGGGTAAAGAGTTTTGATTCCATCGTTGGAATGGTTGTTTAGTAGATGAAAGGGATGATCCGCTTGCGCCCCAATCGGGTGAACTCCTCACCGAACTCCTGCGCATAGCGGCGACGCAACGAGGCGGCACGCGGGGCGAGGTTGGCAAAGGTCCACAGGACAAAGACCACACCGGCCCACGACCACGAGGCGATGGCAAAGCCGGTCCACTCGGTCAGCTCGCCAAAATAATTGGCCGAGGTGACGTAGCGGAACATGCCGCCGTGGGGGATGTAGTGGCGCGTATCACCCGGTTTGCGCAGCCGACGGATGATCGCATCGGAGTGGTGGTTGATCCACATACCGGTAAAGAAGATTGCCGTACCGACATAGAGATAGGGCTGGCAGAACCAATCGGCGTAGTAGCCCTCGGGGGCGAGGTAGAAGATCCATCCTCCCTGCATCAGTGCGTTGAGCGTATTGAAGAGCATACCCATCAGCACAATGCCAAGCGGCATCTTCGAGTTGCCACGCAGGCGTAACGGGAAGATGAACGAACGGTTGAAATAGTGGGTCTGGAAGAGCAAAAAGAGGATGAGCGGTATCGGCTCCCAGGCACGATCCGACAGCGCCCACAAAATGCACATAGCCACAAAGACGGGGCTCTCCATCAGCACCCAGCCCACTTTGTTGGCGATGGGACGGCCGAATTTGGGGTTGAAGAGGTAGCCGTAGCCCGCCTCGACAAATTGCAACCCAATGAATACCAATACGGCCAGGATTGCCATGACGATCAGAAAAATGTGGTAGATCTCCAACATGGTAGTTGTCAATAAAAAATCGCGTAAAGATAGCAAAAAAAGAGCAAAGGGCAAAATCCCTTTGCTCGGTGTCGGATCAAAGTTGTCCTTTGAGTAACTCGACTAACTCCGGAACGCCCTCTGCCGCCCGTTTGCGGATGTGCGTGAGCGGGTTGCGAATGAGTCTCAGATCGGGTGTGCCGGGGTCGATCAGGTAGATCGGAATATCGGGCCGCGCGTAGTGTACCAACGAGGCTGCCGGATAGACGGCCAGCGAGGTGCCTACGACCACCAGCAGATCGGCCGATGCGGCAATGCGGGTGGCCTGATCGAACATCGGTACCGACTCGCCGAAAAAGACGATGTGCGGACGCAGTAGCGAACCGTCGGGGGCTGTGTCGGTGAGCTTTTGCTCCCAATGAGGCCAGTCGATCACCAGGTCGGGATTGGTCATGGAGCGCAATTTGCGCAACTCGCCGTGCAGGTGGGTGATACGGCTCGAACCGGCCCGCTCGTGCAGATCATCGACATTTTGGGTGATCACCTCGACATCGAACCACTGCTCCAATTGGGCTACTGCCTCATGGGCGGCATTGGGCTTTACGCGATCCAATTCGCGGCGACGCATGTTGTAAAACTCGATCACCAAAGCGCGGTTTCGAGCTAAGGCCTCGGGCGTGCAGACATCCTCGATGCGGTAGTTTTCCCACAGTCCGTCGCTGTCGCGGAAGGTGCGGATGCCGCTATCGGCTGAGATGCCGGCTCCGGTAAAAACAACCAGCTTTTTCATGCGATCTAACCTTCTGTATGTGATTTATTTCTTAAAGTACAACTCAAGCAACTCTTTAGCTGCAATAAAGGAGGAGATTCGGTCGTCGAGCACCGCCTGCTCCAATTCGCCGATGCGGCTCTCGATCTGCGGATTGCGGTAGAACGAACTGCGCAACGCCTCGTGAATGGTCTCGTACATCCAATATTTGTTTTGGCGGTTGCGGTTGTGACGCATGTAGCCATTTTGCTCGATGTGGTCGATGTACTGCTCGACCCCCTTCCATACCTCCTCTAAACCTGTTTGGGCTACCGAAGAGCAGCAATAGACCTGCGGCTTCCAGCCCGACTCGGGGGTGGGGAAGAGACGCAGTGCCGCCTGATATTGGGTACGCGCCAACTCGGCTTTGTGGATGTTTTCGCCGTCGGCTTTGGTGATGACCATCATGTCGGCCATCTCCATGATGCCGCGTTTGATGCCCTGAAGCTCGTCTCCGGCACCCGAAATCTGCAACAGCAGGAACATGTCGACCATCGAGTGTACGGCCGTTTCGGATTGACCGACACCGACCGTCTCGATAAAGATCACATCGAATCCGGCCGCCTCACATAGGACGACCGTCTCGCGCGTTTTGCGTGCCACGCCGCCCAACGATCCGGCTGAAGGGGAGGGGCGAATGAAGATGTCGGGATTGGTCGAGATGGTGCTCATGCGCGTCTTGTCGCCCAGAATCGAGCCTCCCGAACGCTCCGAAGAGGGGTCGATGGCCAAGACAGCCAATTTGTGTTTGAGACGGGTTACCATACCGCCTACGGCCTCGATCCAGGTCGATTTACCGGCTCCGGGAACTCCCGTGATGCCGATGCGGATCGAACGTCCGGCGTGGGGCAGACACCCCTCGATGATCTGCTGTGCCTGGGCGTAGTGGTCGGGGTTGGCCGACTCGACCAACGTGATGGCCTGCGAAAGGATGGTGATATCGCCTCTCAGAATGCCGGCAATGTACTCCTCGGTCGAGAGCGAACGCTTCTTGCGTCGCTGAAAGTAAGGGTTTACAATCGGCTGGTCGGCAACACCTTCGGCAACGTTGAGGGCCGAATCGTGGTGGGCGTCGATATACTCTTTTTCGTAGTGTTCAGTCTTGGTAAATGACATGGCGAAAGTTATTTTTCTGCAAAATTAACAATTCAAAATGCAAAATTCAAAAAAAATACCCGGCAAAAAGATCCTTCGGGGTAAAACTCTGAAATTTTTTTGCTACCTTTGCTCATTGAACTCTTAAAACGATTTAACGTATGTCGCTAACATTATATCCGATTCGATGCGCTCGTCTCCTTCTGGCAGGGGTGATGCTTGTGGCAGGTGCAGCCTGCTCGTCGTGGGACGAGGAGCCGGTCACACCGACTGAGCCGGTAGCCTCCAAAGCCGAGCACGATGGGTCGTTGCAGAGTGGTAAACCGATCTGGGCACATCAGACCGGAGGCTTGACACCGCTTTGTCTGCCCAAAGCCACCTCGGGCGCGGTGGTGGGTGCTGCGCATATCACCTCTGATCAATATCCCGACCTGTTTTATGTCGTGGGGTCGGGTGCCGGTACAGCCTATGGTGGTTCGGTGGGGTTGCATCACATTCCCTTTTCGCGCCTCACCGAGGATGGTACGCCGGTCTATGGCGATCCGATTGCCATCACGGAGGCCCCCTGGACGCTCGATTCCAGAATGGTGCATATCACCGAGATCTTGGGTGAGGTGTATGCGGTGAATATCTCACAAGCGATGTTCCGCCTGGCCAAGTATGATCCCGTGAAACATTCGTTTGGCACCTCATGGACGGTCAATAAGCGCATGGCCGAACAGATCCCGCACACGGTGACGGCGCTCGATGCTGTTTGGAATAGATCGAAGAGTACGCTGGAGGTAGTCTTCCTGCAACGCGAATTGGATTCGGACGCCTATACGCTGGATATGGAGGATGTCTCGGAGGGCTATTACGACAGTATGGGCATCTATCGGGCCGAACTGCCCTATGTGGGACTCTATTCGGTGAGCTTCTATACGAGTGGCTGGACGCAGGCCTCTTCGCTGCGGCGAATCAGTCAGAATGACCGTGCGATATTGATCGGTCAGGGGCTGACCTATATTAAAGGTGGACAGGCCGAGGGTTATGTCGTGGGTAATAAACTCGGAACGCTTAAGTGGCAACACGCTGCGGTGGGTGCACCGATCGACTATCTGTTGGAGGAGGGTGGTGCGCTACTGACCAATCGGTCGGTTATGTCGTCGATCTGCTCCGTGGATGGCGACGGTGATGGCCGCGAGGATGACTTCTTTACCTCGGGCGAGGGAATGATCTACCTCTATACGAACGGAGGTCGGGTTGATGAGCAGGGTGTGCCGATCTATCAGCCGGGGCGTCCCGTCTTGATGGAGCATGGACCGATCTATCCCGGATCGCTGTCTGTCCCCTCGGTCGTAGATTGGGATGGCGATGGCGCACATGATATTGTGGCCGGCAACTCGGAGGGACGACTGATATTCTATAAGAATTATGGATCGGATCGCGAGCCGTCGTTTGGCCCGTATGAGTTCTTGACCTCGAATGGCGAGGAGATCTGTTTCCGCTCGGGCTATTATGAGGTACAAGGCCCGCTGGAGGCTGCGTGGGGCTATTTGTGCCCGATTGTGGTCGATTGGAATGGCGACGGATTGCTCGATGTGGTCTTCTCGGGTACAGACGGTAACTACGAATATATGTTGAACGAGGGAACCGCTACGGCACCTCGTTTGGGCAAACGACAGGTGCTGGAGTTGGATGGTCTGCAGCTGCATGGTGCTTGGCGATGCCGCCCGGCGGTGGCGACCGTCGAGGGGAAGACCTGTATTCTGATCCAGGACGAGGAGAATGCGCTGCATTTGTATGAGAAACTGACCGATCGCGCGGTGAAGGATCGCGGCCAACTGCTGCTGGTCGATGGCTCGAATATTACGACCCACCGTGCCGAGGCTGAAAAGACGCTCGGTGAGCGAGGCCGTGCTAAACTCAATCTGGTCGATTGGGATGGCGATGGTGATTTGGATCTGTTGATTGGTACAATTCGTAAGGCTTCGGTGCCCTATCCCGCCTATGGTCTGCCGTGGTTCCGTACGCCGAAAAATATGGGCCTACAGGTGATGCTGTTGGAAAATGTCGGCTCGGACCACGAGATGCGCTTTGCATTGCCGAAGCTCTTCCAGATCAATGGCCGCGACGAGGTGCTGGGTGGCCACTCGCAGGCTCCGGCGCCCTGTCCGCTGGGCGATACGTCGGCCGGTATGAATCTGTTGGTAGGGTGCGAAAGCGGTAATTTCTACTACATCCATCGTTCCGATCTGACGACGACAACACTCTGGTAAGGGTAGCTTGGCTTGGTTTTTGTCGGTACGCAGGGAAACCTTTTTACTCAACAAAAATCAAGCATGATGAACAAGCAAAAACCAACCGACAACCTCACAACTGAGGTTTACGCTTCGAGTGCCATGCGCTCGGCAGCTCCTACGCAAACACTTCCTACGCAGGGAACAACACCCCAGGTGGCCTATCGCATGGTCAAGGATGAGACCTATGCCGAGACCCGCCCGGAGTTGAATTTGGCCACCTTTGTCACCACCTACATGGACGAGGAGGCGACGCGGCTCATGAACGAGGCGATCAATGTCAATTACATCGACCAGACGGAGTATCCGCGCGTGGCACTGATTTGTGGCCGCTGTATCAATATGGTGGCCAATCTGTGGCATACGCCCGAAAAAGAGGAGTGGAAGACGGGTGCTGTGGGTATCGGCTCGTCGGAGGCCTGTATGCTGGGCGGTGTGGCTGCCTGGCTGCGTTGGCGTGAGCGTCGCAAGGCGGCCGGCAAACCCTGTGATAAGCCCAATCTGGTGATGAGCTCGGCCTACCAGGTCGTGTGGGAGAAATTCTGCCAATTGTGGCAAATCGAGATGCGCACGGTGCCTTTGAGTGAGGATCACCTGACGCTCGATCCGGAACAGGCACTTGCGCTCTGTGACGAGCATACGATCTGCATCGTCCCGATCTGCGGTGTTACGTGGACGGGTCTGAATGACGATGTGGAGGCACTCGATAAGGCGTTGGATGCTTACAATAAGCGCACCGGCTACGACATTCCGATTCATGTCGATGCCGCCTCGGGTGGCTTTATTCTCCCCTTCACCAAGCCGCAATGTAAGTGGGATTTCCGGCTTAAATGGGTCTATTCGATCTCTACTTCGGGCCATAAATATGGCTTGGTCTATCCCGGTTTGGGTTGGGTCGTGTGGAAGGATAAGCAGTATCTGCCGGCCGAGATGTCCTTCTCGGTGAACTATCTGGGTGCCTCGATCAAGCAGGTGGGCCTCAATTTCTCACGTCCGGCTGCCCAGATTCTGGGTCAGTATTACAACTTCATCCGCTACGGTATGGAGGGTTACAAAGCGATTCAGGAGACCTCGATGGAGGTGGCGCGCTATTGTCACGAGCAGATCGGGAAGATGAAGTGCTTCCGGAATTATTCGAAAGAGGTGGATAATCCGCTCTTTATCTGGCAGATGTGTCCCAATTATGACCGTACGGCCAAATGGACGCTCTACGATCTGCAAGACAAACTCAAGCAGAGCGGTTGGATGGTGCCGGCCTATACGATGCCGAAAAACATCGAGCAGATGGTCGTCATGCGTGTCGTGGTGCGACAAGGCTTCTCGCGCCAGATGGCCGACGAATTGTTGCGTGATATTGCCGATGCTGTGGCCGAGTTCGATGCGCTGAAGTATCCCACGACCAGCCGCCTGAAATATGAACAGCAGGAGAAGCAGTATGGTAAAGTCTTTGCCCATTAGCCCTTTGCATTCGGAGTGAGAAACGTGTCGCTCGCCGCAGCGATTTGCGGCTAAAGAGAGCCCTCGTATGGTTTTTTGCAAAACCTGCGAGGGCGCTTTTTTTTGTGTGAGATAATAGACTTATTTTCGGTTTGTTGTTTTGTATTTTGAATTATTCTGACTACCTTTGTACGGTTTTAGCCGATCGTATCGTGCAAACAAATAAAACGAACATAAATATTCACTTTTCAAACAAACAAAACCATTATGAAAGTATCTCACATTGAGCATCTTGGCGTTGCTGTCAAGAGTCTGGAAGAGGCTATTCCCTACTGGGAGAATGTGCTGGGTCTGAAGTGTTATGCCATCGAGGAGGTGGCCGACCAGAAGGTGCGCACGGCATTCTTTATGCTGGGTCAAACCAAAATCGAGCTGTTGGAGCCGACCTCGGAGGAGTCGACCATCGCAAAGTTCATCGAGAACAAGGGCGTGGGTATCCACCACATGGCCCTCGCTTGCGAGAATATCGAGGAGCAGCTCGCTGATGCCGAGGCACAGGGTATTCGTCTGATTGACAAGACGCCGCGCAAGGGCGCCGAGGGTCTGACGATCGCCTTCCTGCACCCGAAATCGACGCAGGGTATCCTCACCGAGCTGTGTGAAAACAAGAATAAATAATCTGAAGTAATTGATAAACAAGCTATGAGCGAAATTCAAGCTAAAATTAACAAGCTGATCGACAACCGCGAGACGGCTCGCATGGGTGGCGGTCAGAAGCGTATTGACGCACAACACGCCAAGGGTAAGTACACGGCGCGTGAGCGTATCCAGATGCTCCTGGACGAGGGTTCGTTCGAGGAGTTCGATATGTTCGTAACCCACCGTTGCTACGACTTCGGTATGGATAAGAGCCACACCTTTGGTGATGGCGTGGTAACGGGTTACGGTACGATCGCCGGTCGCCTGGTCTATGTCTTTGCACAGGACTTTACGGTGACGGCCGGTTCGTTGTCGCTGTCGATGGCCGACAAGATCTGCAAGATCATGGATATGGCTATGCGCAACGGTGCCCCCTGCATCGGTCTGAATGACTCGGGTGGTGCCCGTATTCAGGAGGGTGTGAACGCCTTGGCCGGTTATGCCAACATCTTCCAGCGTAACGTGATGGCTTCGGGTGTGATCCCGCAGATTTCGGCTATCTTCGGTCCTTGCGCCGGTGGTGCCGTATATTCGCCGGCTCTGACCGACTTCATCATCATGAAGAAGGAGACCTCGAACATGTTCCTCACCGGCCCGAAGGTGGTGAAGACCGTGACGGGTGAGGATGTAACGCAGGAGCAGTTGGGTGGTGCTACGATGCACACCACGAAGTCGGGTGTAGCCCAGTTCGCCGTTGATACGGAGGAGGAGGGTATCCAGATCATCAAGAACCTGCTCTCGTACATGCCGCAGAACAACATGGAGGATACGCCGCTGGCTATCTGCACCGACCTGCCGACCCGTCTGGAGGACTCGCTCAACGAGATCATTCCCGACAACATCAACAAGCCCTACGACATGACCGAGGTGATCAAGGCTGTCGTGGATAATGGTGAGTATCTGGAGCAGGCTGCCGGCTATGCCAAGAACATCATCACCTGCTTTGCCCGCTTCAATGGTCAGTCGGTAGGTATCATTGCCAACCAGCCGAAGTTCATGGCCGGTGTATTGGACATCAATGCTTCGCGCAAGGCTGCCCGCTTCGTTCGTTTCTGCGACGCCTTCAATATTCCGATCGTGACCTTTGTCGATGTGCCGGGCTTCCTGCCGGGTACGACGCAGGAGTATGGTGGCGTGATTACGCACGGTGCGAAGCTCCTGTTCGCCTACTGCGAGGCTACGGTGCCCAAGGTGACCGTGACGCTGCGTAAGGCTTACGGTGGTGCTTACATCGTGATGTCGTCGAAGCACATCCGTGGTGATATCAACTACGCATGGCCTTCGGCCGAGATCGCTGTGATGGGTGCAAGTGGTGCTGTTGAGGTGCTCTACGGTAAGGAGCTCAAGGAGCTGGCTGACAAGCCCGAGGAGAAGGCAAAGTTCATCGCCGAGAAGGAGGCCGAGTACAACGAGAAGTTCTCGAACCCCTACAACGCAGCCCGCTATGGCTACATCGACGATGTGATCGAGCCGCGTAACACCCGCTTCCGCGTGATCCGTGCCCTGCAGTCGCTCGCTACGAAGCGTTTGCAGAACCCCGCCAAGAAGCACTCGAACATTCCTTTGTAATCAGACAATTGATCGACTATGTTAGTGAATTTAATTACGACGGATACACCGCAGGCAGTGACCGAAGCCGTTCAGACTGTGGCCGAGCAGGTGGAGACCGTAGTCGAGCAGGCCGCAACGTCGGCAGATCCGGCCGTGGCTGCAGCTACCGAGCAGGCAGCTGTATGGGGCTGGTCGGAGATGTTGTGGTGTACGCTGATTAGCGTGATGCTGGTCTTCGGCGTACTGCTGCTCTTGGTCTTTGTGATGAAGCTCTTCGGTGTGATCTTCGCCCAGAAGCCGCAGCGTAAGTTGGCCAAGGTGGACGAGAAACCGCTTTCGGACGGCTTGCTGCATGAGGAGGAGATTGTAGCCATCACTACGGCATTGAAACTCTATAAGAGTGCTCTGCACGACCGTGAGTCGGAGGTGCTGACGATTATGAACGTTCGCCGCGCCTATTCGCCCTGGAACTCGAAGATCCATGGCTTAACCCAGTTGCCTGACAAGAAATAAGTAGAAAATTAAGACTATGAAAGATTACGCATTGAAAATCAATGGTCACACCTATAATGTGCAGATCGACGAGATCAACGAACAATCGACGCTGGCACGTGTGACCGTCAACGGAACGCACTACGAGGTAGAGATCGAGGGTGGCAAGGGTGCTGCCCAGATCAAGCCCCAGGTTGCTGCAGCTCCCAAGGCTGCCAACAGCGCACAGATTACTCCCCAGACGGCTGCCCCGTCGGCTCCCGCACAACGTCCCGCTGCTGCCGCTGCCGGCGCTATCAAGTGCCCGCTGCCGGGTACGGTGATGGCCGTGAAGGTGGCTGTAGGTGATACGGTGGCTGTAGGCCAGACGCTGCTCGTTCTGGAGGCCATGAAGATGGAGAATAATATTGACTCGGATCGTGCCGGTGTGGTGAAGCAGGTGCTCGTACAGCAGGGTGCTACCGTCATGGAGGGTGATAACTTAATCGTTATTGAGTAAGCGCCATGTTTAGATTGCTTGAATCCTCGAATTTTGCGATCGAGAGCATCAAGGATTTCTTCAGCTCGATGGGTTTTACCTCCTTCTTTGCCTCGGCAGAGGAGCTGGGTGGCACGATTCCGGGCTGGGGTAACCTGATCATGATCGGCATCGCCTTCTTCTTGTGCTATTTAGCCATCAAGAAGGAGTATGAGCCGATGTTGATGCTGACGATCGCCTTCGGTATGTTCTTGACGAACCTGCCGGGTGCCGGTATGTACCACTCGGAGCTCTTTGCTGGTGGTCATGTTCATTGGGCAGAGTTTGCCGATGGTGCCGGTCTGTTGGACTATCTCTATTTGGGTGTTAAACTCGGTATCTATCCTTGTTTGATCTTTGTGGGTGTAGGTGCCATGACCGACTTCGGTCCGCTGATTGCTAACCCGAAGAGCTTCTTGCTGGGTGCTGCTGCTCAGGTCGGTATTTTTGCAACCTTCTTGGCAGCCTTCGCTACGGGAGCCTTTACTCCCGAGCAGGCTGGTTCGATCGGTATTATTGGTGGTGCTGACGGCCCGACGGCTATCTTCCTCACCTCGAAATTGGCTCCCGAGTTGTTGGGCCCGATCGCGGTAGCTGCCTATTCGTATATGGCACTCGTGCCGGTGATCCAGCCCCCCATCATGCGTGCTTTGACCACGAAGAAGGAGCGTCAGATCAAGATGAATACCCTGCGTACGGTTTCGAAGAAGGAGCGTATCATCTTCCCGATTGTATTGGCTGCGATTATTTCGCTCTTGCTGCCCGATGCAGCTCCGCTGATCGGCTGCTTGATGCTGGGTAACCTGATGAAGGAGTGCGGTGTTGTGGATCGCCTCTCGAAGACGGTACAGAACGAGCTGATGAATATCGTGGTGATCTTCTTGGGTATCACGGTGGGTGCAACGGCTACGGCCGAGGCCTTCCTCAATGTCAAGACGCTGATGATCCTGGCTATGGGTATCGTCGCCTTTGGTGTTGCTTCGGCTTGCGGTGTCTTGTTTGCCAAGTTGATGAACCTCTTCCTGCCCGAGGGTAAGAAGATCAATCCGCTGATTGGTTCGGCCGGTGTGTCGGCTGTGCCGATGGCAGCCCGCGTATCGCAGAAGGTGGGTCAGGAGGCTAATCCTTCGAACTTCCTGCTGATGCACGCCATGGGTCCCAATGTGGCCGGTGTGGTAGGTTCGGCTGTTGCTGCCGGTCTGCTGCTTTCGTTCCTGGGATAGGGTAGAGCATTGAATTTGTAGTGCAAGGCACGAATAGACAAACCGTCTGTTCGTGCTTTGCTTTTTTTTGAAATATTTTGCAAAACAAAAAACTTTTTGTACCTTTGCGCACCCGCAAAGTGCGGGATAGGATACAACAAGTTAAATTAAACGTAAAACACAGTGGATTCATTAAGCTACAAGACTATCTCGGCAACGGCTGAGGGCGTTACCAAAGAGTGGTACGTCATCGACGCTACGAACGAGGTATTGGGACGTCTTGCATCGCAGATCGCGAAGATCCTCCGAGGCAAGAACAAGCCCTGCTACACGCCCCACGCTGATTGCGGTGACTATGTGATCGTGATCAACGCGGACAAGGTGAAGCTCACGGGCAAGAAGATGACCGACAAGGTCTATGTACGTCACACGGGTTACCCCGGTGGCCAGCGTTTTGCTACCCCGGCCGATTATCTGGCCAAGAAGCCGACCTTCGTAATTGAGAAGGCCGTGAAGGGTATGCTCCCCAAGACGCGTCTGGGCGAGCACATTTTGAAGAACCTGAAGGTTTATGCAGGTGAGGAGCATCCGCACGCTGCCCAGAACCCCAAGGCAATTAAGTTGAACGAAATTAAGTAGAAAACAAGATGGAAGTTGTAAACACCGTAGGTCGCCGTAAGGCAGCTGTGGCTCGCGTATTCGTGAAGCCGGGTAAGGGTCAGATTACCATCAACCACAAGGCATTGGCCGACTACTTCTCGCTGGATATTCTCCAGTTCCAGGTAAAGCAGCCGCTTCTGGCTACCAATACGCTGGAGAACTATGACATCACGATCAACCTCGTTGGTGGTGGTATCAAGGGTCAGGCTGAGGCCGCACGTCTGGGTATCGCGCGTGCACTTTGCGAGATCGACGCTGAGATGCGTCCGACGCTCAAGAAGGCAGGTTTCATGACGCGTGACTCGCGTGTTGTTGAGCGTAAGAAGCCCGGTCAGCCCGGAGCTCGTCGCAAGTTCCAGTTCAGCAAGCGTTAATTCAACCGCTGGACCGAATTTCGGCAAAAGCACGGCGCAAGTTCCAAACAGTGGGGGACTATCGAGCGAGCAGAAAGAGGGTTATACCTATTATTTATATATACTCACTCAGCTACTGCCCCTGTGTTGCTTCGCCGCGGAAAATCGCCTGAGACTCTCCTCGTGAAGAGGCCGCTACTCGGACGATTGACAAACAGAGAATTAAAATTACAGAAAAACGATTGATTAAAATGTCACGTACAGATTTTAATACATTATTGGAGGCCGGTGCACACTTCGGTCACCTGAAGCGTAAGTGGAACCCCAAAATGGCTCCCTACATCTTCATGGAGAAGAACGGCATCCACATCATCGACCTGCACAAGACGGTGCTGAAGATCGATGAGGCTGCTGCAGCCATCAAGCAGATCGCCAAGAGCGGTCGCCGCGTGCTGTTCGTAGCCACCAAAAAACAGGCTAAAGAGATTGTTGCCGAAAAGGTAGCAACCGTTGGCATGCCCTATGTAACGGAGCGTTGGGCCGGCGGTATGCTCACCAACTTCCCCACGATACGTAAGGCCGTTAAGAAGATGGCCACCATCGACAAGATGTTGAGCGATGGTACTTATGACAATTTCTCGAAGCGCGAGAAGCTCCAGATCGAGCGTCAGCGTGCCAAGTTGGAGAAGAACCTCGGTTCGATTGCCGACCTGACCCGTCTGCCGGCTGCTCTGTTCGTTATCGACGTACAGAAGGAGGCCAACGCTGTGAAGGAGGCTAAGCGACTGAGCATCCCCGTATTTGCAATCGTCGATACTTGTTGTGATCCTACCGACATTGATTACGTTATCCCTGCAAATGACGATGCATCGAAGTCGATTGCCGTTATCCTTGACGTGATGTGTGGCGCTATCGCCGAGGGCGTAGAGGAGCGTCGCCTCGAGAAGGAGAAGGAGGCCCAGGAGGCCGAGGCTGCTGCCCCGAAGAAGGAGGCCAAGCCCCGCATCAAGAAGGCTGTGAAGGCTACCGTTGATGCCGGGAAGGCTGCCGTAGAGGAGGTTGTTGCCGCTACGGAGGAGGCTACGGAGGAGTAAGCCCCAGAAAAAAGAGTTTATAACCGAATAAAGAGTATTGATACTATGGAAATCAAAGCTGCAGATGTGATGAAGCTCCGCAAGATGACCGGTGCCGGTATGATGGACTGCAAGAAGGCTCTGATCGAGGCTGAGGGCGATTTCGCTCGCGCTCAGGATATCATCCGCGAGAAGGGTAAGCTCGTTGTTGCCAAGCGTGCCGATCGTAACGCTACGGAGGGTATGGTAGCTACGAAGGTCGTAGAGGGTAAGGCCTATATCCTGTGCCTGGCTTGCGAGACCGACTTCGTGGCCCAGAACGAGGAGTATGCTGCTTCGGTAAACGCTATGTTGGATCTGGCTGTTGCTGCTGACGCTGTTGATCGTGACGCCCTGATGGCTGTTAAGGATGCCGAGGGTCACACGGTAGAGGAGCTGGTAACGGAGAAGTCGGGTCAGACGGGTGAGAAGATAGAGCTGGCTTACTATGCTCGTATCGAGGCTCCCTACTGCCACGCTTACGTACACTTCAACAAGAAGTTGGGTACGATCCTGGGCTTCAACAAGGCTATCGACGAGGCTACGGCTCACGCTGTTGCTATGCAGGCTACGGCTATGGCTCCGATCTCGATCGACGTGGCTGACTGCCCCGCAGAGGTAGTTGAGCACGAGCGTAAGATCGCTGTCGAGGCTATGAAGCAGGATCCGAAGAATGCCAACAAGCCGGAGGCTATTTTGGAGAAGATCGCTGAGGGTAAGATGCGTAAGTTCTTCGAGGAGAACACGCTGCTGAACCAGTGCGTAGTAGGCGAGAAGGAGACGATCGCCGAGCTGATCCACAAGGCTGATAAGGAGGCTACGGTAGTTGCTTACAAGCGTTTCGCGCTGGGTGAGTAATTCCGGAGATCCGGATAGAAGAGAGGGGGACGACCAAAGAGGTTGTCCCCCTCTTCTTTTTTTTGTGCTATTTACGACAGATGCGCCGCAGAATAGCCAACGGATAACGTCGCAGGGGACGCATCCAAAGCCATAGACGGGCAAAGAATCGGTGCAGTGCTGAAATATCGACAATGCCGTAGATCGCCTCGGGGGCTACGATCTCTACCCCCGCAATGTTTCCGTCGCCCAGCAATGTAATGCGATTGGGTTCGATGCGGATGATCCGATGCACGGCAAAATGGCCTCCGATATCGGCCAAGACGACGTTAAGTCGCCGCAGATCGCCGTCGCGCAAGGGGCGCAGCAGAATGGTCGATCCGCTTCGGAAGAAGGGGAGCATGCTCTGCCCTTTGACGCTGATCTTGACCGATTTACCCTCTAAAAGAAGATCTCGGACGGCACCAAATACCAATACGTTATTACTCATTCTCGGCCGTTTCGTTGAAGATGGTACTGCGCGAGAGCTCGGCTGCCTCACGGTTGGGCAGGCAGGCCAGGTGATAAGCCGCCACACGGCGTAACAACTCCGAGAGAAGCCGGTTCACCGCATCGAAGAGTCGCTCGTCGTGGACAAACGACGGGGGACACGAAGGTTGCAGAGCACCATAGGCTTGTAGCACATGAAGTCTCTTGATCTGATTCTCGGGAGCTTGCGAGAGGCGCAAGAAGGCGGCAATGCGGCAACAGAGGTTGCGGTAGCAGGGTGTTTTACCACTCCAGGGTGAACCATAGACGCGAGCCTGGTCATCGACTACGCGCACAAAGGGGCTGTCGTCGTTGAGCAGCCCGGCCCCCTCGATATGCTCGCGCCAGAGGCGGGTGTGGGTGCTTTTGCCGGTCCCCGATTCTCCTAAACAGAGGACGGCCGCTTGTCGATAGGTGACCACCGACGAGTGGATGGCCACAACGCCGTGGTGGATGGCGTGGATGTTGAAGGTGATCCACAGACCAAAGCGGAAGAGCGATACATCGTCCTCCGGGGCGAAGTTGCAGTAGGCATCCGTGCCATCGGGAATATCGAAACGCACCTCCTGGCCGGTTGTCTCCACCTGCATGGTGAACAGGTAACCTCCCTCGTAGCTGTAGAGCCGACAGGTGGCATCGGCATCGGGGAAGGGGAAGGTGTCGATCAGCTTCATGGCAGGATCGACCGTGCGAATCTCGGCAGCGTAGTGCAATTCGAGTACTGCCTCTTCGTCGGTCGAGGTGGCAAAGGGTTTTAACCCGCGAAAATAGAAGTGTGAGGCGTGTAGGCGGAATACGAGGTCCGCTACACGATACGTATAACTATTCGTTGTCATCATTTCCAATGGTTATGATTCGCCGGCAGGCAGCTAAGGAGGTCTCACGATGGGCTATGACGAGCAGCGTCAGCCCCTTGTGAGCCTCTGCCAGGGCGTTGATCGTATGGTTGATCTCTTGTTCGGTGGTGCTATCCAAGGCCGAGGTCGCTTCGTCGAGTAGCAGCAGATCTGCCTGCCGATAGAGGGCACGAGCAATGCCAATGCGTTGCCGCTGACCACCCGACAGGCGACAACCGCACTCTCCGATAGGGGTATCTATACCGCGCGGCAACGTGTCGATCAGCTCGCCGAGTTGGGCGTCGCGCAAAGCCTGTTCGATGCGCGATCGATCCATCTGCTCCGAGGCAATGCCCGGGGCTACATTCTCGGCAAAGGTGCCATCGACCAAAAAGAGGCTCTGCGATACATAACCCACGCGTTGTTGCCAGCTTTTGCGATTCTGCTCGTTGAGCGGAACGCCGTCGATCGTAATCTCGCCCTGTGTTGGGAAATAGAGCCCCGAGAGGAGGTTGAACAGCGTGGTCTTGCCGCTGCCCGAAGCTCCGCGGAAGCCGATGTGCTCGCCCTTTTGAATCGTCAGCGAGAGATCGTCGAAGAGCGGTTTGTCGCTGTCGGGAAAGGTGAAACCAATCCCTTGCAGTCGGATTTCGCGCTCGAAGGAGAGGGGCGTTTGAGTAGTCACCGCGTGGGGCTTGGGATCCGATTTGGTGTCGGCCTCTTGTAGAATTTCGATCGTGTATCGGTTGTAACGAAGAGTCGTCCAGGCAGCCATCAGTCCGCGAATGGCGGGCATCAACCGCAAGGCCGCAACGGCAAACAGACCAAAGAGTAGGCGGTTCTCCTCGGCACCCATGCCCAGGCTGACCAACGCCATCAGGCTGATACCAATGGCCAAACCCAACTCGGTGACGATGGCGGGGAGTTGTCCCATATCGGCCTCCCGAGAACGGGTGGTGACTACCTCGCGCATGGCTCGGTCAAAACGCTTGAGCATCATGGGGAAGGCTCCGCTGAGTTCGATATCGGCATAGCCGCGAAAGCATTCGGCCACGATGCGCGACTTCTCGCGTTGAGCGCGATTCTCCTGCTCCCCATAGCGGTTGATGCGCCCCTTGACAAAGCGATAGTATCCCCACGAGGCGGGTACAAAGACCAACAAGGTGAGTCCGGCAGCCAGCGGTGCATAGAGAGCCAAAGCCCCAAACATCAAGAGCAGGAGCATCGCTTCGGAGAGAATGGCGGCCAATGGTTTGAGCACACCGGCCGTAAAGGCGAGCGATACGACATTGACGTTGCGGGCCAAATGGGCCGAATTGTGCGATTTGATGTAGTGCAGCCCCCGCTGGTGATAACCGATGAAGAGGCGGCGCGAAAGGTCGCTATACAGATCGTAGATGAACCGTCGCTCGATGCGAGCCAAGAGGAAATTGACGAGGCATTTGATGGCAATCAGCAGGATGGTTGCCGCAGCGGCCCATGCAGCAAAGGCGGCCACCGAGGGGCATCCGCTGCGTGTATAGAGGGAGGCAATCCACCCCTCGCCGGTGATCAACTCGGGATCGAGTGCTGCCGCTAAAATCGGGACGAGCATTGCCAACCCAACCATGTTGAGCAGCGCGCGCACAAAGAGCGAACAGGCAACACCGACAGCCCGAGGGCGGAAGGGGCGGGGTAAGAGTTTGCCAATCTGTCGTATCATCACTTCTTAAACTACTTATTCGACTTTTCCTTGTTTGACATACCAAAGCCATCCTTCCACCTCGGTATATCCCATTTTTTGCAACAGCGATACATATTCCCCAATCTGGCGGCGATAGCGATCAGCATGTAGCTCGCCAAATTTATAATCGACCACCACGGCACGCGATCCGCTGACCATCACACGATCAGGACGTCGCAGCGCACCGCTGTTGGGGAGGATGATCTGATGTTCGTTGCGCACCTCCCAGCCGCTATCGAACCAACTTCCCACCACCGGATTGGAGAGGGCCTCCTGCACCATCCGGCGCAAGGTCGGAGCCTCGGCCGCACTGATCGATCCCTCCTGCTCCATGCGGTCGATGGCTTGGGTGATCTGATCGCGCATTGCGGCCTCTTCGAAGGCTCGGTGCATCAAAATTCCGAAATCGCGGGGCGAGAGCTGCTCCGTGGCTCCCTCCTCAAAGTAGCGCGCCGAAGGCAATCGCAGACGCAGGTCGGCTTTGGCGGTCGGGTAGTGGGTGATCAGGTGGGTGATGCGCTTGTTGGGCTTCTCCTCGCGGCGAGGTGCGCTCGGTGCGCCAAACTCAAAACGCTCGCAATTCTCCGTGAGCAGCGTGTAGCGACCCTCTAATTCGCCAATGTGGCAATGCTTCCCTTCGGGGGATGGGTGCAGTACGCTGCGTAGCAAAGCGTTGGTCTTGCCGGCCTCCTGCTTGCTCGGGAAGAAGATGTGCAACTCCTCTTTGGCGCGCGTGAAGGCTACATAGAGCAGGTTGATGTGGTCAATGTAGGCGTGAACCAACTCTTCGTAATAGTCGGTTGCAAAGGCCGATGCTCCCATCTGTTGCTTGTAACGAATCGGGAAACTGCCGGCTTGAGCGGCAATCCCTTCGTGAGCCTCCGACCAGATGATAGATCCTGAACGGGTATTCAGACTCCAAGCACAGTAGGGAATCAGAATGATGGGACGCTCCAATCCTTTGGCCTTGTGGATGGTCGATATTTCGATGGTGGCCGCACGCTGCTCTACGGCCAGCGAACGGTGCATGCCCTGCTCCTCCCACCAACGCAGGAAGAGGGCCGTGTCGGCCACTTTGCGGATCGTGTAACCGATGATCTGCTCATGAATGGCTTGCAGGTAGGCCGTCTCCTCGCTGCGGCTGTCGAGCCGGTGGAAGAGTACGATCTGCTCGAAGACCTCCTCGGGAGAGAGCAGCGCCAACCCTTGCAACCATTCCCGTTCGTCGTCCGGCAGAGGAGCATCAAACGGTCGTTGCAGATAGCGATTGTAGCGGGCAATGCTGAGCGATTCGTCGATGTTTTGTGTCAAACGGAAGGTCGCCGTGATGAAATCGCTCACCGGCGCCGAGCTGATGATCAGGGCCTCCTGGGTCATGACATCGAATCGATAGCGCGGATCGGTGTTGCGTCCTTTGAATTCGAGCAGGTCGGTGGCAATGCTCGTGCAGTCGTTGTTGTCGCGTGCCAAAATCAGGATATCGGAGGGCGTGTAGCCGCGGTCGATCGCCTGGCAGATGCATGCGATGATATTGGGTTTCTCGTCGAAACTCTCGATCGTGATATAGCCACCTTCGGCGTTTTTACGTCGCGGGAATTGGCGTAAGTTGGTGTAGGCGTTGCTTAACGTGGGTTTGAGCAGCTCGGCTTTTTCGCGCGGAATACTGCCGGCTGCGACCGCATCGTCGAGCAGGATGGTCAGTTGGCGACTACCGGCCTCGACGATGCGACGAATCGACTCGTTGTTGAATTGGACGATGGTCTGCAGACTGCGCCAGTTGGCATCGAGATTGACCACTTCGGTCTCATCCTCGCCTAAAGCCTGACCGGCTTCGCTGTGCAGGATGCGCCAGTCGCCGCCGCGCCAACGATAGATCGACTGTTTGACATCGCCCACAAGCAGAACAGCCGTCTTTTCGGCTTCGGTCTGCGCCATAGCATTGCGCAGCAGCGGCAAGAAGTTCTTCCACTCTTGCAGCGAGGTATCTTGAAACTCGTCGATCAGGAACCGATCGAACCGGTTGCCCACCTTCTCGTAGATGAAGGGGGCATCGTTCTCGGTGATAAACTCCGAAAGGAGGTATTTGGTCTCGGAGAGGACCATGAGTTGTTGCTTTTCGCAGAGCAGTTGCACCTCTTTGTAGAGGTCGCCCAGCAGGGCAAAACTGCGGTAGGTCTCACGTAAGAGCTGGGTCGTATTGAGGTGACGCACCTCCGCATCGAAGGCGCGACATAGGGCCATCAGCAAGGGCTGCAATGTCGGTCGCAGGGCTTGTGAAAGCGAGCCGACCTTGCCCCAGGCGTCATCCTCCCGAAGAGCCGCGGCGACATAACTGCCATAGGGCGCTAATGATCCACCGGCCATCTTGTAGATCCAGCCGGCCAGACCGCGACTCTTCTGCGGAAAGTCGGCCATCGAGGCTCCTGCTGCCTCGATCTGGGTCACGAGGGCTTGAGCTTGTGCTATGAGTTGCTTGGTGGCAGCCTGACTGCGTGCAGTGGCTTGACTGATCAACTCCTGCAACTCGGCACGGGTGCGGAGCGACGCGATGGAGTCCTTGTTGCGCTCCTTGAAGATTTCGCCTCCGAGGGATAGGATGCCCTCCCGAATGTCCCACCGGCGTCCCTCCTCGATGCGCTCCTCGACAAAATGGGTGAGCCATGTCAGCAACTCTTTGTTCGAGGTGATTCGTTCGATGAGTTGATCGGCTCCCTGGGTCAGTAGTGAGGCGGTCTCGAGTTCGATGTTGTAGTTCAGATCGAGGTTCAACTCCTTGATGAAGGCGCGCAGGATGCGCTGAAAGAAGGTGTCGATCGTCAGCACCGTAAAGCGGGAGTAGTCGTGCAAAATGCGGCTTCGAGCCTCGGCTGCCCGTTGGCGAATTTGGGCCTCGGAAAGTCCTAAATCGTTGGATAGCAGCGTCAGATAAGAACTCTCTTGGCCTTCGGCCAAGGCGTGTATCTCCTTCAGAATGCGGCTCTTCATCTCTTCGGTCGCCTTGTTGGTGAAGGTGACGGCCAAGATATGACGATAGATGGTCGGCTGATCGACTACATCGCGGATGTAGTGATAGGCCAACTGGTAGGTTTTACCCGCTCCGGCACTTGCATTTAGAATTTTTGCTCTCACGATGTAAAAATACAAACAAAAATGCGATTATCGGCCATCTTTTCCCCCTTTTTTTGTAATTTAGCTCCCGAGTTACACACTTTACGAACCAAACCAGCTCATTCGATGATGAAAACCTTTCTTGGCGAAGTCGCCCAAACACTCTACGAACGCTATGGTGAGCAGATCAGCTCCTGCGAGATACTCTTTCCATCGCGTCGTGCCCGTCTCTTCTTTACGGAGGCGTTGGGTCGCCTGATCAAGACACCGCTCTGGCAACCGCAATGGCGATCGATGGATGAGCTGATGGAGCAGGTAAGTGGTCTGCGTCGGGGAGATCGGTTACGTTTGCTGACCGAATTGTATAAGTTGTACAGCACGTTTCATGACGAACCGTTCGATCGTTTCTACTTCTGGGGCGAGATGCTGCTCTCGGATTTCGATACGATCGACAAATATAACATCCCGGCCGACCAACTATTTCGCAATATCGAGGATATCAAGGAGATCGAGGCGGATATTTCCTACCTCACACCCCGCCAATTGCAGATTCTGAAGTTCTGGTCCTCGTTGGGGGCAGATGCCGATCTCTCGGTCGAGAAACAACGCTTTTTGGCCATCTGGCGGACGTTGTTACCGCTCTACGAGCAGTTCCGCGAACGGCTGCAATCGCTGGGCTTTGCTTATGGCGGTATGATCCAGCGGGAGGCGGCTCGGCGGATTCGTTCGGGTGCGTTTGCGTTCGAGGCCGATCGTCACTTTGTGGTGGCCGGTTTTAATGCCCTCTCGGCCTGCGAGAAGGAGCTGTTTCGGTGTATGCAGACGACGGCAAAGACCGATTTCTTCTGGGATTTCGATACCTATTACACCGCCCGCGAAGAGCAGGAGGCCGGTATGTTTGTCCGCGAAAATCAACAGCTCTTTCCGGCTGCTGCTCCCATTTCGCACGAAGGGATGAGCCGTCCGAAACGGATGGCGGCCGTGGCTGCGGCCTCGAATGCCGTGCAGTGTAAATACGTAACGGAGATTCTGCGTCGTTGGGCAGCCGAAGGACCACTCAATAAGGAGACCGCGATTGTCCTCACCGACGAGGAGTTGCTCATGCCGCTCTTGTACAGCCTGCCGCCCGAGTTAGGCAAGGTGAATGTGACGATGGGTTATCCCTTGCAACAGACGCCGGCCTATACGCTTGTTGAACGCCTGATTGCCTTGCAGGCGCGCGGTCGTCGTCAGGGCGCGGGGTGGGCCTTCTATCATGCCGATGTGATGGGGCTATTGATGCACCCTTGTCTGCAGGGATGTTGTCCCGAGGAGCGCAAACAGCTCTGTTGGGAGATCGTTCAGGAGCGGCGGATTACGCTTGATACAGAACGACTATCCGTGGCCGAGCCGCTCGGTCAAATCTTCCGGCCAGCCGGCTCTTGGCAGGAGCTCTCCGATTGGTTGCAACAGTGTCTCATGTTGGCGGCCACACAGCCCATCGCCGAGCAAGAGCAAGCCCGCATGCGGGAGTATTTGGCTGTCACCTCCGAGGCGGTCACAAAGTTGCGTAATTCGTTGGATGCTTGTGATATAGAGCTGACGGTCGAGATCTACACTTCGTTGCTGCGTCGCCACCTTCAGACGGTGCGTATCCCCTTCGAGGGCGAGCCGCTGGAGGGCATACAGGTGATGGGTATTTTGGAGACCCGAAACCTGGATTTTAAGCGGGTGATCATCCTCTCGATGACCGACGATAACTTCCCGGGCAATCTGATGGGTCAATCGTCGTTTATCCCCTATACGTTGCGTGCGGCTTACGATCTGCCGACTCCGGAACACCATGAGGGTGTCTATGCCTACTATTTCTATCGCCTCATTCAGCGGGCCGAGGAGGTGCAGATGCTCTATTGCTCGCATGCCGATGACCGTTCGACTGGTGAGCCGAGCCGTTACATTCGCCAGCTCGATTACGAAAGCGGATTTACGGTGCAGCAGATCGATGTGGGTGTCGATGTGAATCTGACGGATGTAGAGCCGATTGAGGTGGTCAAAGATGCGGCGATCATGCGTCGTTTGGAACGCTACCTCGATCCTGAAAGTCCGGCAGCACTCTCACCCTCCTCGTTTGGTCGCTACGTCTCTTGTCCGTTGCGCTTCTATTTCCATTCGGTGGCGCGGCTCAAGAGCGAAGAGGAGGTGAATGAAGAGTTGGATGCCCCGATGTTTGGCACGATCCTCCATGCTGCGGCTCAAGAGTTGTACGAGCAGGTCCTGCATGCGGCGCGTCCGGGTGAGTTGCTCCAGGCTATGGCGCGCTCGGGAGCTATTGCCAAAGCGGTGGAGCGGGCTATTGCTACCTATTTCTTGCGCAAGGAGCAGGCCGAGGTGTCGGACTATACGGGCAACCTGCTGTTGGTGCGCGATGTGGTGATTCGCTACCTGAAGGAGTTGCTGCGTTTCGATGCCGAGCACGATGATTTTACGGTCGAGGGGTGTGAATGCGAGGTGGATTATGGATTCCCGTTGCTGTTGGGCGATCGTCAGGCGGTGGTGAAATTTGCCGGCAAGGTCGATCGTCTGGATCGGATGGAGGATGGATCGTTGCGCGTGGTCGATTTCAAGACCGGAAAGCCCCACTTGGCGTTTGCAGGCATCAAACTTCTCTTCGAGGGAAAGGAGGAACAGCGGGTGGCCTATGTGCTGCAGACGCTGCTCTATTCCATGATGTTACACCATCGTCGCGGTTGTGAGGTGGTGCCGTCGCTCTACTATGTGCGTTCGCTGACCCAGCCGAACTATTCACCCTATTTTACAGATCGGGAGCGCAAGGAGCAGGGGGTGCCTTATACGGAGTATGCGGCCGAGTTTGAGCAGATGTTGGCGCGTAAACTGACCGAACTGTTCGATCCGGAGACGCCCTTCCGGCAGTGCGAAGATGTGAATGCGTGTGAGTATTGCGATTTCCGGGTGATTTGCCGTCGTTGATAGCGCACTTAATCGTCAAACTGAATGCGCATGTAGGCGGCTCCGGAGGCCTTGGCGGCAGCCAATCCTACGGCTGAATCCTCGAAGATGAGCGTCTCTTGCGGGGTGCAACCTTCGCGGTGCATGACCTCCAAAAAACAGTCGGGTGCCGGCTTCGGATGTTCGATCTCCAAGCCGGTGAGGATGCCATCGACGCCACCCTCCAAACCGAGGTGGTGCATGGCATTTTCGATGTTGGCACGCGATCCGGTCGAGACGATCCAAACACGGCCACCCGTGCGTCGAAAATCCTGACAAAGTTGCCATAACCCTTCGTTGAGCCGCAGGGAGTCGAAATAGTCGGGGTAGAGGGCTATTTTGCGCAGGCGCAATGTTTCGCGTTGGGTCGGATCGTCGATGCCGATGGCGGTCAAAAATTCCCGACAACGCATGCCAAACCAACGGTCGAGGTACTCCTGCTCCTGCATCGGAATCCCCACCTCGGCCAGGGTCTGAATATAGGCTTGTGCATTGGCACGACGCGTATCGACCAATGTGCCGTCAAAATCGAGTAAAATCAGTTTGATCATACCGTTGCAAAGCGTTAGTCGAAGGCCTGCATGCCGGTTTGGGCAATGCGCATCAGTCGTTTGTACTCCGAAGGGGTCAATTCCATGAAGAAATAGTGAATCGGATCGACCCGCATGCCGTTGAGTCGCACCTCATAATGCAGGTGGGGAGCTAACGAAAGACCCGAATCACCCGAGAGTGCAATGATGTCGCCACGATGTACGCGTTGCCCCTTGCGCACCGAGATTTGTGAGAGGTGGCTGTAGGAGGTCTCGTAGCCATTGCCGTGGTCGATGACCACCGTGTTGCCCGAGGTGGAGTTGCGGCGAGCCACCTCGCGTACCACACCGTCGGCCGTAGCAAAGACTCGCGATCCTTCGGGAATGGCGTAATCGACCCCCTGATGCGACTGCAAGGTCTTGTAGAAGGGGTGGATACGCATGCCGTATGAGGTGGTCAAGAGCGAAAGTTGCTTGTTGATGACCGGCTGAATCGACGGAATGTGGTCGCACGCCTCGCCCTGCTTGGTCAGCTGCTCGTGCAGCAGGTGGTAGCTTTCGTTGAGTTGTACCATGTGCTGCTCCAAAGCTCGAACACGATTGCGCAGATCGCGCTTTAGTTGCCGCGTGGAACTGTTGAACAACGCCTCGTAGGTGGCATAGCGTTGTTCTTCGTACTCGGCATCGAAATCGTAGGGATCGGACTCGAAAAGGGAGCGGAAGATGGCGCGATCGCGTGCCGAGAGGTTGTCGAGCACCATCATCAGCGTGTCGTAACGGTTGGTCAAGTCTTCATACTCCTTGCGCAGCCGATCCGTCTCGTGCTTCATTTCGTATTCGATCGGCGTATCGAAGAAGATCGAGAAGGCGACGTAGTAGAGCACGGCAGCACCCATCCATACCATCAGCGATACGAACAGACGTAACAATTGCTTGCCGGGCCGCTTGCGGGACGGGACAGTTGGCTGGTTTTTATGGTTCGTTTTTGCCATCGTATCAGAGTGATTCAAATTGGGTATTATCCTGCATAGCCTCCATCAGACGCTCGTACTCCTCCTCGGTGATCTTGCTGTTGAAGTAATTGACCGGATTGACCGTGTGTCCTTTGTAGAGCACCTCGTAATGCAGGTGTGATGAGGTGGATCGCCCTGTGTTGCCGACCGTGCCGATGATATCTCCACGACGCACCGTATCGCCCTGTTTGACAAAGACTTCGTGCATGTGTGCATAGCGCGTTTTGTAGCCAAAACCATGGTTGAGCAGCACCTGGCGACCATAGCCGCCGTTGAACCCTCCACGGTTGGTCATCTCGACCACTGCATCGCCCGTAGCGTAGATCGGCGTACCGCGCTGGGCTCCCAAATCGACCCCTTTGTGGGGCATGATCCGCTTGAGGATGGGGTGGAAACGACGCGGGTTGTAGGCACCGATGCCGTTGCGCAGCTTGGTGCGGTCGATGGGCCAAATGGCGGGAATCGACGAAGCCATCTGCTCTTTGCTCTTCGAGAGGGGCGTCAGTTCGTCGAACGAGAGCGACTCCTCGTAGATCGACCGAGCCAATTGATCGAGTTGCTTCCAGGTGGGGATCATCAGGCGGGCAAAGGGATCGTCGGCCATCGGGGCATATTTCTCGTCGGGATAAGGCTGACGAATGCCGGCAATGGCGAGCGTATCGGCCGAGAAGAGGGTACGATAGACGTGGTTGTCGCGGTGGCGAATCTCGTCGGTGCGTCGCTGGGCCGTGCGGATGCGATCCTGCAAGATGCGGTATTTGAGCATCAACTCGCGGTTGTCGCGGTTGATTTTGTACATCTTGGGTGTCAGAAAAAAGTTGGAGAAGAGGACATTGATGACCGCTACGACGATAAATCCGATGAGCAGTTTGCGGATCAGGCGATAGGCACGCAGGCGCAGCGTGATGCCTCGCTCAACACCTTGTGAGGCGTTCTCGAGGGGCGAAATGGGCTGCTGCGGCTCCTTGGCCGGTGCTTTTTGGCTCTTCATCCGAAAAAACTCATC
The DNA here is from genome assembly GCA_017437045.1 of Alistipes sp. GTDB lineage: Bacteria > Bacteroidota > Bacteroidia > Bacteroidales > Rikenellaceae > Alistipes. Next base: position 130,605 of record JAFSBY010000002.1, read on the forward strand.
TAATTATGGTGCAAATTTAGCGTAATTTGTGTAAATTTGCAACCCGAAAATGCGCTCCTGTAAAAAGGGGCACGCCGAACAAACGCAACGAAATTAAAAAATAATATACAAAAGCTATGGAATCGAGTAAAATTCGCCAGGCCTTTTTAGACTTCTTTGCCTCGAAGGAGCATGCTATTGTTCCGTCGGCTCCGATGGTCGTAAAGGGCGACCCGACGTTGATGTTTACCAATGCCGGTATGAACCAGTTTAAGGATATCTTTCTGGGCAACGCTCCGCGTAAATATCCCCGTGCGGCCGATACGCAGAAGTGTCTGCGCGTGTCGGGTAAGCACAACGACTTGGAGGAGGTAGGTCACGATACCTATCACCACACGATGTTCGAGATGCTCGGTAACTGGTCCTATGGCGATTACTTCAAGAAGGAGGCGATCGAGTGGGCTTGGGAGCTGTTGCACGATGTCTATAAGCTGCCTGCCGATCGCATGTATGCCACCGTATTCGAGGGTTCGGAGGAGGATGGCGTACCGTTCGATCAGGAGGCCTACGACTATTGGTTGCAGTTCCTGCCGGCCGACCACATCATCCGTGGCAACAAGCACGACAACTTCTGGGAGATGGGCGAGACGGGTCCCTGCGGTCCCTGCTCGGAGATTCACTTCGATCTGCGCGATGTGGCGGAGATCGCTGCCAAGCCGGGTCGTGAGATGGTCAATATGGGCCATCCGCAGGTGATTGAGATCTGGAACCTGGTCTTCATGCAGTTCAACCGCAAGGCCAACGGCTCGTTGGAGGAGCTGCCGGCCCGCAACGTCGATACGGGTATGGGCTTCGAGCGTCTTTGCATGGTGATGCAGGGCAAGAAGTCGAACTACGATACGGATGTCTTCCAGCCGACGATTCAGCGCATTGCTGAGTTCTCGGGTAAACAGTATGGCGTGGATGAGAAGTGCGATGTGGCGATGCGTGTGATTGCCGACCACCTGCGTGCTATCTCGTTCTCGATTGCCGATGGCCAGCTTCCCTCGAACGTGAAGGCCGGTTATGTGATTCGCCGCATCTTGCGTCGTGCCGTGCGCTATGGCTACACCTACCTCGGTTTCAATGAGCCGATGTTGTGCAAGCTGGTGCCGGTGTTGGTGGCACAGATGGGTGAGCAGTTTCCCGAGCTGAAGGCTCAGCAGACCCTGATCGAGAAGGTGATCGAGGAGGAGGAGGCTTCGTTCCTGCGTACGCTGGCTACGGGTATCAACCTCTTGGATGGTGTGATTGCCCGCACGAAGAAGGAGGGCAAGGAGCTCATTTCGGGCAAGGATGCCTTTGTGCTCTACGATACGTTCGGATTCCCGATCGACCTCACGGAGCTGATTGCACGTGAGCAGGGCGTAGGTGTGGATCTGGAGGCCTTCGAGGGCGAATTGCAGGCCCAGAAGGCGCGTTCGCGCAATGCTGCCCAGGTCGATACGGACGACTGGGTGGAGCTCTTCCCGCTGCCCCAGAGCGAATTTACGGGCTACGATACGCTGACCGACGCGGTGCGTATTGCGCGCTATCGTCGTGTTACGTCGAAGGGTAAGACGACCTATCAGCTCGTCTTCGATAAGACGCCGTTCTATGGCAACTCGGGTGGTCAGATGGGCGATACGGGTTACATCGAGAGCGCGAACGAGCGCGTCGAGATCGTCGCTACGGAGAAGGAGAACGGTCTGATTATCCACATCGTCACGACCTTGCCGGAGAATCCCGAAGCGCAGTTTACGGCTGTTGTGCAGCCCGAGAAGCGTCAGTCGTCGGCCAACAACCATACGGCAACGCACCTTTTGCATGAGGCTTTACGTACGGTGTTGGGCGAGCATGTTGAGCAGAAGGGTTCGCTCGTAACGCCCGACTCGCTGCGTTTCGACTTCTCGCACTTCCAGAAGGTTACGCCCGAGGAGTTGCGTCAGGTGGAGCGTCTGGTGAACCAGGCGATCCGTCAGAACCGTCCGTTGGAGGAGAACCGCGAGGCTACGAAGGAGGAGGCCGAGGCTGCCGGTGCCATGATGCTCTTTGGTGAGAAATATGGCGACAAGGTGCGTATGATCAAGTTTGGCTCGTCGGTAGAGTTGTGTGGTGGTACCCATACGGCTGCTACGGGTACGATCGGTCTGTTCAAGATCCTCTCCGAGGGTGCCATCTCGGCCGGTGTACGTCGTATCGAGGCTGTGACCGGCGAGAAGGCTGAGAATATGCTCTATGCCGTGCAGGATACGTTGCAGAATTTGAGCGAGTCGCTGCACAATTCGCAGGTGATGCAGGCCGTGCAGAAGATGATCGAGAGCAACGAGGCCCTCTCGAAGGAGGTCGAGGAGATGCGCAAGGAGCAGATCAAGCAGGTTGCCGATCGCTTCTTCGCTACGCTCGAGGAGCAGGATGGCGTCCAGCTGGTACGTGCCGTGCTGCCGCGTCGTGCCGATTTCGTGAAGGATTTGGCCTATAATTTGAAGGCTCGTGCGCCGAAGTTGGTCTTCGTGGTCGGTGTGGTCAATGAGGGTAAGCCCAATCTGACGATCATGCTTGGTGACGAGATTGCTGCCCGAGGCGTGAATGCCGGACAGGTGATCCGCGAGGCTGCCAAGCTCATGCAGGGCGGTGGTGGCGGTCAGCCCTTCTTCGCTACGGCCGGTGGTAAGAACCCCGACGGCCTGCAGGCTGCCATGGATAAGGCTGTAGAGCTGATTCTGGCACAAATTAAGTAATGAACGAATTAAAACAAGCTAATAAAATGGCAAACAAAGTATTACTGATGATCCTTGATGGCTGGGGTAACGGCCATAAGGATAAGGCTGATGTGATTGCTGCGGTGCATCCTCCCTATATCTCGAAGATGACCGAGCAGTATCCCCATGCCGAGCTGCGCACCGATGGTGAGAATGTAGGTCTGCCGGAGGGTCAGATGGGTAACTCGGAGGTGGGTCACCTCAATATCGGTGCGGGTCGTGTGGTCTACCAAGATTTGGTGAAGATCAACCGTGCCTGCCGCGACAATTCGATTCTGCAGAACAAGGAGGTAGCTGCTGCCTTTGCCCATGCCAAGGAGCAGGGTGTTGCGGTGCACCTGATGGGTCTGACCTCGGATGGTGGTGTGCACTCGTCGTTGGAGCACCTCTTCAAGCTGATTGATATTGCCAAGGAGTATGGCATTGCCGAGACCTATGCACACTGCTTCATGGATGGTCGTGATACCGACCCGCGCAGTGGTAAGGGCTTCATCGAGCAGTTGGAGCAGCACATGGCCGCTTCGACGGGCCAGATTGCCACGATCATTGGTCGTTATTATGCCATGGATCGTGACAAGCGTTGGGAGCGTGTGAAGGTGGCCTACGATGCACTCGTGGAGGGTGTAGGTGAGCCTTCGACCGATATGGTTGCTGCCGTGCAGGCATCGTACGATCAGGAGGTGACCGACGAGTTCATCAAGCCGATCGTGCGTGTCGATGGCGAGGGTAACCCCGTAGGTCTGATTCGCCCGAACGATGTGGTGATCTTCTTCAACTACCGTAACGACCGCGCCAAGGAGCTGACGATTGTCCTCACGCAGGAGGATATGCCGGCCGAGGGTATGCACACCATGCCGCTCTACTACTGCTGCATGACCCCCTATGATGCAAAATTCGAGGGGCTGCATATCCTCTTCGATAAGGAGAATGTGCAGAATACGATCGGTGAGTGGGTGGCCAAGCAGGGCTTGAACCAGCTGCGCATTGCCGAGACGGAGAAATATGCCCACGTGACCTTCTTCCTCAATGGTGGTCGCGAGGAGAAGTTCGAGGGCGAAGAGCGCATCTTGGTGGCTTCGCCGAAGGTGGCAACCTACGACCTGCAACCCGAAATGTCGGCTCCCGAGGTGGCCGATAAGTTGGTCGAGGCACTCGATACGCAGCGTTTTGACTTCGTCTGCTTGAACTTCGCCAATGGCGACATGGTGGGCCATACGGGTGTTTATGAGGCAATCGTAACGGCTGTAAAGGCGGTAGATCAGTGCGTGGAGAAGGTCGTCGAGGCTGCCAAGCGCAATGGCTACGAGGTGGTGCAGATTGCTGACCACGGAAATGCCGACAACGCAGTTAATGCCGATGGCTCGCCCAATACGGCACACTCGCTCAATCCGGTACCCATTGTCGTGGTTTCGGATCGTGTGAAGGCCGTGCATGACGGTATTTTGGCCGATGTGGCCCCGACGGTGTTGGAGCTGATGGGGCTGGAAAAACCGGCCGAAATGAGCGGCAAGTCGCTGGTCGAGTTGAAATAGTGCTATAAATCCGTCCGACGGGCGGTTGTTGTATGACGCTTGATGCACAAACCGCGTGATGCAACTTTAGAGCAAAGGAGCGTGTCCAATATGGTGTGGACACGCTCTTTTTTTTCGATGCGATAGAGGGCCTCTATTCGACCTTGGTGATGCGCAGCAGCAGATAGGGCATGTCGGGCAGACGCACATCACGATGCTGCTTGTCATAGACGCGGTAGTCGATTACTTCGGTTGCCTCGAAGAGCTCGGGATACTCCGTGATGGTCATCTCCCACAGATTGATGATCTCGACTTTATACTTTGTGCCCGCTTTCGGACGAGAGTAGGGGCCATTTGAACGCGGCAGATTGAATCGCCACGAAGAGAGGATCTGTTTCCCCAAATTGACTAAATAGTACCCCTCACCACAGGTCGAGGTGAACTCATCACGACTGATGTCGGCCATCATCGGGGCGTTGGGAGCCTCTTCCAAAATCTGACGCAGGAAGGCGATACGACGCCAACTCTCGCCCTTTAATTCTCCACCATCGGACCAATAAACAAACTCCTTTTCCGCCGGATTGCGGTAGCATTCGCCATGTGTGACATAGATGCCGCCCAGCAGACCGTTCGTGACGAAATAGGTCATCTGTTGCGGGCTTAATCGTGCCCATCGTTCGCGGATGTTGCCTTCGTAGCCGATCTCGTCGCAGATAATCGGTTTGCGGTAGATCTGACGCAGGGTGGCCGAGGCTGTCGAGGAGAAGACAGGGCCCTCGTCCTGAATGCTGACGTGGGTAAATTCATCCATCCAATAGTCGAAATAGACCGCCGTGCCACCGTGGATCGAACAGAGGTGGCGATAGGGATCGGCAGCGACCATGGCGCGGGTCAGTACCTTCCAATCCTCGCGCGTTTTTGTCTTGACCAGGTCCCATTCGTTGGCGAGCGACCACCAGACATTGCGGTAGGCCCCTACGCGGGCGATCAGGTATTCCAGATAGCGGATGTGTTCCTCGTTCGAGAGTGCATCCAGCCCCCACATGCCACGATCGTAGGGGTGAAAGAGGATCAGATCGGCCTCGATGCCGAGTGCCATGAGTTGCTCGATGCGATGATCGAGATTCTGGAAGAAATCGGTATCAAATCGGGTGATATCCCACTCGAAGTGCTCTTTTCCATCCGCCCCTTTGGTACGACTTTTCAAGAGGAAGGGGTAGCTCATCGGCTCCTCCTCGGGGCAGGGGAAATCTTTGGGCAGGATGCAGAAACGGGTCTTGTTGAAGCCGGTTTTCGAGAGGCTTTCGATCGTCTTCTCTTGTGTTTGGGGACGGAACAAGGCCAGGGCGTAGTTGGTCGTGCCGAAGGGCATATAGCGTCTCCCGTCGGCATAGACAAATCCGGTTCCGCGGGCGGAGACCATGCCGTGGTTGTTCCCCGTAGGGGCGGTTGCTATGAGTTTGCCGCGCTGACGGTTCATGGCGCGTACCCGGCTATGGGTCGTATAGCTCCATTCACCCTCGGCTGTGGGCATAAAACGGATGCGATAGGTATCGTTGCCGTCGTAGAAACCACGTACGGTGATCGAACGCTCGCCGTTGGTAAACGTTGCGGAGAGTTCCACATCGAAGGGATTTCCTGTTGTGGCGTGGGTGAAGGCCAATTCAAAGCGGTCCCAGCATTCGACAGAAGGTTGTGCCCAGACGGATGTTGTGATCAGCAGCAGGGCGGCAATCAGTAGGTTGTGTAGTCTCATAGGTGGTGCTATTAGGGTGTAGTCGTATTTGGTTCGTAGAGTTCGATAAACTCGTAACTATTCCCGACGGCCGCTAAGTAGCGCAAGAAATCCTCCAGGGCGATGACCACCGTGGCGCGGTTGTCGTTCGGGTGGAACGAAAGCGAGGGGTAGTGCCGCAGGTTGGCATCTAAAAAGAGGTGGACGTGCTGCTCGGGATCGTTGATCAGACCAAAGGGCGAGACCGATCCGGGACGCAGCCCCAACCACCGCTCCATGCGTTGCTCGGAGGCAAAGGTGAGCTTGCCCTGATGGAGGCGTTGCTCAAGGTCGTGGATTGCCAGCGACTGCTCGCAATCGAAGCAGACGAGGTAGTGGCGATTGCCCTTGTGGTTGCGGAAGAAGAGATTCTTGCAATGCTTCGACCCATCGTCATGCCAATGTTGGCGGGCAATCTCGATGGTCGGTGCTTCGGGGTGGGTGTACCACGTGTAGGGAATCTGGTGGCGGTCGAGAAAATCGAATACGACCTGCATGCGTGTCTGATCCATCGCTACAACTCGTCAATTAAACCACGAATGACCACCGAGGCACAACCGATACCGAAGAGGGCCGGCAGGTAGGAGATCGTGCCACATTGCGATTTCTTGTTCTGCTCCTCGGCCAGAATCATTGCTCCCTCGCGTACCGGCTCGGGCGAAAATACGGCCTTGAAACCCTTGTAAATGCCCACCTTGTGGAGGCGTTTGCGCAGCATGTGGGCTAACGGGCAGTGGTGGGTCTTCGAGATATCCTTGATTTCGAGCTGCGTGGGGTCCATCTTTGCACCGGCACCCATCGAGCTGACTAAAGGCAGTTTACGCTCCAAGGCGGCCACGATCAGGGCTAATTTGGGCGAGAGCGTGTCGATGGCATCGACCACGTAGTCGTAACGAGCGGCATCGAGCAGCGTGTAGGTCTCCTCGTCTTTGATGTAGCGGTTTACGATCGTGAGTTCGATCGCGGGATTGATGTCGCGCAGTCGCTCGGCTAACACCTCGGCCTTTGGGCGACCTACGGTCGAGTGCAGGGCCACAAGTTGGCGGTTGATGTTGGTGGTGCCCACCGTGTCGGCATCGGCTATGGTCATGCGTCCCACGCCGGCACGCGCAATCATCTCGGCGGCATAGGCTCCGACGCCTCCCAAGCCGACAACCAGGACATGTGCCCGGCTAAGTTGTGCCAATTTTTCGCTTCCGAGCAGTAACTCGGTGCGTTCTAACCAATTATCTGTCATTGTTTTACGAATATTCGTTGGTAGTTCTTGCAGATGGCCTCCTGCAGCTCTTCGAGCGGGATGTTGCGCCGAACAGCAACCTCGGTGTAGAGGGCCTCGATGGCAGTTTCGGCTTCATCCGTCTCGATAAAGAGCCGATCGAGCGGCATCTGTTGCAACACCTCTAAGCTCTTGGGCGAGCGGAGCGACCGTAGCCCGAAGGAGAGGTAATAACCGCGTTGGAGCGCACGCGCAGCCTGCGGAAGAGAACCGATAAATCCGTGGAAAATCACGGCCGGCAACTGCCGCGCAGTCAGGCACTGCATCACCTCTTCAAAGGCGCGTACGACGTGCAGGACCACCGGTTTTTGGTGCTCCTCGGCCAGCGCGAGCTGTTCGATGAAGCGTTGCTTTTGCAGCTCGAACGGAACATCGCAGGCTCGATCCAATCCGATCTCGCCCACGGCATCGGCCGCGGCGATCTCGTCGGCAGTGGGGAGCGAGGCGGTTGTCACCTGCCAGGGGTGTACCCCGACGGTGCGAATTGTGGTGGCCCGAGTGGGGCGATGGGTGTGTATGTCGATCCATTCGCGCTTCATCGGGACAAATATATAAATAATTTTAGGAATGAGGCGAAATAATGGTGTTCTGATTGGGTTATGTCAGAAAAAAATCGTATTTTCGCACGCGAAAATGCTGTTAGTCTAATAACAAAGCACTTAACTAACATAATTAACAAATAATCAAACACATTTAACCATGTCGAAAATCATTTCGTTACGTAAGGGTCTCGACATCAACCTCGCAGGTGCGGCTGAAAAGCAGCTGACGGAGCTTCCGTTGGCCGCCGAGTATGGTCTCTCGCCGCTCGATTTCGAGGGGGTAACGCCCAAGTTGCTGGTTAAGGTGGGGGATGAGGTAAAGGCAGGTACGCCGCTCTTCTTCAATAAAGCAGATGAGCGCGTGCTGTTCACTTCGCCGGTGAGCGGTGTGGTGGCTGCCATCAACCGTGGCGAGAAGCGCAAGGTGCTCTCCGTGACGGTAACCCCCTCCAAGGAGCAGAGCTATGAGCAGTTCCCGAAACTCGATCTGAAGCAGGCTACCCGTGAGCAGATTGTCGAGCAGTTGCTCAAGTCGGGCCTTTGGCCGATGTTTGTGCAGCGTCCCTATGGCATCATTGCCAATCCTTCGGATCAGCCGAAGGCGATCTTTGTGTCGGCATTTGACTCGGCTCCGCTGGCCCCCGATTTCAACTTCGTGTTGGAGCAGGAGGGTGCCAATCTGCAGGCCGGTATCGAGCTGTTGGGTCGTCTGACCGCCGGCAAGGTACACCTGTCGATGCGTGCCAAGTGCGAGGGTAAGATGGCCGAGTTGAAGGGTGCCGAGTTGCACACCTTTGCCGGTAAGCACCCCGTGGGTAATGTCGGTGTACAGATGCACCACATCGACCCGATCAACAAGGGTGAGGTGGCCTGGACGATCAATATCCAGGATCTGGCCATCCTCGGTCGCTTCGTGCGTGAGGGTAAGGTCGATATGCACAAGATGATCGCCCTGACCGGTTCGGAGGTCGAGGCTCCGCAGTATTACCGTGTGATTGCCGGTGCCCGCATCGACTCGATCGTGGCCGGTAAGATCAAGGCCCAGAAGGAGGGCGATAAGGTGCGTCTGATCGCCGGAAACGTGCTGACGGGTCTGAAGCGTTCGGAGCAGGAGTTCCTGGCCTTTTATGCCAATCAGATGACGGTGATCCCCGAGGGTGATAAGTATGAGCTGCTGGGCTGGATGATGCCCCGCTTCAAGAAGTTCTCGGTGTCGCGTGCCTACTTCTCGTGGATCTGCCCGAAGAAGAAGTTCAAGCTCGATACGAATCTCAATGGTGGCGAGCGTCCCTTCGTCGTAACGGGTCTCTATGAGCAGTATCTGCCGATGGACATCTACCCGATGTATCTGCTGAAGGCTTGTATGGCCGGTGATATCGATAAGATGGAGAACCTGGGTATCTATGAGGTTGTCGAAGAGGACTTTGCACTCTGCGAGTTCGTCGATCCCTCGAAGATCGAGATCCAGCAGGTGATCCGCGATGGTATTAACTTAATGATCAAGGAGGCATAAACGATGAGCAAGCTGAGAAACTTAGTTGATAAGATGAAGCCGACCTTCTCCAAGGGGGGTAAGTTGAGCTTCCTGGCTTCGACCTTCGAGGCCTTCGAGACCTTCCTGTTTGTTCCCAATACGACGACGGCGAAGGGTGCTCATATCCGCGACTGCAACGATATGAAGCGCACGATGATCATGGTGATCGTGGCTCTGTTGCCCGCTTTTGTGTTTGGTTGCTGGTGGACCGGTGAGCAGGTTGCCGAGGCTTGTGGCCTGGAGTGGACGCTCTGGAACAGCTTCTGGTATGGTTTTGTGCGCATCCTGCCGATGGTGGCCGTGTCGTATATCGTCGGTCTGGCCATCGAGTTCTACTTCGCCCAGGTGCGTGGTCACGAGGTCAATGAGGGCTTCCTCGTTTCGGGTCTGTTGATCCCGATGGTGATGCCCGTCTCGACACCGTTGTGGATGGTAGGTGTCGCTACGGCCTTTGCTGTGATCTTCGGTAAGGAGGTCTTTGGCGGTACGGGTATGAACATCTTCAACCCCGCATTGCTGGCTCGTGCCTTCGTATTCTTTGCCTATACGCCCTTTATCTCGGGTGAGAAGGTGTGGTATTCGGATTGGACGATGATGGGTGCTGAGAAGCTCTCGACCGATGCTATTACGGGTGCTACGGCCCTCGAGAAGCTCGCTACGTCGAATGCGGAGGTGCTGCAAGGAACCTTGACGCAGGCTACCCTGGGTTGGGAGCCTCTGGATGCCTTCTTTGGCTTTATTCCGGGTTCGTTTGGTGAGACCTCGACGCTGGCTATCCTGATCGGTGCTGCGGTGCTGCTCTTCACGGGTATCGCTTCGTGGCGTACGATGTTCTCGGTATTTGTCGGTGGTCTGGCTATGGGCTATCTGTTCCAGGTGCTGGGCGTCACGACCTATCCGGCTTGGTGGCATCTGATCGTGGGCGGTTTCGCCTTCGGTGCAGTCTTCATGGCTACCGACCCCGTCACGTCGGCACAGACGAATAAGGGTAAGTACATCGTCGGCTTCATGACCGGTGCGTTGGCCGTGCTGATCCGTGTGGTGAACCCCGCCTATCCCGAGGGTATGATGCTCGCTATCCTCTTCATGAATGCCCTGGCTCCGCTGGTGGACTACTTCGTTGTAGAGGCCAATATCAAGCGTCGTAAGAACCGTGTAAAAACCATTAAATAAGTCGAAGCGATATGAATAAGAATAGCAATACCTATATTATCATCTATTCGACGGTGATGGTCGTTGTCGTGGCTATTTTGCTGGCCGTGGCAGCTCTTTCGTTGCAGGATCTTCAGTATAAGAACGAGCTGAACGAAAAGAAGACGAACATCTTGCAGGCATTGGGTGCCGCAGAGGGTGCCGATTTCGATCAGTTGGTGAAGGCCTATGTGGTTGAGAATGGCCAGCAGACGGAGACCCCTGCCGAGGATGTGTTCAATATGATGAAGACGAACAAGGACCTGCGCGATAACTACAAGGCAGGTAAGCTCTTCCTCTTCAAGGACAATGAGGGCCGCGTGGTGATCCCGATGGTCGGCATGGGTCTTTGGGGCGACATCTGGGGCTACATCGCTCTGGAGCAGGATATGAATACCGTAGCCGGTATCGTCATGGCCCACAAGGGTGAGACCCCGGGTCTAGGTGCCGAGATCGCTACGCCGAAACACCAGGACCTTTATAGGGGTAAGACGATCTTCGAGGGTGACGAGTTCGTGGGTGTAACGCTCCGTAAGGGCGGTGCACAGAACCCGGCTCACGAGGTGGATGCCATCTCGGGTGGTACGAAGACCTCGGATGGCGTATCGGCCATGATCAAGGATTGTGTGGGTGCCTATGTTTCGGTCTTGAAGGCTTCGCCGGCAACGGATGCTGTCGAGCCGTGCGCCGAGGCATGCTGCGCAGCCCAGCAGACAGAGTGTGAAACCAATAATGTAGAGAACAATGAGTAACAAGAATCTGAAATATCTGACCGGTCCGTTCTCGGCGAACAACCCGGTCATCGTGCAGATCTTGGGTATCTGCTCGGCGTTGGCGGTTACCGTGAAGTTGGAGCCGGCCATCGTAATGGCTCTCTCGGTGACGGCCGTAACGGCTTTCTCCAACCTGGTGATGTCGCTCTTGCGTAATGGTCTTCCGTCGCGCATCCGCATCATCGTGCAGTTGGTTGTCATTGCCACGCTGGTAATCTTGGTCGATCAAGTGCTGAAAGCCTTTGTTTATGATGTCTCGAAGCAGCTTTCGGTCTATGTGGGTCTGATCATCACGAACTGTATCGTCATGGGTCGTGTCGAGGCCTTTGCATTGGGTAACGGCCCGTGGGCATCGTTCCTCGATGGTATCGGTAACGGTTTGGGCTATGGCCTGATTCTGGTCATTGTGGCCTTCTTCCGTGAGTTGCTCGGTTCGGGTACGCTCTTCGGCTTCCCGGTGTTGGAGAACGATTGGTTCAACCTGTATGCGTGTGGTTATTCGAATATGGGTCTGATGCTGTTCCCGCCGATGGCTCTGATCATCGTGGGTTGCATCATCTGGATTCACCGTTCGCGTAACAAGGATTTACAAGAAAAATAATGGAGGGTTAGGATATGGATACATTGAATCTTTTTATCAAGTCGATCTTTATCGACAACATGGTCTTCGCCTTCTTCTTCGGTATGTGTTCCTACATTGCCGTGTCGAAGAGCGTCAAGACGGCCCTCGGTTTGGGTGCTGCGGTAACGTTTGTACAGGTGATGACCGTGCCGCTGAACTTCCTCTTGTACAACTACATCCTCAAGCCCGGTGCACTTTCGTGGTGCGGCTATGAGTCGGTGGATTTGAGCTTCCTGACCTTCATCGTCTTCATCGCTACGATTGCTGCCTTTGTGCAGTTGGTGGAGATGATCGTCGAGAAGTTCTCGCCGGCACTCTATAGCCAGCTGGGTATCTTCCTGCCGCTGATTGCTGTGAACTGCGCCATCATGGGTGGTTCGCTCTTCATGCAGCAGAAGGTCGATGGTGCCGAGATGACCACCGTATGGGAGTCGATCGTCTATGGTCTGGGCTCGGGTCTGGGCTGGTGGCTGGCTATTGTGATGATGGCTGCCATCCGTGAGAAGACGACCTACTCGCACATTCCGGCTGCGCTGAAAGGCCCCGGTATCGCCTTTATTATTACGGGTCTGATGGGTATCGCCTTCATGATCTTCTCGGGTATTCAGTTCAAGAGCAGCGAGGAGGCCGAGAAGGTCGAGGCTGCCGAGCCGAAGATCGAGGTGGTCGAGGCCGTGGAGACCGAGCAGACGCCCGTAGCTGAAAACGATCAGGTAAACCTTTAATGAGAGAATAGGAATATGACACAGACAATTATTGTTGCAATCGTAGCCTTTCTGGTGGTGATCCTCCTCTTGGTGGCACTGCTTCTCTTTGCAAAGGCTAAGCTGACCTCGTCGGGTGCTGTCACGATCGACGTGAACGACGGGGATAAGGTCATCGAGGCCGAGAGCGGTTCGACGCTGCTGGCTACGCTGGCCGATAATAAGATTTTCCTCCCCTCGGCTTGCGGTGGTGGTGGTGCCTGCGGTATGTGTAAGTGCCAGGTCATGGAGGGTGGCGGTGAGCTGCTCCCGACCGAGACGGGCTTCATTTCGCGCAAGATGGCCAAGGAGCATTGGCGTCTGGGTTGCCAGGTGAAGGTGAAGGAGAATATGAAGATCCGCGTACCGGAGTCGGTGCTGGGTGTGAAGAAGTGGGAGTGCGAGGTGATCTCGAACCGCAATATCTCGACCTTCCTCAAGGAGTTCGTCGTGAAGTTGCCCGAGGGCGAGACGCTGAACTTCCGCAGTGGTGGCTACATCCAGATCGACATCCCGCAGTACGATGCGATTAAATTCTCGGATATGGACATCGACGAGCAGTTCCGTGCCGACTGGGATAAGTTCAAGATGTGGGATCTGGTGACCACGAACCCCGAGCCGACCTTCCGTGCCTACTCGATGGCTAACCACCCTGCAGAGGGCAATATCATCATGCTCAACATCCGTATTGCTACGCCGCCGTTCGACCGCGTCAATGGTGGCTTCATGAAGGTGAACCCGGGTATCTGCTCGTCGTACATCTTCTCGCGCAAGCCGGGTGATAAGGTGACCATCTCGGGTCCCTACGGTGAGTTCTTCCTCGATGAGAATCTGCCCGACACGCAGGAGCTGATCTTCATCGGTGGTGGTGCCGGTATGGCTCCGATGCGCAGCCACCTGATGCACCTGTTCAAGACCGAGAAGACGAAGCGTCCCGTATCGTTCTGGTATGGTGCCCGTGCACTGAAGGAGGCTCCCTACATGGATGAGTTCAACGCCATCCAGGAGGAGTTCCCCAACTTCAAGATGAATTTGGCTCTCGACCGCCCCGATCCGGAGGCTGATGCCAAGGGTGTGGCCTACACGGCAGGTTTCGTACACAATGTGCTGTATGAGAACTACCTGAAGAACCACGAGGCTCCGGAGGATTGCATCTACCTGATGTGCGGACCTCCGATGATGATCGGTGCTGTGGTGAATATGCTCGATTCGCTGGGCGTTCCGCCGGAGAATATCCTCTACGATAACTTCGGTTCGTAGCGTAAGCGAATGGCTGAAAGCACCCGCAAGGGTGCGCATGAAACGAGAAACGCGAGGTGAGTTTTTGCTCACGATCGCGTTTCTTGTTTTTGTGTGTAGGGGGAGGGATTTAGAATTTTTGTAACGCTTGTAACGCTTGTAACGTTGTAACGCACGTCACATAGGGGAGGTGTGACGTGCGTTACTTGTCTTGCAGGGGCTTACGACTGCGTTATAGTTCGATCTTCGGATCGGGCAGCCAGTCGCTCTTGTATTTGTTGGGGTTCGTTTGGGCTGCAAAGATCTGCTCAAGGGTGTAGGTTGCTGCCTCCTCGGCGGTGAGCTGACGACCTCCCATTTCGCGCTTCGCTAAGCGATCTTCGGCCGCTCCGGCACCCGTACATTGATACTCGGCAAAGAGGGCTGCATCGACCCCTTCGCTCATGCGTCGCCATGCTGCTGCATGGAGCAGTGCAGGCTCCTCACAGCGAATAAACACCACACGGGCGTTCTGTTTCCACGGACGGCCCAGGTAGAAGGTCGAGAAGGCGCGACCATTGAAGTCGTTGCCCTCGATGTGGGTGATGCGGCAGTCGATGAAGGTGAAGCCATAGAGGCTGTTCGTGTGGTCGGCGGCGGCCGTTAGGACGCTGTCGTGACGATTGCAGTGCAGTTGGCAGTTTTGGCAGAGCAGCACGGCATCGCCAAAGATGAAATCAACGTTGCCCTCGATGTAGCAATCCTTGCAATAGACACGGGCGGCATTCTTCACATAGAAGGTGTCCTGATAGCCCACCAAACGACAATTGTAGAAGACTGCACGGTCGTTGTAGACACCTACGGCAACCGCTTGGTCGTTCTGACCCGAGCCCGCGAGGTTCTTGTGCGGATTGGAGAAGGTGAGGTTTACGGCCATGAAATCGGTGCTGTTGATCGTAAAGCCGGCACTATTCTGGGTGCCTAACTCTCCACCTCCTTCGAGGGGTTTGCCCGCATAGTCGTCGTAGGTGATCACGGTCGTTTCGGCCTGCTCGCCAATGAGGGTTACGAAGGGACGATTGACGGCTATTTTCTCGTAATATTCGCCCGCTTTAATGAAAATGGTCTTGCGGGTCGTGCCGTTCGAGGGAAGCGAATTGATGGCCTCCTGAACGGTCGTAAAGTGGCCCGAGCCATCTTTGGCGACAACGATGTCGGCTTTGGCAGCAGGGCCATCGGGACGCTTTAGGCGGATCGTCACGCTATGGGTGGAGGTGCGATTCTCAGCACTCACGACAGCCAATGAAAGGCTCAGATTGCCCTCGGGCTGCGACGCGGGGAAGGTGTAGGCATAGCTGAAAGGAATGGTGTTCACCGCAGGGATGATCTGCTCGCCGACCTTGAGCTGTACGGCCTTAACCGTGGTGTTCTCGATGGTCGCCTCACCGCGAATGGTGAGTGGCTCGTCGGGATCGACCTCGGCATTGTTGGTCGGTGCAACGATTTGGCAGGTGATGGTGCCCGGCTCAATGGTAGGTTCGACGGGAGCCGTCTCGTCGCTACTGCAGGCGGCAAAGCTCATGCCCAGCAGCAGAAAGAGTAGTCGTTTCATGAGTATGAAGTTTTAGAGGATCGTGCGGATGTTGTCGGCAATGGCGGCAATGAGTCGCGTGCGGGCTTCGCACGAGGCCCAAGCCGTGTGAGGCGTGAGCGAGAGACGCTCCGGGTGGCGGCAGGTCAGCAGCGGCGAGGTGGCCGGCAAGGGTTCGGTGGCGTAGACGTCCAATCCGGCACCGGCAATGCGCTCCTCGTCGAGGGCACGTGCCAACGCCTCCTCATCGACAATGCCACCCCGTCCGGCATTGAGCAGCAGGGCCGTAGGTCGCATGCGGCAGAGCTCGTCGTAGCCCAAAAGTCCCTTCGTGCGCTCGTTGAGCGGGGCGTGGATCGAGATCACATCACACGAGGTCAGCAGCCCATCGAGCGTGAGGGCCTCGTAGCGGTCGCTATGCGCCTTGCCTGAGGTGGGGTAGTAGACCACCTCCATGCCGAAGGCCTCGGCGATGGTGGCTACGCGCCGGCCGATGGCACCCAGCCCAATGATGCCCATGCGCTTGCCGTGCAATTCATGCCACGAAGCACCCATCCAGGTGAAGAGCCCGCTGTGGCTGTAGTGACCCTCTTTGATGTAGTGGTCGAAGGCCGGAGCATGACCCGCTAAGGTGAGCAGGTGCATGAAGGTGCTCTGCACGACACTCTCGGTCGAGTAGCCTGCGACATTGCGGACCGGAATGGCTCGCTCGGCGGCATAATCGAGGTCGATGTTGTTCGTGCCGGTGGCGGCAACGCAGATCAGGCGCAGGTGGGGCGCAGCGTCGATTTCGCGGCGTCCGATGAGGACCTTGTTGGTGATGATCACCTGGGCCGAAGCGATCCGCTCGTTCACCTCGTCAGCCGAGGTGGTGTCGTAGCAGACAAGCTGACCGAGCTCCTCGATCGGCGAGAGGGAGCTGTCGCCCACCGTAGCGCGATCCAAAAAGACGATTTGCAATGGCTTATTCATAGGTTTCCTCCTCCGGACTGGGCATACGACCCGATTTGTGCAGAATGCCATTCTTGGCACGGAACTCCGAGGCGGTGATCTTCATGTGCTGTTTGAAGAAGCAGCAGAAGCGGCTGACCGACTCAAAACCGGTCTCGTAGGCGATCTCGGAGATATTCTTCGACGAGGTGGTGAGCAACTCCTTGGCCAGGTTGAGCTTGAGCTGCTGCTGATAGGCTGACATCGAAACGCCGGTGACTGTCTTGAAAAGGCTGCGCAGGAGCGAATAACTCATGCTCAATTTGGCAGCGATGTCCGCCGGCGAGAGGTGGGTCGAGATATGCTCGCGCAGGAGCATCTGTGCCTGATTGATCTTGTCGGTGTTCTTATTGCCACGATTCGTGTAGTTGATCTGTTCGTAGTAGACGCGTCCGAGCAGGTATGAAATGACGCCAGCAATGACCTGCTGGGTGCCGCGAATGTCATCCTTCGAGTAGGAGATGATGCGGTGGTAGAGGTCGATGATCGACTCCCGGACACCGACCTTCAAGATCGGATTTTCGCGTCGGAAGAAGTTGCGGATGGTCTGATCGACCTGCCAGCCGCGAAAACCGACCCAGGTCTCCTTCCAGCCCGTCTCGGGGTTGGGGTAGTAGAGGTGTCTTTCACCGGGGAAGAGCATGAGGATCGTGCCCGCCTCGACGCGGCACATCTCGCACGACGAGGATTGGAAGAATCCTTCGCCCTCGGTGATATAGATGAGCTGATATTCGTCTAAAATGCGACCGTTGTTTGTGAAATTGTAGTCTGTGGGGTGGATCGCCACCGGATAGGGTGCATGGGGCTTTACATTTTGAAAACCCACTGTGGTGCACACTAAACCCCATTTTTCGTCGATTGCGCTGGCTGTGGGGTACTTCAGGAAGTGGTTCTCTTGCAACATAAATTGCTAATTTTGCTATGGTTGGTTAGACAAAAATAGTAAAAAAATGATTAAAACGACACTTTTCTTTTAATTTGTTGCAAAAAAAGTTTAATATGGCCAAAATAGCATTATTCGGAATTGTTTTAGCAATTTCGATAAGCCGAAATTCGCTACTTATTTTTAATTTTGTTTGAATAAAGGTGTATTGTCGGCTGCTGCGGGCGAATCGTCGTCGGGCAGAGGTCGGGAGTGCGCCAAACAGCCTAACTAAACTTTAAGAGAATCGTATGTCTGCGCAATCTTTCTTGGCGGTTGACCTGGGTGCTACGAGCGGTCGCGTCATCCTTGCCACGTTGGACGATGGACAGCTCCAGCTGGAGGTGTTGCACCGTTTCCCCAATCGGCTCATCGAGGTGGGCGGTAACTATTATTGGAACATCTATGCCCTCTATGAGGATATTTTGCAGGGCTTGACCGAGGCCGGCAAACGGAATATCGAGATTCGCTCGATCGGTATTGATACGTGGGGTGTCGATTTTGCCTTCGTAGCCGAAGACGGTACCCTTTGCTCGCTGCCGCGTGCCTACCGCGATCCCTACACGAATGGCGCGCCGGAGGCCTATTTTGAGCATATCTCGCGCCGCGAGGTCTATGAGCGTACGGGTATTCAGATCATGAATTTCAACTCGCTCTTCCAACTCTATGCCCAGCACAAGGAGCAATCCTCGGCCCTCAAACATGCCGACAAACTGCTCTTTATGCCCGATGCACTCTCCTATCTGCTCACGGGCAAGAAGGTCTGCGAATACACGATCCTCTCGACCTCGCAATTTATGAATCCGCGCACGAAGCAGGTCGATGCCGAACTGCTGGCCGTAGCCGGTGTGAAACCGGAGCTGATCCCCGAGGTGGTCATGCCCGGTACGGAGGTGGGTCGTCTGACCCCTTCGTTGGCCAAAGCAACGGGGTTGGGTGAGATTCCCGTCGTGGCTGTGGCCGGTCACGATACGGGGTCGGCCGTGGCGGCTGTGCCGGCCGAGGGTGAGGGCTTTGCCTACCTCTCGTCGGGTACGTGGTCGCTCATGGGCGTGGAGCTGCGCGAGCCGGAGATCACCGAGGAGTCGTTTGCGATGAACTTCACGAACGAGGGAGGTGTGGATGGTACGACCCGCTTCCTGAAGAACATCACCGGTATGTGGCTCTTGGAGCAGTGCCGCGTAGCGTGGAAGAAGGAGGGTAAGGAGTACTCCTATCCCGAGATCATGCAGATGGTGCAACAGACCCGTCCGTCGGTCGATCTGATCGATCCCGATGCACGCGAATTTGCCGCACCGACCGATATGCCGCAGGCCATTCGTCTCTATTGCGAGTCGCGCGCCATGGCGGTGCCCGAGGATGATGCAACGCTGATCCGTCTGATCTTCGATTCGCTGGCTGCTAAGTATGCCGAGGTGCTCAACAAACTGCGTGGGGTAGCCCCCTTCGAGATCAAGACGCTCCACGTCATTGGTGGCGGTGCGCAGAATGAGCTGCTGAACCAGATGACGGCTGATGCGTGTGGTATTCCGGTCGTGGCTGGTCCGTCGGAGGCTACGGCACTGGGCAATGTGATGGTGCAGGCCCGTGCCGCAGGGTTGGTCGGATCGCTGGCCGAGATGCGCAGCTACATCCTCCGCTCGATCGAAACCAAACGCTTCGAGCCGCGCAAGTAGTCCTCGGCGAAACCGTAACGCTGTAACGGAAGCTAACGTTTGTAACGCTTGTAACGTTTGTAACGGAGGCGTAGCCCCAATAAACCGAAAACAACACAGAAAAACCAAAACTTTATAAAACTACACACAAGATGAAAACAGAATTGATTCAGAAGGCGTATGAGATCGCCAAGGAGCGTTATGCTGCGATCGGCATTGATACGGATGCCGTACTCGAGCAGTTGCAGAAGATTCAGCTCTCGCTGCATTGCTGGCAGGCTGACGATGTAGTAGGCTTTGAGCCGAAGGCCGGTTCGTTGTCGGGTGGTATCCAGACGACGGGTAACTATCCGGGTCGTGCCCGTAATATCGACGAGTTGCGCCAGGATGTGTTGAAGGCTGCCTCGCTCATTCCGGGTAAGCACCGTCTGAACCTGCACGAGATCTATGGCGACTTCGGAGAGAAGTTCGTCGATCGTAACGAGGTGGAGCCTTGCCACTTCCAGAGCTGGATCGACTGGGCAAAGGCCAACGACATGAAGCTCGACTTCAACTCAACCTCCTTCTCGCACCCCAAATCGGGCGATCTGTCGCTCTCGAACCCCGATCCCGAGATCCGCAACTTCTGGATCGAGCACACGAAGCGTTGCCGCGCCGTGGCTGAGGAGATGGGTAAGGCACAGGGCGACCCCTGTATCATGAACGTATGGGTACACGACGGTTCGAAGGACTTGACCGTGAACCGCATGCTCTACCGCGAGCTGCTGAAGGATTCGCTCGATCAGATCTTCGCTACGGAGTATAAGAATATGAAGGACTGCATCGAGTCGAAGGTCTTCGGTATCGGTCTGGAGAGCTACACCGTAGGCTCGAACGACTTCTACATCGGCTATGGTGCTTCGCGCGGCAAGATGGTCACGCTCGACACGGGTCACTTCCACCCGACGGAGAGCATTGCCGACAAGATTTCGTCGCTGCTGCTCTACACGCCCGAGGTGATGCTGCATGTATCGCGCCCCGTACGCTGGGATTCGGACCACGTAACGATCATCAACGACGAGACGCTCGAGCTCTGCAAGGAGATCACGCGCTGCGGTGCGCTGGACAAGGTGCACATCGGTCTGGACTACTTCGACGCCTCGATCAACCGCATCGGTGCCTATGTGATCGGTTCGCGCGCTACGCAGAAGTGTATGCTGCAGGCCCTGCTGGAGCCGATCGCAACGCTGCGTGAGTATGAGCTCTCGGGTAAGGGCTTCGAGCGTCTGGCCCTCTTGGAGGAGTGCAAGTCGCTGCCCTGGACCGCCGTATGGGATATGTTCTGCTTGAAGAACAACGTACCGGTGGGTGAGGAGTTCATCCTCGATGTACAGAAGTACGAGCAGGAGGTGACCTCGAAGCGATAGTGCGCACGGTCACCCCAAACACAGTGTAGAAACCTTAAAACGAAGAGAAAACTATGTATCGTATCGTATTGAACGAAACCTCCTACTACGGAGCAGGTTGCCGCTCGGTCGTGGCCGATGAGATCAAGAAGCGCGGCTTTCAGAAGGTGATGCTCATCACCGATAAGGATCTGGTGAAATTTGGCGTCGCTGCCAAGGTCGAGGAGGTCTTGAAGGGGGCAGAGATTCCCTATGAGATCTTCTCGGACATCAAACCCAACCCGACGATCAAGAATGTGCTCGACGCGCTGGCTGCTTTCCAGGCTTCGGGTGCTGACTGCATCGTAGCCCTCGGTGGCGGCTCGTCGATCGACACGGCCAAGGCGGTGGGTATCATCCACAACAACCCCGAGTTTAAGGATGTGCGCTCGCTGGAGGGTGTAGCCCCGACGAAGAATCGCGCGGTGCCGACCTTCGCCCTGCCGACGACGGCCGGTACGGCTGCCGAGGTCACGATCAACTATGTGATCACCGACGAGGAGAACAAGAAGAAGATGGTCTGCGTAGACCCGAACGACATCCCGATGTGCGCGGTGATCGACTGCGAACTGATGATGTCGATGCCCAAGGGGCTGACCGCTGCAACGGGTATGGATGCCCTGACGCACGCCATCGAGAGCTACATCACCCCCGGTGCATGGACCATGAGCGATATGTTCGAGGCCAAGGCCATCGAACTGATCCATGAGCACCTCTACAACGCCGTGCAGAACGGTCAGGATGTCGTAGCCCGCGAGGGTATGGCCGAGGCGCAGTACATTGCCGGTATGGGCTTCTCGAATGTCGGTCTGGGTATCGTCCACTCGATGGCTCACCCGCTGGGAGCCTTCTACGACACGCCGCACGGTGTGGCGAACGCCCTGCTGCTGCCCTATGTCATGGAGTACAATGCCGATTCGCCGGCTCGCGCGAAGTATCTGGGCATTGCCAAGGCGATGGGTGTCAATACGGAGGGTATGTCGGTCGATGAGGGTGTGAAGGCTGCTATCGAGGCGGTCAAGGCACTCTCGATCAGCATCAACATCCCGCAACGCTTGTCGGAGATCGGTGTCAAGAAGGAGGACCTGCACGATCTGGCGGTAGCCGCCTTCAACGATGTCTGCACGGGCGGCAATCCGCGTCCGACGTCGGTCGAGGAGATCGAGGCAATCTACAACACGGCATTCTAAAGACTCGATAGGGTATGGAGATTCTGATCGGTCTTCTGATCATCGCCGTAGGTAGCTTCTGTCAATCAAGCTCCTATGTGCCCATCAAGATGGTGCGCGAGTGGTCTTGGGAGAGCTTTTGGCTCACCCAGGGCCTCTTTGCCTGGCTCGTATTCCCCTTCCTGGGTGCGCTGCTGGCAGTGCCCGAGGGGCATTCGCTTGGCGAACTGCTGACGGCCGAGAATAGCTTTGCCATCGGCATGACGGTGCTCTTTGGTGCGCTGTGGGGCGTCGGAGGTCTGACCTTCGGCCTCTCGATGCGCTACCTCGGTGTAGCCCTCGGGCAGTCGATCTCGCTCGGTACGTGTGCCGGTCTGGGTACGATCCTCGGACCGGTGATGCTCCATCTGGTTGCCCCCGAGGCGGGTCATTTGGAGAAGCTGACCCTGTCGGTGCTCATGGGTGTGGTCGCCACGCTCATCGGTATTGCCATCATCGGTGTGGCCGGAGGCATGAAGGCTGCGGCACTCTCCGAGGAGGAGAAGCAGCAGGCTGTCAAGGACTTCAACTTCCCGAAGGGCATCTTGATCGCCCTCTTGGCCGGTGTGATGAGCGGCTGCTTCAACGTCGGTCTGGAGTTCGGTAAGGAGCTGAATTTCGGTGAGCTGACCGATCCGATGTATGCCACGCTGCCCGCTACGCTGCTGGTCACGCTCGGTGGTTTTGCGACCAATGCCGCCTACTGCCTCTTCCAAAATGCCAAGAATCGCACCTGGAGCGACTATGGCAAGGTGCGGCTGTGGGTGAACAACCTCTTCTTCTGCGCCTTGGCCGGTGGCCTGTGGTACTCGCAGTTCTTCGGCTTGAGCCTCGGCAAGGGCTTCTTGACCTCCTCGCCCCAGCTGATGACCTTCTCCTTCTGCATCCTGATGGCCCTCAACGTCACCTTTTCGAACCTCTGGGGCATCCTGCTCAAAGAGTGGAAGGGCTGCTCGAAGCGCACCATCGCGGTGCTGGTGGTGGGTATTGTGGTCCTGATTTTCTCGACCTTTGTACCCGAACTATTAAAATAAAATCTTGTAAAACATTGTATATCTTATGGTAAAGTCTATTTTAGAGAATCGTCCCGCGCTGAAGGCCGAGATCGACAAGGTGGCCGAAGTGGCCGGCTATCTGTGGCAGAAGGGTTGGGCCGAGCGCAACGGTGGCAACATCACGATCAACATCACGGAGTATGTCGATGACGAGATTCGTCAGATGCCGGCTATCTCGCCTGCCTATCCGATTGGCACGACGCTGCCTTCGCTCAAGGGGTGCTACTTCTTCTGCAAGGGCACGAACCGTCGTATGCGCGACTTGGCACGCTGGCCGATGGAGAATGGCTCGGTGGTACGTATCGAGGAGGATTGCGCCTCGTATGTCATCATTGCAGACAATCCGGTGAAGCCTACCTCGGAGCTGGCCGCTCACCTCTCGATGCACAACCAGATGATCGAGCATGGCAAGGGCTACAAGGCCGCCCTGCATACCCACCCGATCGACCTCGTGGCACTGACGCACAACCCCGAATTCCTGAAGAAGGATGTGCTGACCAACCTCTTGTGGAGCATGATTCCCGAGACGCGCGCCTTCTGTCCGAAGGGTCTGGGCATTGTGCCCTATAAGATGCCCTCGTCGGTCGAGCTGGCCGAGGCTACGATCGAGGCACTGAAGGAGTACGACGTGGTGATGTGGGAGAAGCACGGTGTATGTGCCGTAGGCCCCGACATCATGGAGGCCTTTGACCAGGTGGATGTGCTCTCGAAGGCTACGCAGATCTACATCGCCGCCAAGTCGATGGGCTACGAGCCGACGGGTACGTCGCAGGAGCAGATGGATGAGCTCAAGCGCGCCTTCAATTTGTAGCAAAATTTGTAGCGAAATAAAAAGGGGGCTTTGTCGTTCTGCTTGCGCTCGAAATGCTCATTTACGATCAGTAAACTCCGCTTTCTCGCGCTTCGCACGCCTAAAATCCCCTCTTTTTCTTTCACTACAACGGTGGAGGGAGTAGCAAAGTAGGCTTTGTCGTTCTGCTTGCGCTCGAAATGCCCACCAACGAAAACATCCGATCCTTTCTTGAGGGTCGGGTGCTTTTTTTTGTAACGCTTGTAACGTTGTAACGTTTGTAACGCACGTAACGGGGGTGTGCCCCTGTTTGGGAATCAGCTCCTTGCATCTTCAAAAAGGCTATTTGCGTGAATGGCATGAAAATACGCTTGACCTCCTCTGAAGCCAAGCGTATCGTGTTTCAAAACCGAGCTTACTCTGTTTCGATCGGGTTGTAGGGAATCGTCCAATCGTCGCGGAGCAATTTGTGACTTTGGTCCTCTTGTATAACGACAATTCCGACATGCTGCTTCATGCAGATCTCTTGATAGGGCCTGGTGTGGAGATCGCGTTCACGCTTGAGCCAGGCTTTACGGCTCTTGTGATCTGTCGGGATACCGTCATAGCGCACGATGGCATTTTGTGATTGCTCTACACGTGTGCATGTGAACAGATATTCACCACGGCTGTCTTTGGCCTTGAGAATGACACCCGGAAGCCCGCTAAACTTCCAGGGTCCGGCATCCTCGGTGAGCTCCTCGGTAAACCAAACTGTCCATTGGCGACCTCGGAACGTCGTGGTAGCTTGGCGGCAGAGGTAGCCTGCAATCTCCTCCTGGTGGGAGGTGATTTGCCAATCAAACGTAGGCGTAGGCTCACTGTAATGCACTCGATAGTCGCGTCGCAGATATTCGCGGTGCCAATTCTCTAATTTGTCGTTTTTGCGATCCGAGAAGATCTCGTAGTCCACGATCGACTTACCACGCAATTCGACATCCTTTTTCTTCTCTGGTTGCTTGGCTCTGACGCACGCATTGTTGTAGTCTCGAATGAAGGTACTCAATCCGAACCACTTTGTCCAGCGATCGCCAATCTGCAGGATAGCCGTCTCTTTTAATCGCTCACCACGGATGGTATCCTTGATGGCGACCACGTCGAAATAGAGTTGATAGCGACTTTGCTCAATCTCTCTCGGTTTGTCGAGAATCCATTCGCCCGGGATGCGATTATTAAAGCCTTCGGCTTTGACCGAATAGATTTTGCGATAGGTGGCCAATTCGCGTATGAAATGTTCCGACATGGCCGGCGGAGTGACTATATGCCCGGCCGGGACATCGTCAGGAAGTACAGCAGCCCATTTTGGCTTGATCTGCGGTCGTTTGGCCCATCGGGGAGCCCACCAACGCTCCGTCATTTCAAAAGCCTCATAGGAGCCCTCACGAAGTGCCGGTGTCCATCGCAAGGAGTTGGCAAACACACGCTGAATAATCTCACGCTGCATCCAACTGATGTCTTGCGGTGCAATGGATAGAATTTGTAAGGATCCGTTCTTTTTGACCGTGAAGCGAATTTGAGCATCGACCAAATCTTTCTTGTCTTGTTCCGTCAAGCGATCTCTGTTTTCATGGATGTAACGATAATACTGGCGCATAAATTCATCGTTCATCCACTCGTCGAATTCGGCTCGACCGTGCTCATACGTTCCACATTTTGAGTAAATAGGCTTACTCAATCGCGCGTTTATGTCGCGCTCTTTGGGATTGGCTGATATCGTGGTCGATATCATTGAAAAGAGAGCCAAACATCCCAAACGTACTACGTGGTTCATGGTGTTGCTTGTTCGTTTAACGATATCCCACCTTTTCCTGCTCACGTAACCTTTTTTCATGGCTGTTGTGTTTTTAAGGTTGATCAATACACAAAAATACAACAAAAAGGGATACAGCAGATTATCCTGCTATATCCCAAATACGTTTTGCAAATGCTTGATGCTGATCTAATTAAAAATATTTAATTACCCTATCATTGCTTTTCGTGTTCCAGAGCCTGTGTAAATTGCTCGAAATGATCCTTGAAGCTGATCTCTTCGTTGGTGATCTGCAATTTGCTGCGGAGTGTATTGCGGTAGTTGTAATAGGTCTTTTGCGAGGTGTTTAACACCAGGCAAATCGCAGTCTTTGAAATCTCCATGGCGATCATACAATATAGGCTGACCTCGCGCGAGGTGAGTCGGGGGTAGCGAGCTGTCAGCGCCTCGACAAATCCCGGATAGCGGGTTTGTACAAGATCCTGAAAGAGCAGGAGCAGTTCATGGTCATGCTCCTCGCAGATCGTTGAATTGGCATGCGTTGTGGTGATCAACTGCTGGATCTTGATGTAGAAAGGCTCCTGATTGCGCCCATAGCCGGCGGTCATCTCCAACAGTTGTCTGAGGAACGACAACTGACGCTCGTATTGAGCCAATGCCTCGGTGTTTGGCTTCGAGGTCGGCTCGGAGTGCGATAATTGTTCGTAGGCGTGTCGCAGTTGTGAGATCATGTGCCGATACTCGCCGATCTTATGCTCCTTGTCGAGGAGCAGTTTTTGATGGCGATTGAAGAACCACATCACGAGCAGCACAATGGCTACGATCAGCGTAATGGCAATGCCGAATTGGTAGCTGTTGATGCGCTCTAAATGCTGGTTCTGCAGGGTCAGACGCTCCTTCTGGTAGGAGGAACGAAGCTCCGGAATGGTGATTTGCTTCTCGGCAAAATAGATCGAATCACTGAGCCGCAAAGCGTGGCTTTTCCAATCGTAGGCTTGCTCGTAGTTGCCTTGTGCGGCATAGGCCTGCCCCAACAAAGTAGCCCGCTCTAACGCGTGGCGGGAGGAGACGGGGCGGATCATCTGCAGGTAATAGCGAGCACTGTCGGGCCTATTGCTGTATAGATGGCAGGTGCCCAGAGCCTGAAGGTAGCGCTGGGGAGGGGTGCCTCGATGGTAGTGGCCGATGGCCTGATGAAGCGTCTGCAGGGCACGGGCATAGTCCTTCTGGCAATCCATCTGAAGGGTCACCGTATGGAGAACTAATTCGGCATATAAGGTGCTGTCTTGCAGCTCATGGGTGAGCTGTTCCGCCTGCTGGAGCAGGAGACGGTAGCTGTCATAGTTCTTCTGGATGAAATAGATCGTCATCAGCGGCCAATAGACCCGTAAGGCGTTGGGGTAGTCTTCCTGCTGTAGGAAGAGGTCGGCCGCCTGCAGATATTTCTCTTTGGCCTGCTCGGTGAAGCATTGCTGCTCGTACATGCGGGCCAAGGCACAATAGAGTAGTGCCGCTTGCGGCTCTTCGGCCTCGGGGTCGAGCAACTCTTCGGCTCGGGTGAGTTGGAGGGTGGCAGCAGCCACGTCGCCTCGGTTTTCGAGAATGCGGCCCATGTAATAGTAGGCACGGATGCGCTCGGAGGTCGAACCATCGGATTGGTAGTAGTCCATGGCCGGAAGCAGGAGCGAATCGGAGGTCTGATCCACTCCGGATTTATCCAGTGCCTGGCTGTAGTAGAGCCCATATTGCGCCTTTGCCAAGCGTGTATGCAGGTGCGAAGGGTCGATCTGCCGCAGCAACTCTATGGCGCGTTCCGGATGGTCCGAAAGGCAGGTCTCGGCCTGGCGAAGTAGCTGTTTGTCATCAGGATCATCGCAGGCTATGAGCCATAGCAACGAGGCAAGCACAAGGTAGCGCAGCAATCTCATGGTTGAGTGTGTTGGTTTTTAGGGGGGGGTGGACATTACAGTAGCTGTTGGCGGAGGGTTTGGCAGGCGGCCTGCTCGTCGCGGCGGTCGAACCAAAAGCCGTGGATGCCTACCTGCTCGGCCGCAGCGACATTCTCCCGACGGTCGTCGATAAAGAGGGTCTCCGAAGCCTCCAGTCCGTAGCGGTCTAACAAGAGCCGATAAATAGCCTCCTCGGGCTTGCAGTAGCCCTCCTCGCACGAGACAACCTCGCCGTCGAAGTGGCGATAGACGGGCTGCCGACGCAGAAAGTCGATAAATTCGCGCGACATGTTCGAGAGTACATAGAGCCGATAGCCGGCCGCATGAAGCTCCTCGATCAGACGTTCGGTGGGGCGGATAGCCTCCTGACAATCAATCGCTTGGCGCACCATCTCACGGCAATAGTCTCGGTCGCGGCCGCTGCGCTCCTCCAGGTCGTGGAGCACCTGGTCGAGTGTGCGGGTGCCACGGTCGTATTCGTTCCAGAAATGGGGCATTTCGGGCAGTCGCACGAAGCTGAAGAAGTCGATCAGCTCGGGGCTGCACTTACGCGGATCGCGCCAAAAAACCACCCCTCCGAGGTCAAAGACAATGTTTTTCATAGCAACGCGAAGGTACGAAAATAAATTTAGAAATTAGAATTTAGATTATCTAAATTCTAATTTCTTGATATCCACAATCCCTCCTAACCCCTCCCCATAAAACCATGGTAAAACTATAAGAACTCGCTAAAGATATGCCGATTGTTTGTTATATTATTACAAATCAGTATATTATAAATAAGGAAAGCGATTGTTTTAAGTAGGGTTAGTACCTTGCAGCAGGATCTAAGGCAGCAGACCGAGGAGATTTTGCGCGAGGTGTACAAAGAAGAGGGGGCTTGTAATTGAAGAGGGAAAATCGGGAAAAGGCGGAGCTGTATTCGGCTACACGACCAACTACAATCATTTTGTTTATGTTTGGCACACTTTTGGGAAGCGTTGGGTGAATCCTCCAACAATTTTCTCGATGAAACAGACCAAGAAAAATCACCTGACGGCCGAGAATGGACGACCGATCGCCGACAATCAGAACACACAAACGGCCGGTGTGCGAGGTCCGGTGACGATGCAGGATCCGTGGCTGATGGAGAAATTGGCCCATTTCGACCGTGAGGTGATTCCCGAAAGGCGCATGCACGCCAAAGGTTCGGGGGCCTACGGCACCTTCACCGTCACACACGACATCACAGCCTACACACGTGCCTCGATATTCTCGGAAGTGGGCAAGAAAACCGACTGCTTTGTACGTTTCTCTACCGTGGCGGGTGAGCGTGGTGCCGCCGATGCCGAGCGAGATATCCGAGGCTTTGCAATGAAGTTCTACACCGATACGGGTAACTGGGATTTGGTGGGCAACAATACACCCGTCTTCTTCCTGCGCGATCCGTTGAAGTTCCCCGATCTGAACCACGCCATCAAGCGCGACCCGCGCACAGGCATGCGCTCGGCAAACAGCAACTGGGATTTCTGGACGCTGCTGCCCGAGGCGTTGCATCAGGTGACCATCACGATGTCGCCCCGCGGCATTCCCCGCTCGTTCCGCCACATGCACGGCTTTGGCAGCCATACGTACAGTTTCATCAATGCCGAGAATCGACGCACCTGGGTAAAATTCCACCTGCGCACGCTGCAAGGCATCCAGAATATGACCGATGCGGAAGCTGAGGCAGTGATAGCCAAAGACCGCGAGTCACACCAGCGCGATCTGTTTGAGGCCATCGAACGAGGCGACTATCCCCGTTGGCTGATGCAGGTGCAGCTGATGACCGAGGAGGAGGCGCGCGAGTACCACCTCAACCCTTTCGATTTAACGAAGGTGTGGTATCACGGCGACTTTCCGCTGCACGATGTGGGCATTCTGGAGCTAAACCGCAACCCCGAGAACTTCTTTGCCGAGACCGAGCAAGCGGCTTTCAACCCGATGAACATCATCGACGGCATTGGTTTCTCGCCTGACAAGATGTTGCAGGGACGCTTGTTCTCCTACGGCGATGCGCAACGCTATCGTTTGGGCGTGAATCACCACCTGATACCGATCAATCGGCCTCGCTGCCCCCACCACGCCTACCACCGCGACGGGCAGATGCGCACGGACGGCAATGCAGGGAGCACGATCTCGTATGAGCCGAACAGCTATGGCGAGTGGAAAGATCAGCCCCACCTCAAAGAGCCGCCATTGTCCGTTGCGGGCGAGGTCTATAACTACGATGAGCGGGAACTCGACAGCGACTACTTTACGCAGCCGGGCAAGCTGTGGCGACTGATGTCGGCCGAAGATCAAAAGGCCACCTGCGAGAATACGGCTCGCGCTATGGGTGATGCGGAAGTATTCATCAAGCAACGCCATATCCGCAACTGCCACCGTGCCGACCCTGCGTATGGCGAGGGCGTGGCAAAGGCATTAGGACTTTCGCTCGCCGAGGCTCTCATTGCAGAAGACCCTGCTCATCCATCGTGGGATTGGAGATAGTGTAAAAAATAGTGGCGACCACTCGGTGTATTTGAGCAGTCGCCATTTTTCTAATGCTATCGTATATTCTCCTATAATTATAGCACTCTACTCAATGTTATCAATACCTTGTTTGGGTAATAGCCTTGCAGGAGGATTTGCTGTTCCGACTTCTCAACAATATGCCAGGTGCCATTCAAAAGAGTGTAGCTACCGCTATCGATAACAATAATTGCTCTATCTACCTCATAGGTGAATCGGCGAACGGTATTCATATCCGGCTCGCTATATTTGCCCTCTGTCTCGGATAGAAATTCTACAATACAACTATTGTTACCTGTTGCGTTGCCGTTTTCATCAAAATATTCAATCTCCGCATCCCATACAGTTTGAGCAAGAGTTTGTGGTGTAACATCAAAGGTTTCTTCCTTATCGCAGCTGACCGCAAAAAGCATCACTGCCCACATCAATAGATTGCTTAGTGTTTTCATCGCTATAATGATTTATATTTTCTTAATTATCAACTCCAACTTTTGTAGTCCCTTTTTATGGACATTAGCAAGGATAATGGTATAGCAAAGCTCCGCGCCTGCGTCCATTTTTTCGGTAATATACGTAAACTCCTCATTGGGAATGACATTTTTGAACATCGGACCGGATCTTTCGTTTCGTACTAACCGTATTTCATCTGTGAGAGGTGATATAACATACGAATAGGTTGCCTGATATGGTACTGTTTGGAATACAACCCAATTAGGATCTGCCTGGTGAAGAACATTTTTAAGATAGATGCGTGCTACATCGTATGGAGGAACAATTCCTCCTTCTGCGGAATAAATATTCCCTTCTGCATCAACAACGTAACGGGGATATATGGAGTATTTGTCGAATGGACATAGTTCTTGATACTCTATATCCTCCTCTGATTTCACCTCTGGCTCAATTGGAACTTCTGGTTCGGCAATCAGCCTATCTTCAATAATGCTCTTCAATGAGTATGTCCTATCGGGAGCATCAGCAGGTGGATTTGCTAAAATCGTTCTCACTACACGAAGATAATATTCGTGTCCTCTTTCATATGTAAAGCCGTCAATGGCTCCAAAACGAAGATGCTCCCATACCCCAGGATTATCTTCTGACATCACGAGCATACACTCAATGGGATATTCTTGGTTGCTATCAAAGAGGTCATACATAACACCTGTTTCTGCAGATACGTAGACGCAAATTTCTCCAACAACATCCTTTGGAGTATCGTCATCTAAACAGCCGACAGCAAGCAGTGATACCGTACAAAGTAATAGGTTTCTTAGTGTTTTCATTATTCTACCTTTACATATTTTTTGCCTACAAATTTACCCCCCCCCACGAATTTTCCAAATTTTCTGGCAGGAAAGTGTCGTGGAGGGATAATAATTAGTTACTCTTCACCACATCAGCAGGGTTTTCCGTTGCGGCTTTCCACGAGCGGAGGGTTACAAGACCGACCGTTACGGCGAGGACAACGGCGAGGGCGGCGATATAGAGCCACCAAGGCTGTGCAATGCGGTTGGCGAATGACTCCAACCAGCGCGAGGTGATCTGCCACGCCACAGGTGCTGCCACCACAAAGCAACCTCCGACAATCCACACATAGCGCAGGTTCAACATCTCGACAATCTGGCGTGTCGTTGCGCCATAGACCTTGCGAACAGCAATCTC
>JAFSBY010000011.1 GCA_017437045.1 Alistipes sp.
GGCTCATACCGTTTGCTCGACCAAGAGGTGGGCGGTCTGAAAGAGAAGGAGCGCACCGCATTCCGCAAGGGCAATATCGGTTTCGTATTCCAGTCGTTCAACCTTATCGACGAGTTGTCGGTAGCCGAAAATGTCGAGTTGCCGCTGATCTATATGGGCGTGAAGCCCTCGGAGCGTAAGAAGCGCGTAAAGAAGATGCTCGACCGAATGAACATCTCGCACCGCGCTGGCCACTTCCCACAGCAGCTCTCGGGTGGTCAGCAGCAGCGTGTGGCTATCGCCCGTGCCCTTGTGTCGAACCCCAAACTTATCCTTGCCGATGAGCCTACGGGTAACCTCGACTCGAAGAATGGTCAGGAGGTGATGACCCTGCTCAAAGAACTCCACCAGGAGGGCACAACGATTATTATGGTTACCCACTCGCAACACGATGCCTCGTATGCAAGCCGTACCATCTGCTTGTTCGACGGTAAGATCGTTACCGATGTAAAATCGCGCTTATAATTTGCCGTGATAGCACAGCATCTGTGGCACATCCCTCCCATCTTGGAATGGGCAGTACGCCCAAGTACAGCCCATCCAAAGATGGTTCACGATGCACCACCTATGCAGCACTCTGACGACAAATTGGGTGTCGGTGCTAATCACCGTCACAACCTTTTTGAAAAAGGTATTGATATTAAAAAACGCCTATTACCATAAGCAGAGAAGCGTTAGGAGTCTGTTTGAATTTTATTTCGAGATTATTTGAGAGCTATTTTTATGTAGATTTTGACTTGGGAAAAGCAGATAATAGCGGGCTATTTTCAAATTTCACAAGTCAAAAGATGCAAGAAATAGCCTCAAAGAAGCCGAAACTAATCTTCAAAGCAACGGACTAACTCGTATAATAAAATTCAAAACAGACTCCAAAGGTGTGGGTTGGCTTGACCGCCTCCCACATCACTAAGACAAAAAATAAATAAAACTTAACGAATATGAAGATTGCATTCAAAAATTTCTTGATGACGCTCAAGCGTTACAAGGTCGCATCGCTGCTGAATGTGCTCGGTTTGACCCTCGCATTCGTGGCCTTCTACATCATCGCTTCGCAGGTCTATTACTCGATCTCCTACAACCGCCCAATCGAGGATTCGGATCGCATATACCTCGTCTCAGCCGAGTGGGGCTCTTCAAAAATGGGTGATGCAGAGGAGTCGTGGTCACTCAACTGCCCCCAGCCGGTGAGCTACGAGACGATGGAGCTATGCCCCGATGTGGAGGCAGGTGCCTCGATGCGCCCCTCGGCAGACATCGGCCGTGTGTGGATCAAGCGCAACAAATACAACTTCGAGAAGTTCGATATCGGGGTCTATTTGGGCAATGCCCAGGTGGTCGATCTGTTCCCCTTTAAGGCCGTGGCGGGCGATTTGAAGCAGGTAGCCGAACCCAATACGGTCATCGTGGCCCAATCGGTCGCCGAGAAGATGGGCGTAGGCGTGGGCGATGCGATTTGGTTCGAGGGTGGTCGCTGGCACAACGACGGCAAGCCCTCCGAGCCGCAGCAGGTGGTGGCCATCTACGAGGACTTCCCGAAAAACAGCTTCCTCCGCAGCCGCAAAATCTTCCAGAACGACAACCTCGCCCAAGGCCAAACGAACAACAATTGGAACTACTCCTGCTTCGTGCGCCTCAAAGAGGATGCCGACCCCGAATCGTTCTGCCGCATCTGGGGCGAGCAGTATGCCAAGTGGTTCTTGGGCATGGTGCAGGAGTTTTTGAACGAGCATCCCGACAAGGCCGATTTCTTCGAGGAGGGCGAGGAGCAGCAGCCCGTGCGACTGATTCCGCTCGATAGGATGTATTACGAGACGAATATGGAGACCTTTGGCAATGCCGGCTACGACTTTGGCTCGAAGACGGCTACGGCTACCTTGGCGGCCATCGGGTTGGTGATTGTCATCATCGCCTTTATCAACTTCGTGAACTTCTTTTTTGCCCTTGTGCCGGTGCGTATGCGTGCCGTGAATA
>JAFSBY010000012.1 GCA_017437045.1 Alistipes sp.
ACCAGAGATGGCGGAGTTGATGAGTACTCTCGTGGTATCTTGGAAGGAAGCTGCAGAGAGGAAGGAATCGGACCAGATGGAGACCTTGGTGATGCCGAGGAGCAGATGGGTGTATTTCGCTGGCTCCTTGCCGGTCGCCTCTAGCTCGGTGTTCTCGTGAGCAACGGCGGATTCAGAGACGATATCGCCGGCGACGAAGGTGGAATCACCTGGCTCGTCAATAACCACACGAGAGAACATCTGACGAACGATAATCTCAAGGTGTTTTGCGGAAATCTCGTGACCCTGAGCGGCGTAGACCGAGAGGACATCGTTCATAATGTAACGAGCGGTGGCCTCACGACCCTTGTACTTCAAGAGGTCTTGGAGGTTCAAAGAACCGGTGGTGAGGCGATCGCCGGCCTCGAGCTGGTCGCCGTTCTTTACGAGGAGCTCGGCGTCATTTGGAATCTCGACGCGAGCAGGGCCATCGGCGACAGCGACAATGATAATCGCATCGTCGACGAGCTGGGCATTACCATTGATGGTAGCCTTCAACGGGTCTTTGCCATTTTTGTCAGCGATGACATCGCCAATTTTGACATCGGCGCCATCTTTGACCTTTGGCTTGCGGCCGTCTAGAGGGATTTTAGTGGTATTACCAGCATCTGGGGTAATCTGGACAATGTAATGGTTGCCATCTTCCCAAGTTTGGACCGTACCGGCGATAGGAGCGACATAAGCTTGGCCTTTCGGCGTACGGGCCTCGAGGAGCTCCTCGACACGCGGAAGACCGCGAGCAATCGCACCAGAGCCAGCGACACCGGAGCCGTGCTTAGTATCAAGCGTCAGCTGGGTGCCCGGCTCGCCAAGAGATTGGGCGGCGATTACACCGACCGGCTGGAACGGCGCCACGAGCTCACGGGTACTCATATCGATACCGTAAGCCTTCTGTGGAATACCGTTTAGCGATTTGGTGGTCAGAATCGAGTAGATTTTAACGTATTCAATCTTATCGTCAGCGGAGATTTCCTCGGCCATCTCTTTAGTGATGACCTGATCCTTGTCGACATAACCCGGGACAGCCTCGGCGGCGTAGCGTCCGGAAATCCAAGCGGAGAATCCGACACCAGCCTCTTCGACTTCTTTCTTATTGACGACGAAGCCCGGGTCCTCACATTCTTCATCGGTGGTGAAGACGTCCTGGGCGACGTCTACGAGACGGCGGGTCAGATAACCGGAGTCCGCGGTACGGAGAGCGGTAGAGACCTGGCCCTGACGAGCGCCTCGGGTAGCCACGAAGGACTCGAGAGTGTTAAGACCCTTTTTGTAGGAACTTTTAACCGGGAGCTCAATCTCGTTGTTGTTAATGTCGACCATAATACCGATTTCCGCGGAAGCGAGCTTGATGTTAGAGATGGAGCCACGGGCGCCGGAGTTGACCATCACGGCGATGTCGGTATCCATATCCGCAAGTTTACTCTTTAAGAAGTCAGAGATGCGGTCATCGATATCACGCCAGTTGGCCACAGTGAGCTTATGGCGCTCCTCTTCGGTGACAAGGCCCTCTTCATACTGGTCTTGGATGAGAGCAGTCTTAGCGTCGCCCTCAGCGATGAAATCTTGGATTTCTGGGTAGGTCGGGTAATCATCTTTCGCCGTAGAAACAGAGGCGATAGTCTCATATTCGAAGGCTAGATCCTTCATCGCATCAGCGATGCGGACAGTCTCCTCTGGGCCGTACATATCGTAGATGTTAGCCATGACCTTCTTGAGCTGTTTAGAGGTCTGGACCGAGTTGTCGTAAGGGTAAGTCTCGGGGAGAATCTCGTTAAAGATGACGCGGCCTAGCGTGGTCTCTCTGATTTCCTTCTTCGTAAAGACACGAATTGGGGTCTGAAGGTGGATGAGGCCCTGGTCATAGGCCATTTCGGCCTCGTAGACACTAGAGAACGGCTTAACGGTGTTCCCAGCGGTACCAGGTTTATCGTAAGTGAGGTAATAAATACCAAGCACGACGTCCTGATAAATCGAGAGTACCGGGGCGCCATCGGCAGGTTTCAGTAAGTTCTTGGTGGCGGACATTAACTCTCTAGCTTCTCTCTGGGCATCATCGGACAGAGGTAGGTGAACCGCCATCTGGTCGCCATCGTAGTCAGCGTTAAAGCCGGTCGCGACGAGCGGATGAAGCTTAATCGCCTTACCATCAATGAGTTTCGGCTGAAAAGCCTGAATCGAGAGACGGTGGAGAGATGGAGCACGGTTTAAGAGGACGTATTTCCCCTTAATGACTTCATCGAGCGCATCCCAGACGATGTTCTCGCCAGCCTCAATCATACGGGTAGCCGAGCGGATATTGGCGGCATATTCGCCCGCCATTAGCCAAGAGATGACGAAAGGTTTAAAGAGTTCTAGAGCCATCTGTTTTGGCAGACCACATTCATTCAATTTTAGCTCTGGGCCGACCACGATGACCGAGCGACCAGAGTAGTCGACGCGCTTACCAAGCAAGTTCTGACGGAAGCGGCCCTGCTTGCCCTTTAGAAGGTCAGAGAGGGATTTTAGTTTCCGGCGACCGTTGGTGCTGTTCGCGGTGCGGTTACCATGAGAGGCGGAATTGTCAATCAAAGCATCGACGGCCTCTTGGAGCATGCGTTTTTCGTTGCGGCAGATTACCTCTGGCGCATTGAGATCAATTAATTTCTTTAGACGATTGTTACGGTTAATTACGCGGCGATAGAGATCGTTAAGATCAGAGGTCGCGAACCGGCCTCCAGGGAGGCTAATCATCGGGCGTAGATCTGGTGGGATGACTGGGATAACCGTCATGATGAGGTCAGTCGGCTTAATTCCGGCGGCCTCCATACCTTCGATGACCTTTAGGCGCTTGGAGAGTTTCTTCTCTCTCTGACCTTTAGCCTCAGTAAGTTCTTCTTTAATCTCGGCAATAAGAGATGGCATGTCAATTTGGTCGAGCATAGTTTTGAGTGCAGTTGCGCCCATCTCTACCTCGATTAGCTCATCGTAGTCATCCGGGAGGTTACGATAGTCGATTTCGGAGATGATAGCGCCTTTTTTGAGGCTACCTAAGATACCCTTTCTCTTGTCGTAATCTTCATTGAGCTCATCTAATTCTTTCCCCTCTTGTTCTTCGAGGGCCTTTTGATCGGCATTCTTGTCTTTACGAGCCTTGTCGTAGCGGATTTTAATCGCTTGGCGAGAAGCCTCAGTCTGAGCCTCGAGATCTTTGACGGCTTTATCGATATCCTCGTCGTGACTCTCAATGATAAGATAAGAGGCGAAATAGACGACTTTCTCGAT
This sequence comes from Alistipes sp., assembly GCA_017437045.1. Lineage (GTDB taxonomy): Bacteria > Bacteroidota > Bacteroidia > Bacteroidales > Rikenellaceae > Alistipes. The sequence continues at coordinate 3,301 of JAFSBY010000012.1, forward strand.
GTTTTTTACGGTCAAATTCAGAAGTAAAGACAGAGGAGACGGAGTGCCACGCATAAACCAGATATGTGCCACTGGCGCGGCAAGGCTGATATGGCCCATGCGCTCACGGCGGACGATAGAACGAGTCACGAGGTTACCCTCTTTGTCGACGGCCGCCTCGCGGAAACGGGCACCTTTTAGTTTGCTATCGTGCGGGTTGATATCTTTGGTTGGACCGAAGATACGCTCGCAGAATAGACCGTCACGCTCAGGTTTCTGAGTACGGTAGTTAATAGTTTCTGGCTTTGTGACCTCGCCATAGCTCCAGTTCAGAATGTCCTCGCTAGAGGCGACACTGAGCCTGATTGAATCAAAGTCAGATGCGGAAATGAAATTATCCATCCAAGCCATAATTTACTCCTCTCCTCCAAAGTCAACAGCGCCGTCATCATCGAAATCTTCTACCTCCAAATCCTCATCGAATTCGTCGTCGAAGTCTCCCTCTGTGGTGCTGTCCTCTTCTTCTTCGGATGTTACGTTAATATCTTCCCCCTGGTTTTCTAGCATATCATCGGCCTCTTCAGTGGTCATAGACTCTAAGTTGGCGTGTTTTTCTGCCTCGATACGGTCGTAAATGAGCTTATCATCGCTAGCTTTCTCAATCTCTCTGGAAGTTTCCTCGATTACGTCAGAGGCATCAGTGCTATCACCGTGGTCTAGAAGGTCTACCTTCAGACCGAGACCCTGGAGCTCTTTGACGAGGACGTTAAAGCCCTCTGGGAGCTTTGGCCCCTCGATCGGATTGCGCTTAATGATGGCCTCGTAAGCCTTAGCGCGGCCGTAGACGTCGTCAGATTTGATGGTAAGCATCTCCTGAAGGGTGGTGGCGGCACCGTAAGCCTCGAGGGCCCAGACCTCCATTTCCCCAAAGCGCTGACCACCGTTCTGAGCTTTACCGCCGAGCGGTTGCTGGGTGACCATAGTGTACGGACCGGTGGAACGGGCGTGAATCTTATCGTCGACCATGTGGTGGAGTTTCAGCATGTGCATCACACCAACAGAGGTGCGCTCCTCAAATGGCTCGCCGGTCATACCGTCGTAGAGCTGGACACGGCCATCAGAATCGTAGCCGGCTTTCTCGAGCTCTCTTGAGATAATTTCATCTGGAACGCCGTTGAAGGACGGGGTGGCAACTTTGTAGCCAAGTTTCTTGGCGGCCATACCTAAGTGGATTTCGAAGAGCTGACCGAGGTTCATACGGGAAGGGACGCCCATCGGGGATAGAATCACGTCGATAGGGGTGCCATCTTCCATGAATGGCATATCTTCTATCGGGAGAACTCTCGAGACCACACCTTTGTTACCATGGCGGCCAGAGAGCTTATCGCCGACGCCGATTTTGCGCATTTCGGCAACGAAGATTTTAATCTGCATGAGGACACCGGCTTTGAGCTCGTGTCCCTGTTCGCGAGTATAAACGCGGACGCCGACGACCTTGCCGGTGCTGGCGCCGTGCATACGAACAGAGGTATCGCGGACATCTTTGGCTTTCTCGCCGAAGATGGCGCGTAGGAGGCGCTCCTCAGAGCTGAGCTCTTGCTCGCCCTTCGGGGTGATTTTCCCGACGAGGATGTCGCCAGGGGTGACCTCCGAGCCGACGGCAACGATACCGTCTTCGCCGAGATGCCTTAAGGAATGTTCAGAGACATTTGGAATATCACGCGTAACCTGTTCAGCTCCGAGTTTCGTATCGCGGACCTCGACATCGTAATCTTTGATGTTGATAGAGGTCAGGACATCGTCTTCGACGAGGCGAGAGGAGATAACAATCGCGTCGTCCATGTTGTAGCCTCTCCAAGGCATGAAGGCGACGAGTAAATCGCGGCCGAGAGCCAATTCGGAGTTATTGATAGAGGCGCCTTCGATCAGGGTATCGCCCTTTTTCACCTTCTGGCCACGATGGACCTTGCAGCGCTGATTGTAGCAACGGTCATCATTGGTCTTTTCGAAGTGAATCAGAGGATATTCGACCTCGCCGGCGGTCTTGTACTTGACGACAATCGAGACACCGTCAGC
>JAFSBY010000013.1 GCA_017437045.1 Alistipes sp.
AAAAAAAGTTATAAGAGGTTTTTGTATTAGAAAAAAAAGCACTTTGGAACGCCTACGATGAAACATCGTAAGCGAGCCAAGACGCCCTATGGGGGAGTTCGTAAAACGTTAATTGTGGAGCATAAAAATCCCCCCCCCCGAATCGGGAGAGGTGTAAGTTATTGATAACCAATGCGATATTTCTAATTTGTTCTCGCATTTGTTTGGTCCTTTAGCTCTAAAAATAAGCCTCTTGTTTCGCAAAGGTAGGGAAAAAAGATTGTTTTGCAAACTTTTTGATTAAAAAAAACACGGACTTCTTGCTTTGTCCAAATGCAGCGTCTGCATGCAAAAAAAAGAGGCTGTCGCGACCTGTTTTGTCGGACAGCCTCTTCGTTGTTGTTCGAAATGGTTACTCGCCCCGAGCCACTTTGCGCCAACGGAGCCAACCCACGACGGCCAAGATCGTGTAGAGACCATAGAGCGCAGCCGTGAAGGGGATACCCTTATATAGATAGAGCCCCACGGTGATCAGATCGACCACACCCCAGACTAACCACTGCTCGATGAGCTTACGCGAGAGCATCCACATGGCCACGATCGAGAGGGCCGTGGTCAGGGCATCCCAAAAGGGGACGGTGCTGTCGGTGAAGTGGGTCAGCAGCAGGTAAAGCCCTCCGTGGGCTACGGCATAGACCGCCACCAACCCCGGTATCCATCGGCACGGTGTGTGGGTGATCCGAAGCGGGTGTTGCTTCGCTCTGCGAGGAGCGTTGTGCCACACGATCCAGCCATAGAGACCGGCCGCCACGTAATAGAGCTGCATCGCCGAGTCGGCATAGAGGCCGGCATGCAGGTAGAGCGAGCCGTGCACGCAGGGCATGATCAGTCCGACGATCCACAATCGGATGTCGGCGCGATACTCCAACCACAGGTAGAGCAGTCCGAGCGCGATGCCGATGAGCTGAAGGGCGAGTTTGAGATCCATCTGTTGCGATTAGAATTTAACGGTGATGTTGGCCAGCAGATGCAACGGAGCCTGCGGGAAGTAGAAGGCCTCGTCGTAGCGCACGCCGTCCCACATGTAAGAGTAGCCGTAGCCGTTGCTCTCGTAGGTGGCATCGAAGAGGTTGAAGATCTGCAGACCGAAGCGTACCTCTTTGGCCGCTTGCGAACGCAGCGTGTAGCCCAAATTCAGATCCGTCACGCAGTAGCTGTCGAGGGTCAGGGCCTCGATTTCGTTGTTGGTGAAGTATTGCTTGCCGACAAAACGGGTCTGGAAGAGGGCCGAGAAACCGCCTACATGCAGGTCGATGGTCGTCATACCCATGGCCGAGGGCGAGTAGGCGATCGTCATGTCGCCCAGATTCTGCCCATAGGTCGGGCTATCGGAGAGGGCATCGACGTAGTTCTCGATCTTGTTTTGGCTGAAGGTGGCATTTCCGGCCAGCGTGAGCCACTTGGTAGCCTGCCAAGCTGCCGAAAGCTCCACGCCACAACGGTAGCTGTCGGGGACATTCACGTTGAGCGCATCCGACCCCTCATTGACCATGCCGGTCGGGATCAGCTGATCTTTGTACTGCATCCAATAGCCGTTGATGCCCAACGAGAGCCGTGCCGAGCGGTAGGTGTAACCCGCCTCGAAGTCGTAGAGGGTCTCCGACGTGGGGTAGGTATCCTCCTCGGCGAAGAGATAGCGGTCGGTGAAGTCCGAACGGGTAGGCTCCTTCTGGGCGATGGCTGCCGAGGCGTAGAGCGTATGTCGCTCGGCAGGACGCCATTGCAGACCGAGGTGGGGGTTGAGAAAATTGTACGACTCATTGACCGCGATGGGTTGCATGCCGACCTCCTCGCTGACAAAATTGTCGTTCACGCCCCACGCTTTGTAGTGCACGTGGCGGAATTGCAGGTCGGCAAAGAGGGAGAGCTGCTTCGAGAGCTGCCACGAGGCACGCGCAAAGAGGTTGGCATCCTGCTTCGTGACGTCGTTGTCGTACCAGCGACCCGAAAGATCAGCCTCGGGCATCTGGTCGATCCAATCGATCTCACCCCAGTGGGGGCAGGTGTAGAAGCTCCACGAGCCGCCCAACGAGAGTTGCAAGCGGTTGCTTTGGTAGTGGGCTGCCGTCTGCACGCCTCCTAAATGGTTGCGCATCACCTTGCGGCGGATCATGTCTAACTCGAGGTTGTAGTCCTGCCCGATGCTATATTCGGCCAGGGTGGCGTCGTCACGATACTGCTTGTAGTAGCCATACCCGTATGTGTAGAAGAGGGTCGAGGCTAACGACCAGCGATCGTTGAAACGGTGATTTACAACGAGCTGGTTGTTCAGCTGCAGATAGTTGTCGGTCTGGTCGTCGTAGTAGGCTACGTGTGTGCCATCCTCCAGCACGAAGGGGCCATCCGAGGTTTCGTATTGGCCGCTGTCGTGGTAGCGACGGCCGTAACGCTCCATGTCGGCCTTCGAGACACCGTTGTAGGTCAGGTAGGTCTTGGCCTTACCGCCAAACGAGAGCAGCTTGACCACCGTTTTCGGCCCGTAGTGTCCCACCTGGAAGAGGTAGGAGGTCAGATCCGTGGCTCCGCGATCGACATAACCGTCCGATCCGATATGGGTCAGTCGCGCATCGACGGCCCATCCGCCCGGCAGCAACCCCGAAGAGAGGGCCACGGCCTGCTTTTGGGTGTTGTAGGCACCATACGAGAGCGAGGCCTCACCGCCAAAACGGGTACTCATGGCATCGGTGGTCATCGAGATGGCTCCACCGAATGCGCCCGTTCCGTTGGTCGAGACGCCTGCACCGCGCTGTACCTGGATCGAACCGACCGACGAGAGCAGGTCGGGGGTGTCGTACCAATAGACGGCGTGCGAGTCGGGATTGTTCATCGCTACGCCGTTGATCGTGACATTGAGGCGCGTAGCATCTGTACCACGCAGACGAATCGAGGTGCCGCCAATGCCGATACCGGTCTCGTTCGTGGCGATCATCGAGGGGGTGAGTGCCAACACCGAGGGGATGTCGAGTGCGTAGCTGTTGCGCTCGATCGTAGCCTCGTCAAGATCGGCAAAGGCGACGGGGGTTTGGCGTGTGGCACGGGTTGCTGTGACCTCGATCTGGTCGAGGTGGTGTGTACGCACCGAGTCTGCGGGCTCGTTGGCGTGCAGTGCCGAAGCGGAGGCTACGGCAGCCAGAAAAAGAAAAAACCTTTTCATCGTTTTACTTTGTTGTAAGTGAAACCTGAAAAGGGGTCAGTTGTGTGATGATTATGCTTTCCCGGTCTCGGCATTACCCGTATCCGGTACAATGGGTATAATCTCAGCCCAAAATCGGAGGTCACACTCGTTGCGCACCGAGTTGTTTTTACAGCGTGAACCCTTGCTCGTCGCTGCCGACCGCCCATTTTTGTAGGCACCCCTTTTTATCGCGAGCAAAGGTAAACGATAAAATCCAAATATCAAAATGCAAGCGACACTATTTGAAAATTTGGATAAGAAAAAGAGGTTGTGTAATACCTGGCTTGCGGAAAGAAACACCTTTCGTCAATAAAAACGGCCGACCCGGTTAAAGGTCGGCCGATGAGTTAGTCCGAAACGTGTTCGGTGGTCATTTACTTTACAATCACATTTGACGGATTGCCGTAATAGAGGTCGCCTACATACTTACCCTCCTTCGTGTTGCCCTCATACGAGCAACCCTCGAAGGTGACGGTGGCATCGCAGTTGATCATACCGCAGATCAGCGCACCGCAGTAGCTCTCGCCATAGGCACCCGTATTGTTTACCGTCGTGTTCGTGACCGTGCAATTGTAGAAGCCGCGCTCGCCGGCCGACTCGTTCATTACACCTACGATACCACCCGTACCGCCATTCGATTTCACGCTCGAACCACTTACCGAGCAGTTCTTGACACTACCACCATTGTAGAGTCCGGCGAGGATACCGCAAGCCCAATAGCTGTCCTCGATGCTCGAATCAATGACATGGCAGTTCTCGATGGTGGCATACACCTTACCGGCCAATACAGCCGAACGACCGCTGGTCTTGAGGTGAGCATTCTTGATCGTTACGTTCTTGATCGTACCAACCCAGCCCTTGATGAAGCCCATATCGCTGGCGCCACTCTCGTTGGTCCAGTTCGATACCGTGTGACCCTGACCGTCGAAGATGTTATTGGGTTCGGGATTGAAAGCACTCAGACCCGAGAACTCGACACCTGCCAGGTCGATATCAGCCGTCAAAACAACCTTCTCGGCACCCTTAATGGTGGTGTTCGACAGCGTTACCAGACCGGTAGTCGACGATACGCCATAGGCCTTCAGGGTTGCATTGTAACCCAGACCCTCCGAGATCGTCTCCCAACCATCGACAAGCACCTTGTCGCCTTCCGAAACATAGCCATAGAGTGCGTTCGAAGCCTCACCGCAGATCGTCGTGCCCTCGACCGTGCAACCATTGATGTTTACCGTCAACGCACCGTTGTAAACAGCACCTACGATCGCACCAAACATCTTGTCGTAGTCGCCACCAAACGAACCGTTTTGGACGATTTGGCAGTTCTTCACCGAGCAGTTCTCCACCGTGCGCTCACCCGCATTGAGGGCGATACCTGCGATGGCACCTGCTGCAGCGTAACCCGTAATGGTCGAACCCTCGATCGAGCAACCGCTGATCTTACCGTTGTTCCACTGACCAACTACACCACCGATCGTCCAGTTGTTGCACGCCACCTGCGAGTTCTTCACGTGGCAGTTCTCTACCAAACCATCGTTCAGACGGCCAATCAGTGCACCGATGAATTTCGGAGCACCCGAAACCGATACGTTCTCCACCGTGAGGTTCTTGACCGTACCCTTTACGTTGCCGAACAGACCATACGACGACTTGTTGGCATCGTCACGGTCGGTCTTCTTCGTGATCTTTACGTTCTTGACCGTGTAGCCCTGACCATCAAAGATGCCGTGCCACTCGGTGCGCTGCGAACGATCGTCACCGATCGGAATCCACTCCTCGTTCTTCAGGTCGATGTCGTTTGCCAACTTCACGATTTTGTCATCAAAGATCGTCTCCGTGTAGGGAGTCGTTGCATTGACCACATCGGCTACCCACTTCAGACCGGCAGCGTTCGAGATGACGAAGTCGTCCGTTACGAGATCTTTTGCTACGCCATCCTGTATTTGCTGGCTGATCGTAACCTCGGCCGTGCTGACATTTGAACTGCCAACCTCACCGCTGGTGCAGCGACCTACGATAGCGGCCGCATTGACATCCTTCGGGCCGTAGCTGTTGGTCAGCTGATCGGCGATGATCGTGATTGTACCCTCGACCGTGTTGCCCGTAACGGCGGCAGCCGTAGCCGAACCTACGATACCACCCAGGTCGCGGTAACCCTTGATCGTGACATTCTTGGCCGTGTTGCCCGAGATTGCATAGACACCCTCCGACCAGAAGGCACCGGCAATACCGCCGACCTTGTCACCGTTGTCGAAACCACCCTTGTAGGCGTTCGGCGTAGCAATCAGCTCGATGTTCTCGACCGAGCAGTTCTTTACATTACCATAGGTATAGCCCGAGATACCACCCATGTAGCGGTTACCCTCGACCTTGGCATTCTTTACGTGTACGTTGATCACGTGACCCACGTTGTAGAGCGAACCGGCAACAACAGCAATACCGTTGTCGGTTGCACCACTCTCACTTGTCGAGATATGCTTGATCGTAGCGTTCTCAATCGAGAGATTCTTGACCGTACCATGCAAGGCACCAAACAGACCGGCAGCCGTGTAACCGTCGGGCGTATTGACGTTCAGATTCGAGATGATGTGATCCTGACCATCCAGCGTACCCTGGAACTTGGCACTTGCGTCGGCATTCGGGCCGATCGGCATCCAGGGGTGACCAGCGAGGTCGATATCCTTCGTCAGCAGGAAGGTCTCACCTTTGAAGGTCTTGATTGCAGCGCGCGAAACGCCATTTACCTGGTCGGCCAACCATGCCAGCTCCGAAGCCTCAGCGATGATGTAGTTGTTGTTGGCATCCTTGGCCGGCGCCTTCGTCGTCTTACCATCCCACGGCAGGATGTTGTGGTCGCCGGTACCCTCCTCGTCGAAGCCCGGGAGGATCACAACGTTGAACTTAGCCGGGTCGGTCAGCAGATCACCGACGATGTTCGTGCGGTGGTTGCGCTCGATGGGCACGTTCGTGAAGGCGGGAACCTCGATCGTCTTGGCATCGTTCTCGTTCTCGAAAACGATCGTTACATCTACGAGCTCCGACGGGGTGCAA
>JAFSBY010000014.1 GCA_017437045.1 Alistipes sp.
AAATGGAAAATTGAAAATTGGAAATTCGGCTGCGCATCATAAGAAAGCAAGCATATCTATCGAAGACCGAGACGGCAACCGCTGGACAGGCATCAGTCAGAAGGGACTGCTGCTGCAATATCATCATAAGAGCAGCTTTGACTATATCGGCAGTCAGTCGGCCACGCAGAATCTGATAGGCGACTATTGCGTGTCGGCTGTTTTCCGCGACCACGACGGGGTGCTATGGGTTGGCACCGACGGCGATGGGCTGTATAGGATAGAAAATGGAGAAAGCCGTCATTACTCCAATGTACCCGCCAACATTCTTTGTATTTGCGAAGACAGGCAGGGACGGTTATACGTGGGGTCATGGTTGGGCGGCTGCGGACGGCTTGACAAAGCCACGGGCCGCTACGAGCAGATAGCGGGCACGACGCGGGGCGATGCCGTGCATGTGATGAGCATGGCGGTGGACGGCGACAACAACCTGTGGATTGCCACGAATGGCGACGGATTGAAATGTCTGAACCTGCAAAACGGCAGACTGACCCGATACGACGCGCTGCAGGTGGCCGAAGCCAACGGTCAGGAGAACCAGTTGACTAATGCCTGGGTGAGCGGGCTGGCACTGTCGCCTGACAGACGGCGGCTTTATCTGGCCATGAGTTCAGGCGTGGGGTGTCTCGACTTGCCCACGCGTAGTTTTACCAAGGCGTTCGGTCGGAATCATCTGCTGCCCGGCCATGCGGTTAATGCCGTTCGCGAGGACACGGACGGAATGGTATGGGTGGCTACTGCCGATGGGCTGTATAAAATCAAAAATGGGACAATTGAAGAATTGAAGGAAGGTCTGCCCGACAATGATGTCGTGTCGCTGGAACTGGGCGGCAACAACCAGCTTTGGATAGGCACACGGCATGGACTCGCTTGCTTTGACACGGCGAAAGGCACCTGCCGCAACTACTTCAAGACCGACGGGTTGCAGGGCAACGAGTTCTACAAAGGGGCTTCCTGTCTGTTAGGCGATGGCCGTTTGGCCTTTGGAGGTACAGGAGGACTGACACTCTTTCATCCTCGGGACATTCAACCGTCAGCCACAGGCCTGCGGGTTTGGCTAACGGGCTTGATGGTGGGAGGCCAGGAGGTCACTACTCAGACGCAATCGGGCTGGTATCAGGTGTGCGACACCATTGTCAGCGAGGCCAAACGGTTCGACCTGGCGCATAACGACAACAGCCTGACGCTCTCTTTCTCGACGATGGACTACGCTCGCGCCGATGGCCTGCACTATGAATATCGCATCGGCACGGATAGCATCTGGCAACGTCTGCCCATGGGCGTGAACGTTCTCACGCTTAGCCATCTGGCTCCCGGCACTTACCCCATAACCGTCCGCGCCGTAACGGGCAGCACCGTTTCGGAAGAGCTGACGTTTACTGTCGTGGTTCATCCTGCCTGGTACGCTTCCATCTATGCCAAGATAGTCTATTGTCTGCTGGCCCTGCTGATGATAGTGCGCTATCTGCGTCGCCGCCGTCGAGCCGAGCAACAGCGACTGCGTGTGCAAGAGCATATCCACGCTGCGCAGATGCGAGAGATGGAAGAGGGTAATGTCAAAGAAGAAGTCCAGGTCCCTGCTGTAGAGACACATGCGGCAGAAGCTCTGGTAAGTACAGAAGATCATGCTGAAAAGACTCAGCAGATAGTCGAAGAAATGATAGAGAAGCCTAAGCTTCAGACTCCAGACGAGCGGTTGTTGGAGCGGGTGATGAAAGTGGTAAATGCCCACATTGCCGACTCAGACCTGAGCGTAGAACAGATAGCCAATGAGGTCGGTTTGAGCCGTTCGCACCTGCATCGCAAGATGAAAGAGTTGACGGGCGAATCAACGGGTGACTTCGTGCGAAACATCCGCCTGAAGCGTGCCGCCTATCTTCTGGAGGGTGGCCGTCACTCCATCGCCGAAGTCATGTATGCCTGCGGCTTCGACTCACCCCCCGGCTTCTCCACCCGCTTCAAGAATTTCTACGGTGTCTCGCCGTCAGAGTACATGAAAGAGCACAGTTTCAGCAAGCCCCAGACTGGTCTACCTGAAAGTGGGCAGAGGCAAGAGGGGTATGATTTAAAAAGAGAACAATAAAAAGAGAACAATCTTGATTTACGAAAAGCGGGCGAGGATGCAGCTCGCCACGCCTTTCGCACATTATTCTGCCGTCAGATATTTCGTTCTCAACTGCTGCTGTTCTTCGCGGGAGAAGCCCAATTGGTTTTCGATGTAGGCGGACAGCGAGCCGTAGCGTTGGTCTATCAGGTCAAGTGCGGCCTCGAAGTTCTCACGGCTCACGCCGACCATGGCGCGGATGAAGGCCGCGGCCTCATCGCCACCGTTCATGCCTTTTACCTTGGCCGTCAACGCCTCCACCTGCGGGGCATAACTCTGGTTGCTGAGGTCGAAGTCCTCGACGATGGTCTCGCGGCTGGCACCGAGGGTCGTCCATGTCGATGGGCTTCGTGGCGAAGTCGAAGGCCCCGTTGTTCATCGCCTCGCGGATGTTCTTCATGTCACCGTAGGCACTCACCATGATGACGCGCAGCGCAGGGTTGCGCATCTCGTTCACCTTGGCCAACAGCGTCAGACCGTCCATCTCAGGCATGTTGATGTCCGAGAGGATAATCTCAATGTCGGGATTATTATACAGGATGGAGAGGGCCTCTAAGCCGTTGTGGGCGAAGAAGAACTCATACTCTCCGTTACGAATCTTGCGCCTGAAGTACTGTCTCATCAGCAACTCCAAGGGTGCCTCGTCGTCAACGCTCAATATCTTTATTGCTGCCATATTATTACATTATTTATATTTGTCATTTAGTTGATTCCAGCGTCCAGTTGCCGAAGGTCTTGCAGACATCGAGGATGTAGTCTTTACGTAGTGCAATACGCTCGTCAAAGACTGCCTTGCATTCATTGATAACGGCCTCAGGGAATGAGTCTGACAGAGCCAGCCAACTGAAACTGCGTACGCACGATACCACCTCTATCTGCGCCTTGCGCTGTTTGACTACTTCGGCGGGCATCCCTTCCAGATAATAGTCGATGGCTCGGCTCCACAGTTTTTGTCCCAATTCACGTGGCATGCCGATAATCTTGTCGTAGTCGCCCACCAGTGTCACCATAGCCGAATAGGCATGCCCCAGGTCGAGCAAGGGGTGGCCGTAGCCTACCTCTCCCATGTCTATCAGCATCAGCTCACCATTCTGTACCATCGCATTTTTCGTTTGCAGGTCGAGGTGCAGCAGACGATTGGCATCTGGAATGGCATCGACAATGCGCAGCATCAGGTCGATGCTCTCCTGTGGAAAGTAGCGGTGTATATGGCGAATCTGCTGCCGCTCGCGTTCGATGGCGCAAGGAACACTGCTTCCGCCGGGAACCTCAATGGCATGCAACTGATGGAACAACTCGGCGTATTTCCTTGCAAATTCGTCGATACGCCCCGGCTCGCGCTTGATGCACGCACTGAGCGTGTCGGCCTGAAGCAGTTCATAGACCAGGCCATACTGACTACCCACTCGTACCACGTCAAACGAGATAGCAGTGGGCATACCCATCACGAAGGCTTCTTTCGACATGGTGATCTCACGGCGTACCTCTTCAATAGTAGTACCCTCGCGGAACACCTTGATAATGGTATCGCCGTCAAGCCGATAGACGGTGCCTACGCCGCCCACGCCGATTACCTCGCATCCCTCCACACTGAGTTGTCGCAGGGCCCGTTCCACGGTCATAATCTTTGTGAAGCCTGTAGTGTCGAGAACCTCGTAGACCAGAGACTGTACCTCTGTGATACGGAAGTCCTTGTAGCGCTTGGCCAGACTGAGAAGAATACGTAAGCCTGAGCTTGAAATATATTCCAACTGCCCTGCATCGCATGTCAGGCGGGATATTACGGGGACAGTGGCAAGGGCGCGTTCTATATCGGCGCTGGCCTTAGCCGATGTGGCGGTGTCAAGCCGCCCGGCGAGTATCAGCGTCACGCTGTCACTTTCGTGTCTAATGTCAATGTTCATTGTCTTTGCGGTTTAATGTTATGTTGTCATAAAACTGAGTGTCCTTGCCTGTTCGAACAGTGTCTTGGCGAGAGCCATATTTCCAGAGTCGCTGCCGTTCAGCCAGTCGTATATCTGGCAGAGTTCGGCAGGGCCACCGCCCCGCTTCAGCACATAGACGAAGCAGAGGTTCTGCAAGCCGATGTTCTCGGAAAGGATGTCGAGGTCGGTGGTGCCCAGTTGCGAGACGGCCAGCCGGTAGGCATCGTCGCTGTGCTCCTCGATGAGCCGGTTCACTTCGCCGAGTGTTTCAAAGCCCAACTTCTGAAGCACACGCAGGAAGGGCATCATGGGCACAGGGTAGAGTTCGGCCTGGTTGATGGCGGCGATGCGCTTGTTCAGTCGGGCGAAGGGCTGCGCCTCCAGATAGCGGCGGAAAGTGTCGCTGTTCAAATCTACCTTGTCGAGTTGTCCCGATGCCTCAAGTGCCAGCATCTGTCGGCGGTAGTCGGTCAGCACATTGCGCAGACGGCTGAATTCCTCATCGACGAGTTCCAGCATGCCGGCCAGACGGCCAAACTGACGCTGATACTCGCGGGGGATATTCACGCCTCCGCCCTTATAGGCCGTATCGTGGTCGAGCGTGCTCCATACGTGCTGCAGGGCCGTGCGCATCTGTATCTCGAAGCGCAACTCGTTGAGCAGGGGCATATCGGGGTCATCGACCACGGATTTCGGCAGCGTGCAGATGTAGTGCAGTGAGTTGTAGCCGAAACTATCCAGACGGTGCAACTTGCGCTTGTCAACGGAATTGCTCCAGTCCACCTGGAAAATCTCATTGACGATGGCGGCCACCTTGTCCACATCGTCGCTGTAGAATGTCACCACGCGCATACCCATGATGTCAGTCACGTCGTCGAGCGTGTGGTATTTGGCCCCCTTCAGTTCCAGTTTACCCGCCAGCGACGATTCTGTCTTGACGCGGTGCTCCAGGGCAATCACCGCCACATGCTGTTTCTTGAGGGCCTGGCGCAGCGTCTCTTCGGCCACCTGTGCCAGCCGCTGATAGACGGCCTGCCGCTCGTGGTACTGCTCCATGAGCATCTGTCCGTGTAGGTCAAGTTGATAGTCCATACGTCTTCAGTGCTTAAAAACTTGATTGATGAGTTGTTCAAACTCCTTATATGCGAATGTCTCTTGTAGTTCCCGTAGCGATTCGGCCAGCCCCCGGTAGTGCCACTCGTGCTCCTTGGGGTCCTTGGCGTGGAAGAGGTTCCAGAGGGCATCGCCCTGCTGGGCGTAGTCGCGGGCGATGGCCCGCATGTTCGAGAGTTTGTCGCCCAGAGCCACCACCTTCGCGTCGTGCGAGGCACGGGCCAGTCGGTCGATGGCGGCCTGCTTGCGGGCGTGCCAGGAATCTTCCTCGCTCATACCCTCCGGCATGGTGTCGCTCTCCGAGGCCACGAGCGAGGCGATGCGGTCGCCGAACTCCGTGCGTATCTGCTCCACGGTCGTGTCGGTGTCCTCCACCGTGTCGTGCAGCACGGCGGCGGCCAGCAGTTCCTGGTCGCGCGTCATCGTGGCCACAATCTCCACCGCCTCCATCGGGTGGACGATATACGGAAACCCCTTGCCGCGGCGCTCCGTCCCGGCATGGGCGCGAACCGCAAACACGATGGCGCGGTCCAGCAATGTAGTGTCTAAGGGTTTGTTAGCCATATCCAAAAATCTCATTATCGCCTGCAAAGGTACAAAAAAAAGTCTGCATCGGCAATGTTGGCGACACTTTTATAAACGATTTCCGACAGATTTATAAACGCGACTGACGAAGCTCGATGCCGAACCGCCCCGCGTCGCCGACCTGGCGGATGCGGTGGCGCAGTTCCTCGGTCGTGCAGCCGAAGTGGATGTTGGTGAAGAGGTGGAGGTTGCGCTTGCGACCGATGCCGCTGCGGGCGGCGACGTCGGGCAGGGGCAGGTCGGTGAAGCGCAGCAGGTCGGTGACCAGGCGCTTGCGGTAGGCAGTGCGGAACTGGTCACTGGGCTGGCCAGTGAGGCAGCGGATGAGTCCTGAGAGGTCGCGGCTGGAGCAGCCGAGGCGATTGGCAATGGCAGACATAGAACCGTGGCCGAGGGTGAGCGATTGCAGAAGGAGGTCGGCGGCGTAAATGCCAGTCGGGTAAAGATTGCGCTCCAGCGGCCGATAGCGGGGCTGTCCGTTGTCGTCGTAGTATCTCACAGATGTAAACGGCGATATGTAGAGGTCGTCCAAAGTGTGGAAGTCTTTCTTTGCGTCCATAGTTTGTATTCCCTTATAGTTATTTGTCGAAAGTGTAGTCTCTGTCAGAATATACACCTTTCGTAAGTTAAAAGTGTATTATCTGACGATGAATACACCCGATTTCATTCATTTATGTATTCTCCGACGAATTCTACACCATTTCAGCTGAAGTAGTGTATTCTCTGACGAAAACTGCACCATTTCGAGTCTAAAGATAGCCGCTCGCGCAGAGCGGCCATCTTCATTGCATTATTTCTTTAGAATCAGAGATTATCCCTCCGTCTGCTGTTCCGGCTCGGCGGGTGTCACCTCGGGGTCAACGGGCGTAGGCTCGGGCTCGTCGCCACTGCGCGAGCCACCGCTGGCGGCCACCTGCTTGTAGTGATTGATGACGCCGCAAACGTTCTGGATGAACTGGGCGATGTTGTCAGCGGGATTGATGAGTTGCAGGGCATTGGCGTATTTGAACAGTTCAATCATCACGGGCGCGGTCTGCTTGCGGATGCTCTCGCCCGTCTCGCCGGCCTTCTCGGCTATGCGTTCGCCACGGGCATGTTCGCGCTGCGTGACCTGCTCCTCCAGGGTAGCGTTGGCAGCGAAAATCTGCTGGGCAATGACCTTCAGGCCGAGCTGCTCCAGAGCCTGCTGCTGTGCGGCTCCGGCCAGGTCTCGCTGCAGTCCCTTTATCTCCTCGGTCTCCTTCGTCATCTCGTGCTTCCACATGCCCTTGTAGGCCGTCATCACGGGGCGCAGGCGCTGCGAGTATTGCGACAGCGGGTCGGTGGGGTCAATCTGGTCGATGTAGTACCACGCATACCACAGGGCTTTCCACAGCGAATCGCGCTTCTGGTCCTGCTTCGTTATCTCCGGCGTCTGCGCGTAGGCACGCTGCTGGTTGATGAAGTCCTGCAGGCGGAGAACCAGCTGGTGCAACTGGTTTCTGAGCATATCGAACCTCACGTTGTCGGTCTCCACCTCGGCGGCGTTGCTGTCGACGGACGTGGCGTAGGCGAGGAACGATGCGATGGTCAGCGGTGAGCCGGTCCATTCGGGGATTTCAAGGATTGTAGCCATAACATTCAAAGTTTTTAGTTCGACAATATTTTGTTTATCTCAAGTGCCCTTTCGCTCGAATTGACATTATCAGAAAGAGGCGAAGAGCACTCTTGATAAACAACATTCTACAGGTGGCCTAACACTTGCCGTCGTGAAACTGCTGAAAACCGCAAATGCTCACGCCCCTGTATCGGGTGTGAGCTTTCGGCCTTCTTGTTTCACGATTCATTAGGAGTGTGTTAGTTTCCTGTAGCTTGAAAAACTTTGGGCTCTCTTTCTTCAATATGTCATTCTGGGGGCAAAATTACGAAAAAATCCCGATAGTCGTGTCAGATTATCGGGATTTTTTTGCAATCAAGTCGAAATTTGTTGCAATTATTATGGATTGACTTATTAAGTCTATGATAATATGTAGTATTTAGGCAAACACTCCTGCTTCTGTTTTACCATTGCTATGAATCCTGACAAATTGCTGAGCGAAGACTGGTATTCGGCCGGGAATGTTGAAATGTTCTTTTGCGGCACTACGAGTCTTACACCATTATCGGCCATCTCTTTCAACTGGTTCTTAGATATGCCCGGCTGCAATGTGAACAGGTGCTTTATCTCAATGCGGTCGGCCTCGTTTATAACTTGACGCCAGCGGTCTTTGCAAGTCGTCTTGGCACCAAGCATTGTCAACTCCTCTGCCGGGAACTGGAAGTTATGGTAGCACTCGGCATTGGGGAAGAGGAAGTCAGGCTTCTTGTTGTCCTCGGTCACGGCCTGCTCTTCGAATATCAGTTCATTCCTTGTGAAGATGGCCGACAAATGATGTTCCAATGACTTGCCTGCGCGAGACTTGCGACGGTTCAAAACTTGATTCGCTTTCTCAGTGAATGCTTCAACGCTCTCGAAACGCTGCGAAAGCATATCGGCATATACCTTCTCTTCCAAGCACTTGAAGAGAGCCGTTTCTGCATCAATCCAATCAGACAGAATCTTGTCTGGCTGTTTCTGCAATAAGCCATCGCTTACACGATATGCCTTGTTGTAACATTCTTGTGCTCCAGCGGCCATGATTCTTGTTTCTGGGAAATCGGTAAAGCGGTCGGCAAATTCTTTCAGTAGTTGGGCTATCTTTACATCGGGTTTCACGCTGCCCGCTACATCAATAAGTTGATTGGTCTCGTCGGGAGCAAGGTTAAAAGCAGCGAAAAATGCGTCAATGTCCTCGTCGCTGCTGAGGACGTAACCAGCATAGTCTTCTTCAGTGAATTTGGCGAGAATGAGCAAGTCACCCACGTTGTCATCCTGCAAGAAAGGGAATCCTTGTCCGAAGCGAGTGATGCGGTATTCGTTGCGCGTCTTTTGGCCGTAGTATTTCATGCAACTTTCGGTCGTGAAATCATCTTGCCACTTGACTTTTACGGTCTTCTCCTTAAATTCTCCTTTGCGCCCTGGCTTATCAAAAAGCAGGGAGGATGCACACTTGGGAATATAGAAACCTGCCTGATGGCTACCGGTCTTACCCGTGTCGTTGCCCGTGATGAAACGACACCACGCGGCTTTAGATTGCTGCACGCTGCGGATTGCGGAGTTCAATATTTCGCTCATAGTCGTTGATGGTTTGGATGATTTGCTCTGATACTGCGGTAATGAGGGGAACGATGACAGAGTTTCCGCACTGGCGATAGGCCTGAACATCGGAAACTTGGTCGAGGCGGTAATTGTCGGGGTAGCCCATCAGTCGGGCGCACTCGCGGGGCGAGAGTTTGCGGGGATTGATTCCCTCTCCTTGGGGGATAAGGATTTCTGAGCCGTCCTTATAATAACGGGCACTGAGGGTTCGGCTGATTCCGTTAAGGTCTACGAGACCGAAGCCGAAACCGTTGCCCTTGGCCTTGTGCTTCTCCGCGTAGGCTTGCAGATAGTCCCAAAGTTTATCGCTCAAAGTATATTTCGGGTCGGCGTTGGGGTCGAGTATTTCGCGGATGGCTCTTGTGGCTTCGTGCTGCTCTGGGAATGTGAAGTTTTCCTCACCATGGTATCGCTCGCGGTCGAAGCCGACAATCATTATGCGCTCTCGGTGCTGGGGAACGTAGGTCTGGCCGTCCATCACTTGGTAATGGATGGAGTAGTTCAGTTCCTCCAGCGTCTCGCGAATGACGCGGAACGTGTTGCCCTTGTCATGCGAAGTCAGATTCTTCACATTTTCGAGATAGAAAGCCTTTGGGCGATGGCGGCTGATGATGTCGGCCACGTCGAAAAAGAGCGTTCCCTGCGTCTTGTCCTTGAAGCCTGTCTCGCGTCCGAGGCTTTTCTTCTTGGAAACGCCAGCGATGGAGAACGGTTGGCAGGGGAAGCCGGCGCAGAGGATGTCGAAGTGTTCCGGGATATAGCCTTTGGTCGACTCCTTTGTAATGTCACCAAAAGGCATTTCGCCGAAATTCGCAAAGTAAGTCTTCTGCGCGTACTTGTTCCATTCCGAAGAAAAAACGCACTTGCCGCCTTGTGCTTGCATGGCCAGACGGAAGCCGCCCATCCCTGCGAAGAGGTCGATGAATGTAAATTGCGATGGCTGCGGGTCGGGGAACGGAACGTTAAAGAAGTCAGCAAAGAGTGGATATTCCAAGGGACTTTCGGCCACACGCCATGCATATTCTTCGTCTATTTCCGGAATGACTTCGACCTCTCTTTTTCTTTCGAGGAAGTCACGGATAGCAATCACAATATCCTCGCGTTGGCCTCTCGCTTCGATGTCGTCGCCCTCAATTCCTCCATTGTGAAGGAACTGGCTCAGCACCGCCATCTGGTTCTCGTATGATATTTCGCCATAAATTCTGATTCCATCCTCAGTGATTTCCTCGGGGAAGGCTTTAAGTTTCAGGTCTTCTTTGATTTCTTTCTTTGCCATGATTATAACTTTTCGGCGACAAAGTTACTCATTTTTTTGCAGAACGAATCACTTTCCTTGGACTTTATTATTCTTTTGCAGTAAATCGGGGGCGATTTGCGGATAGTAGATAATTCAGTTTTAGGTATTTCGAACTTCACGATGCAGTCGATGCAGGTTGGCTTGCCCGTAATATGTCGTCTATCTGCCAATTGGCTGGGCTGCCTCCTTGGCCGCCTTCAGCATTGCCACCTGCCGCAAGGCTTCTTCGCGTGTAGCGTGCGACGATGGACGCCCCAATGAGAGGCGAGCCTCCCTTGCAGAGTCCTGCATGCTCTGGGAGAGTAAATCCATCAAAATCTTTTCTTCCATATTGTATGTCGTTTGTCAGGTTGTCAATCATTTGCAGCGTCGCAGCTGAAAATCCTTCAGTTGCAATGGCGTCGTATATGTCGTTCGTCTCTTTCATAAATCCTGTCTGAATTCGGCGGAAATTTACTTCACACTTCCCGTCTTAGTTCGCTGTCGAGGAAACTGTAGACGTAGCGGGGACTCTGATGGTAGAGGTCGATGTCGTCGAAGTCGGCGTTGGTTCCGTGGTAGAGAATCATACGAGTGCCCCTCCTTTCCTTTGGCAATATTCGGCCATGTCGCTGACCATCGACTGGAACGACTGCGTGTGGCAGTAGTCGTAGTGCTCGTCGACGAACTTGATGCCCCCGAAGCGGCTCAGGTAGTTGAACGCCTGCTTGAGCGTCAGCCCGAAGTGGCGGCCAAATTCGGCGGCGAAAATGAGCGTCCACTCCATTTTGTCTGTTATGCTGTATGCCATAATCTATTAAGAACTATCTATTTATTTGGAATTCGATTTATTCGAACCTCACATCTGTTGTCAGCGACCGCTGGCCACCCTGCCGCAGTTCCGGCGTATTGATGCGGATGTCGCAGTCAACGACGAAGAGGGTATTCGTGCGGTTCGAGCGGATGACATTCTCGTCGTGCATGTCGCTCAAATAGATGTCGGGCGTGGCGTAAGTCCAGTTACGGGCGTTCTTCAGTTCGAAGCCCATCTGCCGCATGTAGTCGGCAATGTCAGCGTCGCTTACGGGCTGGCCGTCGATGAAGGGCTGCTCGGCTATTATCTTGAACTCGCCCCGGCTGTCGCGCCCGAAGCCAAGCACGGTGAGGCGCGTCTCGGGGAAGTAGGCGTTGTGCAGGGCGATGCGGTCGAGGGCGAAGACGGGCTGGATGAAATAGTCGAGGCCGATGCTCTTGATGAGCGTGGCCCCGTGGTCATAGACCTTGGCCTCGCCGCCCTCGGCTATCTGCTCGCCAAGCGACTGCGGCAGTGACTGCTCCACGTCGGCCGTCCAGAGTCCTACGGCCTTCGCCCACCGTTCTATGGCTGCTTCCTGCTTCGCTCCCTGTTGGCGCTCTCTTTCGTAGTCGCTGAGTGCTGACGGACTCTCTGAATCTGCGCCAGCTTCTGCTCCCGCGAGCAGGGATGCAACGACATTTGCATGACCTCCCGCTGCGCAGCCATGCTGTTCGTGCGGTGAAAATCGTTGATATACCAACCTTCCGCTGATGAATTCTGCTGCATAAGTATCAAGTTTTTGCAGACCTTCAGGCGTGAAGCCCTCGGCTATGATGTTGCGGACGGATGCCCAAAAATCTGCGCTGTTCATAATTCTGTTGTCTGGTGTATTTGAAATCTGCTGCAAAATTAGCAATAATTTCCGAGATTCGTTCACTTTGCGCCTACTTTATTATTCTTTTGCAGAAAATCGGGGGCGATTTGCGGGAAAAAACTGTAACTTTGCAAGCGCATTTCCAAACCGAAAAAGACAGAACGCATGATTGTACCCTCATACACCGACGAACGCATATTGCAGGAACTGATGGACGACTGGCCGGGCGTGAAGCGCAAGGCGAAGAAGCTGGGCGAGCAACTCCTGGCCAGGATGCCGAAAAGCCGCATCGGACTGGAGAAAGACCGCGTAGAGGGAAACACCACCCTGCACACCTCGAAGAACGGCAACCAGTGGCGGGTGTCGGCCTACTGCAAGCATGGCTCCACGGCGTGGTGGAGCGTCTGCTACTGCGAGGTGGAGAACGACCACGGCACGAAGTCGTACTACTACCTGCGCGGCATGAACACGCCGAAGCAGTACTACGTCCACGTCATCCCGCACGCCATCAAGCGCATCCGCGAGCGGTGGCTAACCGTTGACCGCCAGCAGTTCATGGCCGACAAGAGCACGCAGGAAATCATGGACTGGGCCGTGTTCGACCGCCACGAATGCGGTATCTTCTTCAAGGCGGGAAAGATTCGCAACGGCGTGTTCAAGGAGTTCACCGACGGCGACGGCAACACGCCCGGCATCGTCATGGTGAAGTATGGCAATTTCTACGCCCGTCGCACGCCGATGGGCAACTTCATCTTCAAGACGTACATCATTTCCGAACCGGAGCCGGGGTCGCTGAAGGACGATTTCCGCACGATGCTCTTCGGTCTCTGGCGGTCACACAACATGCCCAAGGGGCACGACACGCTGGACGAGCGCGTGGACATGATGGTCAAGACCGCGATGCTCGTGCCGCGCATGGAGAAGCATTTAGAACACTTTGAGGAGAAGGTGGTGCCGCTGTATCCGTGAAGATGATTACCTACCTTTATTATATTACCAACTTGCGGCCGCCGACAGATATTTCGCCCTCAACTGCTGCTGCTCTTCGCGGGAGAAACCCAGTTGGTTCTCGATGTAGGCGGACAGCGAGCCGTAGCGCTGGTCTATCAGGTCGAGCGTCGCCTCGAAGTTCTCGCGGCTCACGCCGACCATGGCGCGGATGAAGGCCGCGGCCTCGGCACTGCCGTCCATGCCTCGCACCTTGGCGGTCAATGCCTCCACCTGACGGGCGTAACTCTGGTTAGAGAGGTCGAAGTCCTCGACGATGGTCTCGCGGCTGGCACCAAGGGCTGCCAGGAGGAAGGCCGACGCCCAGCCGGCGCGGTCCTTGCCCTGCGAGCAGTGCCAGAGCACGCCGCCATCGGCGCGGAGCACGCCACGGAGGAAGGCACCGTAGTAGTTCTGCGCCGTGGAGTCGGTCACGATGGCGGGATAGAGCCGTCGGGCCATCGCCTGCGCCTGCGGGTCGAAGGCATACTTCATCAGCACGGCCAGCATGTCGCGCGTGTCCATTTTGGTCGTATCTGGTCTGCTGGATGAGAATCCCTGAATGAATGCCTGGGGCAGCGTGGACAGGTGGGTGTAACTCACGCCGTCGATGATGCGGTCGGGGGCGGCGTTGGCCTCGGCCTCGAAACGGAAGTCGAAGACGTCCGTCAGCCGATATTTCTCCTTCAGCACCGCCACGTCGCCGTCGGTGGCCTTCGAGAGATTTCCGCTGCGAAGGAGCATGCCCGTGCGAACCGTCTGCCCGTTCTGCATGACGAGCGTACCCATATCGCGGGCGTTCTCGATGCCGTCAAAAGCGATGGCTCGCTGCGAGTGGGCTACTTGGGCGGAGAATGTCATGGCAAGCAGGATGATGGCGGCAGAAAAATCATTATTCATTTTCATTCCGGCAGATATTTGTCAATGACTTGCAGGAGAGGCGCTGTGACAGGAGCCTTCTCGCCCGACACCTTGGTACTCGCAAACAATATCTTGGCGGCGATGTAGGGGTGCAGTTTCCTGACCTCGGCCTCCAGTGCTTCCTGGGAGTCAGTACCGTAATAGACGGGCGCAAAGGCATCCCAGTGCGCTCTCAGTGTCGCATTGTTCAGATGGAAGATATTGTCGCACCGCTCCTCACTCATAAAGTGGCTGGCGAAGTACATCATGCCCAGGTCCCATTCGGGCGTGCCGTAGGCAAAGTCGCCCACGTCAATCCAGAGTTCCCTCTGTCCGTCGGTGATGATGTTGCCGATGTGCAGGTCGCCGTGCAGACAGGTCGGCGTGGCGGGTACGGTGTCGAGGAAGCGGTGGATGCGCTCCTTGTAGGTATTGGGCAACTGTTCGCGCCGGTCAACCATGCTCCTCACCATTTCCTTCATGTCCGGCAGTCGCTTCGTGTCGGCAGGGGTCTGGTGTATCTGCTTGGCCAGCACGGCGAAGCGTTCTGACAGCGGCACCAGTTTGTCGGGCTCCTGCGAGATGATGCGTGTAAAAGAGCGCTTCGGCTGTATCAGTTCATACTCCGCTCCGAAGCGCGTGCCGTCGGTAATCAGGCGGATGGGCTTCGGCGTGGGCAGTCCGCTCTCGTAGACCACCTGGTTGATTCGGAACTCGCGCACGGCGTTATCGGCGGCCATGCTGGGCATGAAGAGCTTGGCCAGCGTCTTGCCGTCCTTGTGGTTGTAGGTGAGGGCCGTCCCGCCCTCGCCGGTCTGGATATAGTCGTCCAGATTAATCCTTTCCATGTCGTCCATATCCTATTTGCTTGTGCGGTCGATGTAACTCATAATCACCTCCACGGCATCGTCCTCGGTCAGCCCGTCCATGTTGATGACGAGGTCGTAGTTGCGGGTGTCGTAGCGGGAGATGTTTGGCAGCGACGAGCGCAGTTCTGGATTCATCTCGACGTACTTCTTGATGTAGGTCTCGCGCCCCTTGTCCACCTTCTCGATGGCGGCGATGGCCTCCTCGCGGCTCAGCCCCTGCTTGGTCATCACGCGCTGGATGCGGCTCTCCATCGGGGCCTGGATGAAGACATTCACGTGGTTGGGCCACTCGCGGAACACTAGGAAGCCGCTGCGACCAGCCACGACGCACGACTCCTGGGCGGCCAGGTCCTGCAGGATGCGCTGCTCGGTGCCTATCATCGAGGCCGTGGTCAGCACCGTCTCGGCCTCCATGGGCAAGGCGGTGGCGTTGCGACGCATGTAGTAGTTGTTAAACTCCGTCCACCACGACTTCTTCTGGCCCTTGATGCGCTCAATCTCCTCCACCGTCAGGCCGAACTCCTTGGTCAGCCCCTGGATGAGCGCCTTGTCGTAGTACTTCACCTGCAGCCTTTCAGCCAGTTTGCGGCCCACGGTGCGGCCACCGCTTCCCAGTTCGCGGTTCACGGTAATCACAAATTTCTCGTTCTTGTTCATCTTTGTTTATTCTTATTTGTTACATTATGCGTAATAATGTGTGCAAAATTACAAAAAAAAAACCATAATTCCCGAAAAATTGAGTTTTTTTATGTATTAATGTTCCATTCTGTTGGCTCTGAGCGTCATGTTTTCGCGGAGTTGGTCGCGATAGAGCCAGATTTCGCGGGTGTGATATTTACCTTCCACACCCAGCAGCGGCAGCACATAGTCCTGAGCGGTGAAGCCCTCCACGATGAGTAGCCCTGTGCTACCGGCGACGCGGGTGCGGGTGTCGCGCCGTGCGAAAGTGCTACCGGCGGCGCGGGTGTGAGTGTCAACGGCGTTGAGGGTGCTACCCGTGGCGCGGGTGTGGGTGTCAACGGCGTTGAGGGTGCCAACGGAGGCGCGGAATGGGTGTCTACGGCGTTGAGGGTCGTGGTCGCGGCGCGAATCATTGTTTCTACGGCGTTGAGGGGCACGGTCGCCTCGCCGTTCACGGTTTCTACGGC
>JAFSBY010000015.1 GCA_017437045.1 Alistipes sp.
ATCCTTCGAGCACGATGCAGCCAGCGCGATCAGAGCGACAGCTGCGAGTGTCTTGAACATGTTTTTCATACTGTTTGGATTGTAAAAATGGTTAAAAATAATGTTGAGATATATGTGCATGTCGAAGCGGGCGTTTGGGATTATGGGATCACCCAAACACCGGCCGTGTTAGAATGCGTGTAAGCGGAGAATTAGGCAGCGACCCCCCCCCCGAAGTGGGAGAGGAATAAGTTATTGATTGCCAGTCCTTTACGTGTCTGGCAATCTGTCTTTAAGTCGATCGTTCTGTTCATTTTGGCCACTGTGGTAGATGCAAATGTAATAGAAGATTTGCAGATTATCAAACATTTGGGCAAAAAAATCGTGCTTTTGGAATATATTTTTTGCGGAGGGGTAGTGCACATCACACAAAGAGCTGCCCAACAATCATTGGACAGCCCCTCTTTGTTGCGAAACCTCGCGGCCCGGTTATCGGCGGAACAGACCCGTGTAGGTGGCGGGCGAGAGGGCGCGCAGCTCCTCCTTTACGGCCTCGCTAACCTCCAGCGTTTCGATAAACGATTTGATCGACTGCTCGGTGATCTGCTCGTTGGTGCGCGTCAGGGCCTTCAGTGCCTCGTAGGGCTTCGGATAGCCCTCGCGGCGCAAGATGGTCTGGATGCCCTCGGCTACGACGGCCCAATTTGCCTCTAAATCACGCTCCAGAGCGGCCTGGTTGAGCAGCACCTTGTTCAGACCCTTCATGAGCGACTTCAGGGCGATGAGCGTGTGGGCCATCGGCACGCCGACGTTGCGCAGCACGGTCGAGTCGGTCAGGTCTCGTTGCAGACGCGAAACGGGCAATTTGCGCGAGAGGAACTCATAGACGGCAATCGCCATACCTAAGTTACCCTCGGCATTCTCGAAGTCGATCGGATTGACCTTGTGGGGCATGGCGCTCGAGCCAACCTCGCCGGCCTTGATCTGCTGCTTGAAATACTCCGACGAGATATACATCCACATGTCGCGCGCCAAGTCGATCAGAATGGTCGAGATACGCTTCAGCGCATCGAACATGGCGGCCAGGTTGTCGTAGTGCTCGATCTGGGTGGTGTATTGCGAGCGATCCAACCCCAACGTGTTGTTTACAAAGCCGTTGGCAAAGGCTACCCAATCGTAGGTGGGGTAGGCGGCATGGTGGGCGTTCATGTTACCCGTCGCACCGCCGAATTTGGCCGGTACGGGCACAACCTTGAGCTGGGCAATCTGCTTGTCCAGACGCTCCACATAGACCTTGAACTCCTTACCCAAGATGGTCGGCGAGGCGGGCTGGCCGTGTGTGCGTGCCAACATCGGCACCGACATCCACTCCTCGGCCATCGCGGCAATCTTCGTGCGAACCTCCTCAAAAGCGGGGTAGAGCACCTCCTCCAAAGCCTCCTTCATCGAGAGGGGAACGGCCGTGTTGTTGATGTCCTGCGACGTGAGACCGAAGTGCACGAACTCTTTGTAGGCCTCCAGGCCAATCTCGTCCATCTTCTCCTTGAGGATGTACTCAATGGCCTTCACATCGTGGTTCGTGGTGCGCTCGATCTCCTTGACACGCTCGGCCGAAGCGGGCGAGAAATCGAGGTAGAGCGATCGTAGATCGGCAAATTTGGCGTGATCCACCGTGGCTAATTGCGGCAGCGGTATCTCGCACAAGGCGATGAAATACTCCACCTCCACACGAATGCGGTAGCGGATGAGTGCCTGTTCGGAAAAATAGGCTGCCAGCGGCTCGGTAACTTTGCGATAGCGGCCATCGACCGGGGAAATAGCTGTTAAAGGAGTTATCATATCTAATCTTATCGAATGTTGTTGTTTTTCGGCACCAAATTTACGACTTTTATTGAAAAAAGCATAATTTTGGTTACCTTTGTCGGTAGAAACTTTTGAGAATATGAACTTTTTGTCCGCTTTATTCGATACTTTTATCAATTTTGTGCGGCGCAATCCGCTTTTGGTGCTCCTGATCGTGATTTTGGCGGTGACGGCACCCAGTCTGCTGCGCGGTATCGCATCGGTGGTACTCTATCTGGTAGGAGGATTCATTCTTTTCATCATTCTGCTGGTCGTTTGGGCCCGTTGGAAGATCTATAAAATGCAGAAACAGATGCGTGATCAATTCGGTGGCGGAGCACAACAGGGGCCTCATGGAGGCTTCTACACCTTCTATGGTCCGGGTGCCGGTCGTACGCAGTCGGGTAGACAACGAACTGAACGACAGCCTGATGAGGGCGAGGTGAAGGTGCATAAAACTGCCTCGACCCCCGAGAAACGAATCTCGAATCGGGTGGGCGATTATGTCGATTTCGAGGAGACTCAAGATTAAACGAGTGTTATGCTGAAGGTGTTTGAACAAATTGGGCGTTACTTCATCTTGATGGGAAAGGTCTTTTCTCGTCCCGAGAAGGGTGCTATCTATCGGCGACGTATCGTCTATGAGATGGAGGCCATCGGTGTCGATTCGATCGGTCTGACGGCCATCATTTCGATCTTTATCGGTGCTGTGATCACGTTGCAGATGTGTATCAACCTCGAATCGCCCTTTATTCCGCAGTCGCTGATTGGCTATGCTACGCGCGAGACGATGATTCTGGAGTTCTCATCGACGGTCGTGGCGCTGATCCTCTCGGGTAAGGTTGGCTCGTCGATCGCTTCGGAGATCGGTACGATGCGCATCACCGAACAGATTGACGCGCTGGAGATTATGGGCGTAAATGCTGCCTCCTATCTGATCCTGCCGAAGATCGTCGCAGCGGTCGTGTTCTTCCCCTTCCTGACGATCCTTTCGATCGGCATCGGTGTGTTGGGTGGCTATCTGATTGCCATGGCTACGGGTATCATGATTCCGGATAACTACCTGGAGGGTATCATGCTCGATTTTGACTCCTATTCGGTCACCTATTCGCTGATCAAATCGGCCGTTTTTGCCTATATCATCACCTCGATTTCCGCCTTCTTCGGCTATTATGCCAAGGGTAACTCGCTCGAGGTTGGTAAAGCCTCGACCCGTGCCGTGGTGGTCGGATCGGTCGTGATTATGATCTTTAACCTTATTCTAACCCAAGTCCTGTTGATATGATCCGTGCCGATAAGATCTCCAAGAGTTTTGATGGCCGCAAGGTCCTCGATGATATTTCGGTCGAATTTAAGACCGGATGCACCAATCTGATTATCGGTCGTAGCGGGTCGGGTAAGACGGTGCTGCTCAAGTCATTAGTAGGCTTGCATGAGCCCGACGAAGGGTCGATATGGTACGATCAGACCAACTTTACGTCGCTCGGCTTCAAGGAGCGCAAAGCGATCCGCAAGGATATCGGTATGATCTTCCAGGGGGGTGCCTTGCTCGACTCCTCGACCGTGGAGGAGAATGTCAAATTGCCGTTGGATCTGTTCACCGAACAGAGCGAAGAGGAGAAGTTCGAGCGGGTCAATTTCTGCCTGCGACGTGTGCGGCTCGAAAATGCCAACCACCTCTATCCGGCCGAACTTTCGGGTGGTATGATCAAGCGTGTGGCCATTGCACGCGCCATTGTGCTCAATCCGCGCTACCTGTTTTGTGACGAGCCCAACTCGGGTCTCGATCCGCAGACCTCGATCGTGATTGACAATCTGATTCATGAGATCACCAAGGAGTATAACATCACGACCATTATCAACACACACGACATGAACTCGGTGATGGAGATCGGCGAGAAGATCGTCTATATCCACGAGGGTAAGAAGTGGTGGGAAGGCTCCAAGGAGGAGATCCTGCATGCCGAGAACCGCGAGCTGAACGACTTTGTTTTTGCCTCGGCGATGGCTAAACGGGCCAAAGGGGTGAAGTAGGAGGTGAAACTCTCTAACAAGGGGATTTTTGCGTTATACGGGCAACGTGAGGTGGCCGCTTCGCAGCAATCAAAACAAAAAAGGAAGACCAACTGATGCGATGATGTGGCTTGGTTGGGTGATGTGTTGGTGGAGTTTGGTGGGTGATGTGTTGGTGGAGTTTGGTGGGTGATGTGTTGGTGGAGTTTGGTGGGTGATGTTACGCACCTTTGCGGTGCAAAGGCGCGTTTCAATCGGTGGCGCCTCGGGCAACGTGAGGTGGCCGCTTCGCAGCAATCAAAACAAAAAAAGAAGACCAACTGATGCAAGCATCGTTGGCCTTCCTTTTTTGTTTTGGCACTTCGTGCCTCACCTCACGTTGCCTCTCGGCTGCGGTGATCGTTGAGCTACCAGGATTCGAACCTGGAATAACAGGACCAGAATCTGTTGTGTTACCATTACACCATAGCTCAATAGTCCTTTTGTCGGTTTCGACGGTGCAAAAGTAGAACTAATTTTTGCATTTACAAAGTTTTTTTCAAAAAAAATTCATACATTTGTTTTTCAAGACCGGATTAAAAACCGGATTAAAAGCGGCCTAAATGTTGAAACTAACACTAAATCAATAAACTATCTCTATGGGAATTAAAATTCGTTTGACCCTGATGAATTTCCTGCAATTTGCAGTCTGGGGCTCCTATTTGGTCTGCATTGGCAATTTTCTGGGTCGTGTAGGTCTGGGCGATTATATCGCATGGTTCTATATCGCGCAGGGAATCGTCTCGATTTTTATGCCGGCAATCATTGGTGCCATTGCCGATAAATTTATTCAACCGCAACGTATGTTGGGTATCTCGCACCTCGTTGCAGCCATCTTTATGGGTGTTACGGCCTATTTTGGTGTGGAGGCGACGCAGTCGGCCGCTGCCCAGATCGCTGCGGCAGGCGGTGCCGAGGATGTCAAGATCATCAACGACATCTGGCCGATCTTTATCCCCTACGTGATCAGTGTGGCCTTCTACATGCCTACGCTCGCCCTGTCGAACACCGTGGCCTTCTCGATCTTGAGCCGCATGGGGTTGGATACGGTGAAGGTCTTCCCGCCCATCCGCGTGTTTGGTACGGTCGGCTTCATCGCTGCCATGTGGTTCGTTAATTTCGCCGGTTTCGGTCTGGGGCAGGCTGCTCAATTCACCTATATGCAGTTGGTTGTCTGCACCGTGTTGGGTCTGGTGTTGGGTTGCTACTCCTTCACCTTGCCGCAATGCCCCATCGTGCGCGCAGCCGAGGGCGAGAAGAAGAGCCTGGCACAGCGTTTCGGCCTGGATGCCTTTGTGCTCTTCAAGCAGAAGAAGATGGCGCTGTTCTTCATCTTCTCGATGTTGCTGGGCGTGTCGTTGCAGATCACGAACGGCTTTGCTACACCTTATATTAACTCCTTCGCCGCCTCCTCTGAGAGTTGGTTTGCGCAGAATCCTACGCTGCTGACCTCCCTTTCGCAGATCTCCGAGGCACTGTGCATCCTGCTCATCCCCTTCTTCTTGGGTCGTTTCGGTATTAAGAAGGTGATGCTGATCGCCATGTTCGCCTGGGTGCTCCGCTTCGGTTTCTTTGGCGTCGGATCGCCCGAAACGGTACTCGGCCTGATGGCCCTCTTCAGCTCGATGATCGTCTATGGCGTAGCTTTCGACTTCTTCAATGTCTCGGGAGCCCTCTTCGTGGAGCGTGAGGCCGGTGCAACCTACCAAGCCTCGGCGCAGGGTCTCTTTATGCTGATGACCAACGGTATCGGTGCTTCGGTCGGCACGTGGTTGGCCGGAAAGGTGGTGAACCACTACTGCGCGTGGACCGATGGATTCTTTGTGGCTCGTCCCGAGGTGGAGGGCGGCTGGCCGACCGTGTGGTTTATCTTTGCCGGTTATGCGCTGGTCGTGGCCCTGGCCTTCTGGGTGCTCTTTAAGTATAAGCATAACCCCTCGGTGGTGTTGAAACACTAAACCGATTGTTCCGTTTCGATTCGATGATTGTCGGATCGGGTTAAAGCCTGCCATTTTGTGTGGCAGGCTTTTGTTTGGCATCGTATTTGAACTATCTTTGTACAGCTGCGGCTCAGCAACCGCAGTGAGGTTTCTTCATTTATTTAAGTTTGGGTTAGTAGTTTTTGGGGAGTGCAATGCTTCCCGAGGGCAGGCGGCAGTCGAGACGACTCCCGCCTGTTTTTGTTGTGGGACGTGAGAGGTGCTTTGATCGGTCTTGGGTCTAAAAACTCCTTTCAACCTGTAGCGGTGTGGCAGACTTGTCTGCTTTCGGCTGTTGTTTGCTGTCGCAAATAATTGTCTTTGTCTGATAATCGACTTTGAAAATAAATTTTCAGTCGTTATCAGCCAACCCCAACAATCTACGATTGCAACAGCCTCTCTTGGTCTGCTCAAACCTTCAGCGGTCGTTAGTAGTTTGGATAGGAGCTTCGCAATGGTTGTTTTTTTTGGTAAGTGCAATGCTTCCCGAAGGCAGGCGGCAGTCGAGACGACTCCCGCCTGTTTTTGTTGTTATAGTTGATTAGATAAATATCTTTTCTTTAGCCCTTGAAAGTCTTCTTCGGATATAATACCCTTAACTTTGAGTTGATACAGTTGCTCAATTTCTTTAGAAATAGAGATACTTTGTGTGTTATTAGAGCTTGTCTGAATACTCTTTCTATCTATCTTATCAATTATGACTTTGATCTTGTCTATAAATTCTAGAGCTTTTTTATGTGCTATTGGATATGGATTCTGTCCGTCGTATACATAATCATAGAATTCTATTATAAGAGATGTTTTTTTATAGTCTCTTAACAAGAGCTTAACGTTCATGCTATAGACCTTTTTATGCTTTGTTGAACTACCCGATAATCCTCCAACAATGGCTCCAGCACCACCGGCCAATGCTCCACCTATAACGGTGCCACCAATCGTGCGTATTGTGGATTTGGAATATATTGTCTGCCCATCTTCTGTTAACTCGACAGAGATGATATTGGAGAACTTTAACAAATCCTCATTTTTCTGCTTATTGAATTGAACAATTTTAATTTCTTCACTCTCGTTATTTATACCAATCCAGTATTTGGGAGCATTACATGTAAATTCAGTATCTGCGTTAAAATTAATTCTTTGTTTCGTTTCTTCCCAAGTCTGTTCCTCTAGGCGGTTTTGTTTTGTCGCATAAATAGCGAAAATAGTTCCTATTACACAGAGACCACCAAACCCAGACCACAACCAAAGTTCTTCCATATCTATGCATTTTTAAGTTAAACCATAAGGTTCGTTGCCGTAGATAGCAACCGTTTAACTTAAATTAGGAGTATACCTAAAAAAAGAAACGTGGGTAGTGCTTATCGGAAGAAGGGACGACCAAGTACCCATACGAACATAAGCACACCCACGCCATGCGGCGTGGGCATTTATTGTGCCTATTGTCTGTTCGTTGAATAATTTTGGTCGTTTTACTTCACGAAACAATAGCCCTAAATGCCATCTACATCATTGCGTATTCCGCAATGATGGAACAAATATACAAAAATATGATCCAATCAACAAGGAATTGACAATAAATCTGCGTCTATACCCTTGAGTCCGTAGTTTTTGGGAAGTGCAACGCTTCCCGAGGGCAGGCGGCAGTCGAGACGACTCCCGCCTGTTTTTGTTGCGCGCGAGCCGGGTGGGGCATTTGGCGTGGGATGGGGTGGGGCGTTTGGCGCGGGGCGGGGCTCCACAATTTTGCTTGTTTTATGAACAAAATTGCGCTCAAATGTATCAATATTGCAAATAAATCGCTATCTTGCACCCAAATATTTTTTATTTAACAGGTTTAGTTATGAAACAATTTTACACCCTTCTGTTGTGGGCGCTGGCCATGGTGCTGCCGTCGGCCGCGAATGCTGCCCCTGTGAAGGTCGAAAAGGCCAAAGCCGTGGCCGTCGATTTCTTCGCAAAATCGACTCCGACCCGTGCAGCCGTCTCGCTCGAACTCGTCTGGGATGGCGAGGATGCTGTGACGCGAGGTGCGGAGGAGCCTGCTCTCTTTGTCTTTAACCGTACGGATGGTCCCGGTTTTGTGATGGTGGCCGGTGACGATGCCTCGGCTCCGATTCTGGGCTATTCGTTTGAAAATTCGTTTGGCGATCCCAACCAGATGCCCGCACACATGAAGTGGTGGTTTGACGGCTATGCCAAGATGATCCGCGCCGCACGTGCCGCCGGTCTGCAGCCCAATGCAGGTTGGGTGCAGAAGCCCGCAGCGGGTGCTCCGGTGCGTGAGCTTCAGACCGCATTGTGGGATCAGGGTGCCCCCTTCAACAACGAGTGCCCCACCATCCCGGGTGGTAAGGCGGTGTCGGGTTGTGTGCAGACGGCTGCCGGTATTGTCATGAAGTACCACCGTTGGCCGACCAACCCCACGGGTACGATCCCGGGATATGTCTCGTCGCCGCACAACATCTCGATGCCCGCCCGTGAGTTGAAGCCCTACAACTGGGATTTGATGCTTGATAATTATACGGGCACCTACACCTCGGAGCAAGGTGCCGAGGTGGCTCGTCTGATGGTGGATCTGGGTACGGGTAACAAAGCGATGTACAATAGCGCAACGGGAGCCTTTACCTCGTATCTGGTATCGACCTTGGGAACCTATATGCAATATAATAAGGGTATGCGCATAGCCTATCGTGATAGCTACTCGGATGAGGAGTGGGCTGCTTTGATCCGCAACGAGATCGACCACCACGGTCCGGTGATCTACTCGGGCTATGGCAATGAGGGTGGTCACGCCTTTGTGCTCGACGGTTATGCCGATGATGGCACGTTCCGCTTTAACTGGGGTTGGAGTGGCTCGGCAAATGGCTACTATTCGGTGTACAACATGGTTCCGAATGGTTCCGGTTACAATTTCGGGGCGGGTCAGGAGATCATCCGCGACCTCTATCCCGATAAGGAGGGTACGACCGTAGCGACCGATGACCTGAAATTGGTTGCAGCCCAGCTGAATGATGGAAGTGTCTGTCCGGGCCTGAATGCCTTTACGACCACCTTTGTGAAGGGGCAGCCTTTCGAGGCAATGGTTACCTTCTTGAATCTCTCGACGCAGACCTACTCGGGTCGTGTCGGTCTGGCTGTCTATTCGCAGAGCGGTGCGCTTAAAGAGGTCCTCTATGAGGCAACGACCTCGTTGGGCGGCGTTACGCAGAATGGAGAACTTTCGTTGAAGCTGATCAATCCGAAGAACTGCGTGATCACGAATACCATTGCACGTGGCGATCGTCTGCGTGCCATCTTCTGGGATCGTGGCGCAGAGGCGTGGGTACCGATGGATTGCTACGAGTCGGGTGCACAGCGCGAGATCATCATCAGCCCCGAGACGCTCGATGCCAAAACGATTGCTGCCGGCTCGTCGATCGCCTACGATCGCACGACCAAGCAGCTGACGCTGCAGACCTATGCCGAGCTGACCTATCAGATCACCTCGGCCGAGGGGCAGACCGTGCAGTCGGGCACCTCGGAGGGTAAGGCCATGTCCTTTGAGATGGCTGCAGGCAGCTACACGTTGTCGATCACCGATCCGGCAGCCGAGACGAATGGTACCTACTCGGTGCGTCTGAAATTCTAACATCAACCCCTAAAAATGATTACTACCATGAAAAAATTGGCAATCTATACGCTTGGCCTGCTGCTGGCTGCTGCTTCGACCTCCTGCTCGTCGGGTGGTGGCGGTGAGAGCCTGGTTGAGGCTACCTTCACCACGACCGTGAGCCGTGCCGATGTGCTCACCGATTTGGCGGGTGAATCGCAGATGATGATCTATCGCAACACCGAGAATTCAATCAGCAAGGGTACGCCCGTGGCGTCGCAGCTGGTCAATTCGGGCGGTGTGTGGAAGGGTGTTCCGGCACTGAAGCTCAACCCGAACGAGACGGCCTATTTCTGGGCTGCCTATCCCTTCAATGCCCTGGCTACCGATCCGACGGCCTATCCGATTGCGGTCGCTGATCAGGTCGATGTGCTCTATTCGGGTAACTATGTGACGGCTACCTATGAGAAGCCCGAGGCAGCACTGAAGATGCGCCACGCCATGGCCATCATGACCTTCAATATCAATAGCTACGTACAGGGTACGCTGCAGTCGATCACGGTCGAGGGTGCCGATTTCCCGATCGAAGGTACGATGCGTGTGGCAAGTGGTAAGATCACGGCGACTGAGTTTGGCTCGGTGACGCACGCTTGCAATGTAGCTTTGGGTGCTTCGAATCCGGCACCGAGTCTGTTTGTGATTCCGGTGGGAAATACGTTGAAAGAGCCGGTAAAGGTCACCTTTGCCGTGAGTGGTAAGAGCTATAGCTGCACGCTGCCGACGAGTGCTATGCCGGCGTTGAACAACACGCAGTATGTCTATCCGCTGACCCTGACCGAGCAGGGTATCCAGCTCCACGCCGATCGCATCGCGCAGGAGGATCTGGAGAACGAGCCCGTTGCTCCGGAGCAGACCGACTACTACGGTGTGCTGAAGGTCGTACACTCGAATGCAAGCTATACGGTACCGACCTTTGCCGGTACCAACTTCTCTGGTTTTGCCTATTGGGGTGATGGCCAGAGTAGCCCGCTGGGCGAGTCGGTATCGTATGTCTATCAGTCGGCCGCTCCCTATACGGTTACCTTTGACCTGTGGAATGCCACGTCGGTACAGTTTGGCGATTTGGCCGGCATTGAGGAGGTAGATTTTACGAAGTTCTAATAGGGAACTACCATTTTACGCCTAAAAAGAAGTGGTCTAACAAGGTGATTTCTACGTTACGCTTACCCTCAAAATGCTCATTTACGCCGAGTAAACTGCGCTTTTTCGGGCTACGCAAGCCTTGAAATCCCGCTTGTTATACAACTTCTAACAAAATGGGGCTTTCTAACAAGTCTAATTTTAACGATTTCACCCCCGCCAGAAGTACATCTGACGGGGGTGATTTCCATTTTTGAGGACTTGTTGGATAGCCCCTTTTTTGCTTGAGAAGCGACCTTGGCCGACAGATGCCTAATTCTCACCCTCCAACCAGGCGATAAAATCACTCGTGCGCGAACGGCTGACAAAGACCTCGAAGTCGGGTTGCGGCTTCAGGGTGACCTTCAGACGATTCGAGGGGTGCTTCGAGAGGCTGCCGATAGCAGTGATGCAGACCGTGCAGTTGCGCGAAATGCGGAAAAAACGTTGTGGATCGAGTTGCTCGGAGACCGTGTCGAGCGAAGCGTCGAGGATGTAGCGACGATTCTCGTCGGTGACCAGATGGGTGCTCTTATCCTCGGCATAGATATAGGCTACATGCTCGATGTCGATGATCGAGAGACGATCGCCAAATTTGATCACGAAGCGGCGTTTGTAGTTGGTGCTCTCACCCCG
Organism: Alistipes sp.; assembly: GCA_017437045.1. Classification (GTDB taxonomy): domain Bacteria; phylum Bacteroidota; class Bacteroidia; order Bacteroidales; family Rikenellaceae; genus Alistipes. The sequence continues at coordinate 11,257 of JAFSBY010000015.1, forward strand.
CAGGGCCTCGCGCAGGAGGTGTATGTCGAGCGGCTGCTCCTGTTCGCTGCGCAACAGTACGCGACAACGCTCCACAGCAGCCTGAAGCTGCTCGGGGTCGATCGGCTTGAGCAGATAGTCGATGCTGTTGACGCGGAAGGCCTTCACGGCATAACTGTCGTAGGCGGTCGTGATGATCACCTTGGCTTGGATCGAAGTCTGGGCAAAGATGTCAAAGCACATGCCGTCCGAGAGTTCGACATCCATGAAGATGATGTCGGCGTGGTTTGAACTTTTTTGCAGCCACTCTACGGCTCCTTGTACGGAGCTGCAAATGCCCGCAATGTGTAGCTCCGGAAAGCTCTTCAAGGCGCGTTGCAGGTTCGCTTGCGCCGGAATTTCATCCTCTATGATCAGTACGTTGTATTCGCTCATAGTAAGGGAAGTTTGACGATATATTCGGTTTTGGTTGGTTCGATCTGAATGGTGCGGCCGGCCAAATCCTCGTATTGGCGGCGGATATTCTTCAGTCCCATGCCGGTTGAGGCGTGGGTGCTGAGGCGAGGTTGCAGGTTGTTGCGGACGATCAAGGTCTCATTGATGACTTCGATCGTGATTGTCAGCGGACGCTCCGGGCTGACCACATTGTGTTTGGTGGCATTCTCGATGAGTAGCTGCAGACAGCAGGGGATCACGTGGCGTGACAGAGCCTCGCGCGGAATGGCATACTCAATGGTAAATCCATCGGCAAAACGCTCTTGCAGCAGTTCGGCATATTTGCGGGCAAAGTCCAGCTCCTCGGTGAGCGAGACGAGTTGCTCGTCCTCGGTCTTGAGCATGTAGCGATAGCACTCCGAGAGTTTGCGAATGAAGGCCGAGGCGCGCTCGGTCTCCTGCTCCTGGACCAGAAAGTCGAGGATGTTGAGCGAATTGAAGAGGAAGTGGGGGTTGATCTGCATCTTCAGCTTGTTGTACTGAAATTGTGCCAGATGTTTCTTGCCACGCTCGGTGCGCAGCTCGGTGCGCGAGGCGATCACATAAGCGACCAATTTGCAGAGCGCAAAGACGATGATGTCGCTCAACAAGACCACGGCAAAGAGCCGCAGGAAGGGAATTAGTGCAAAATCGAGCTCACTGCTGTGGGGAATCTTAAAATAGACGATGGCCGTAAGCAGCAACGAGAAGAGTCCGACGATTAGCCCCGTACCGATGTATCGGAGCTCCCTGAAGCGGGTCTGTGGCGGGCGCAGGCTGACAAAGATCACATTGCCACACAGCAAGACCAGCAGGGCAAATTGATTGCTCAACAGGCGTTCAAATTCGTCGAAGATGCTTGTCTTGAAATAGTGGGACTCGAAGATCAGCGTATAGGAGAAGCGGAAGAGCAGAATGGCCGTGATGAGCAGGATGAGTTGCTTCATCGGCACGCTCCATTGGCTGCGCTCTTCGGGCGAAGGAACACGTGTGCGGGCAAAGAGGTAGATTGACCAGCCGAGGAGTTCGGTGTAGAGTAGGGTCGTGAGGGCCGATGCGGCAATCGGGTTGCTGATCAGCAGTCCGATGATTTGGGCACCATACGAACCGAGCAGATAGCCGGCAAAGGTACCGACTAAGGTCAGTGCGGCGATCATCTCGGCGTGCAGTCGGTAGCGGAGTGCAATGATGACGATCAGCGAGATGGTCAATATCGTAAGAGGCACGTCGTCCACGTAGTTTACCCAGCGGCTCACGGTGGCAATCAAGGCGTGAGCTGCGGCAAACAGATGGATGAGCATCGGTGTCGAAAGCGAGAAATGTTTCATCCTGCAAGGTTGGTTTGGGAGAATAAAGGTAGTTTCTTTTTGTGGTTTTTGCAAATTTTCTTTTGGTTTCTGATCATTTTTGCCTTTTTTGCACATCTTTCGTCCCCCTGCTTTGGCCGTTCGTCCGTGCTATGTTGCCATTCGTCGGTCGGGAATTTGTTGTTTCATATACCTTTTTTATATTTGTATGACCAAAAGCCGAAAACGAATAACTAAAAACCTTAAAATACCGATGAGAAAACCCGATTTGTCGTTCTGGCAACTGTGGAATCTGAGTTTCGGATTCTTCGGTGTGCAGATTGCCTATGCACTTCAGAGTGCAAACATCAGCCGCATCTTTGCGACGCTTGGTGCCGATCCCCACACGTTGAGCTTTTTCTGGATCCTGCCCCCGTTGATGGGTATGCTCGTACAGCCGATCGTCGGCTCGATGAGCGATAAGACGTGGTGCAAATGGGGTCGCCGTAAGCCCTATCTCTATCTGGGTGCGCTGGTGGCTGTGGCCGTGATGGCCTTCTTGCCCAACTCTGGTTCGTTGGGCCTGACCGTAAAAGCCGCGCTGGTCTTTGCAACGATCATGCTCATGTTGCTCGATACGTCGATCAATATGGCCATGCAACCCTTCAAGATGATGGTGGGTGATATGGTCAATGACCAACAGAAGACGAAGGCCTACTCGATCCAGTCGTTGCTCTGCAATGCCGGTTCGTTGGTCGGTTATCTGTTGCCCATTGGTCTGACCATGATTGGCGTGCAAAACGAATTGCCCGAGGGTGTTACGGGCGTGATCCCCGATTCAGTGACCTGGTCGTTCTATATTGGCGCTGCGGTGCTGATCCTCTGTGTGCTCTATACGGGTGCTACCGTGCGGGAGATGAACCCCGAGCAGTATGCCGCCTTCCACGGCATCAAGGAGGAGGAGAAGCAGGAGTCGCAGAACTTCGTCAAACTGCTCATGAAGGCCCCTTCGGCCTTCTGGACGATCGGTTTGGTGCAGTTCTTCTCGTGGTTGGCCTTCCTCTATATGTGGACCTATACGACCGGTGGCATCGCCGAGACGGTGTGGAATACGCTCGAACCGACCTCGAAGGCCTATCAAGAGGCCGGAAACTGGACCGGCGTGCTGTTTGCCGTGCAGGCCGTAGGCTCGATTCTCTGGGCGATGGTTCTGCCGCTCTTCGGTAAGGCGAAGGTGGGCTATGCCGTGAGTCTGGTTATTGGTGGTATCGGTTTTATCTCGACCAATTACATCAACGATCCCTATCTGCTCTTTATCTCCTACGCATTGATCGGATGTGCATGGGCCGCCATGTTGGCCATGCCGTTTGCTATGCTGACCCGTTCGCTTTCGGGTAAATCGTTGGGCTCGTATCTGGGCTTGTTCAACTGCACGATTTGCCTGCCGCAGATCATTGCTGCGCTCGTGGGCGGCTTCTTCCTGAAGGGCTTTGCCGGTAAGGAGGTGATCGTGAAGAAGGAGGTACTGATCGAGGGTGAGACGATTCTGCAGGATGTGCCCGTCTATGAGGGGCAGATCGTGATGCTGTTCGTGGCCGGTGTGGCTCTCTTCCTGGCAGCTGCCGCCGTCTTCCTGATTCGTGAGAAAAAACAGGAGGCGTAGGCTTCAACAATCGGTTTGGCTGAAATGAAAGCAAAACAAATCATAAACAACAAACAAAACTAATTACTAACTAACTAAAAAAGTGCTATGAGAAAGTTTCTCGCTATGTGCTTGGGTCTGATGCTGATAGGCATCGCGACCCCCCCCCTTGCGCAGGCCCAAAGCGGTGCCTACAAGGTGGAAGGCGTAGTGGTGGACGCTGCCGGATTCCCGGTAATCGGTGCAACGATTATCGAGGTCGGAACCACCAACGGTACGACGACCGACATCGACGGTAAGTACGTACTGACAGTTAAGGACGGCAATTCGGTCGTTACGATCAGCTATGTCGGTTATACGACCGTCGAGCTGGTTGCATCGTCGGATGCCTTGAAGAATGTAACGCTGCAGGAGGACCTGATGACCCTCGATGAGGTGGTCGTGATCGGTTATGGTGGCGTGAAGAAGAACGACATGACCGGTTCGGTGGTGGCCATCAAGGCCGAGGACATCAACCGCGGTGCCGTGACCTCGCCCGATCAGCTCATGATGGGTAAGGTTCCGGGTCTGCTCGTAACGCCCGCTTCGGGTGAGCCGGGTGCCGGTGCTACGATCCGTATTCGTGGTAACGCGTCGCTGAATGCCTCGAACGACCCGCTGATCGTCATCGACGGTGTGCCCGTGACGAACGAGGGTGGTGCCGGTATGGGTAACTCGCTCGCTTCGGTAAACCCGAACGATATCGAGTCGATGACCGTCCTGAAGGATGCTTCGGCTACGGCTATCTACGGTTCGCGTGCATCGAACGGTGTGATCATCATCACGACGAAGAAGGGTATGGGCAAGGGCCTGCAGGTGAGCTACAACTCGAGCTACACGGTGAAGACCAACGCCGGCTCGATCGACGTGATGTCGGGTAGCGAGTTTGCCGACTACATGACCAACAAATACCAGGCTGCTACGCCGGCTGATGCCGAGAAGATTCAGTCGCTGTTGGGCTATAACGGCAAGATCTACAACTCGGATTGGCAGGATATGATCTACCGCACGGCCTTCACGACCGACCACAACATCTCGCTCTACGGTAACACCGAGGGCGGTATCTTCCCCTATCGCATTACGATGGGCTTCAACTACGACCAGGGTACGGTCAAGGGTGGTGATAACTCGCGTGTAAACTTGGGTGTGAACTTGGCACCGAAGTTCTTCGACGAGCACCTGACCGCTACGGTGAACGTGAAGGCTGTCTATAATAAGTCGAACTGGACGAACAACGCCGTGGGTGCTGCTCTGTCGTATGACCCGACCAAGCCGGTACACTTCTACAATGCCGACGGTTCGGTGAACAAGGATGTAGCCAACGGTTACTACAACCACGGTGCTTTCGCCTCGAACGGTCAGTTTATGCCCAACGTCAATGCCAGCGCCAACCCGATGTCGGCGCTGAACGACTGGGTTAGCTACGGTTCGACCTGGCGTTCGATCGGTAACCTGCAGCTCGACTATAAGATCCACGGTCTGGAGGATCTGCGTCTGAACCTGAACTTGGGTTATGACGTAGCCGAGACGCGCGGTACGAACTACAACGAGGTGGGTTCGTTCGGTAACATCAAATCGGGTGCCCAGGACGGCTACAACACCTATCGCAATTACAATGCCAACACGCTGTTGGAGTTCTATGCTAATTATAATAAGGAGTTCGGCATGCACCGCATCGACGTGATGGGTGGTTACTCGTGGCAGCACAACTTCGTGAAGAACTCGTCGCTGGCCTACCTGAACAACGATCGCGATCAGATTCACCCGAATCAGGCTACGCCCGAGTCGCGCCTGCCGCACACCTATCAGGAGTACTACCTCGTATCGTTCTTCGGTCGTTTGAACTACTCGCTCAACTCGAAGTATCTGTTCACCTTCACGATGCGTCAGGACGGTACGTCGCGCTTCTCGGAGGATAACCGTTGGGGCTTCTTCCCCTCGGCAGCCTTCGCATGGAACATCGCCCAGGAGAATTTCCTCGTAGATTCGAAGGCTCTGTCGGCCTTGAAACTCCGCCTCGGTTGGGGTGAGACGGGTCAGCAGGAGGTGCCGGGTGGTTACTATCCCTACATCCCGACCTACGGCTACCTGAACAATGGTAACGCACAGTATATGCCGGGTGTTGCCGGTACGCTGGCTCCGAACGCTTACAATGCTGCGCTGAAGTGGGAGACCACGACGACGTGGAATGCCGGTTTGGACTTCGGCTTCCTCTCGGGCCGCATCAACGGTAGCGTGGATTACTACTACCGCAAGACGACCGATCTGTTGAGCGAGGTAGATATCCCGACGGGTATGAACTTTACGAACCGTCTGCTCTCGAACATCGGTGAGATGAAGAACCAGGGTGTCGAGGTATCGTTGAACCTCGTACCGGTACAGACCGAGGATTGGAACTGGTCGGTGAACCTGAATGGTACGTGGCAGCAGACCGAGATCGGTAAGCTCAACGAGGGTGGTTATGTGAAGGTCGGTGAGACGATGTCGGGTACGGGTGGTGCTTCGGCTATCCACTATCCCGGCTACCAGCCCTTCACCTTCTACCTCTTCCAGCAGGCTTATGATGCAAACGGCAAACCGTTGCAGAACACCTACATCGACCGCAATGGTGACGGTACGATCTCGGAGGACGATAAGTATCTGACCGGTTGCAGCGCAACGCCCGACTTCTACTACGGTATCAGCACGCAGGTGACCTATAAGAATTGGGACTTCGGTATCAATGCTCACGGTTCGATCGGTAACGAGGCGATCAACAAGATGGCTGTCGATAACTCGACGACCTTCCAGACCTCGCTCGGTTACGACTACCTGAATAACTACAACGAGTACAGCTTCCGCACGGGCTTTACGGGTCAGAACGACTCGAACCAGGCCTACTCGGATCTCTTCATCGAGGATGCTTCGTTCTTCCGCGTCGATGACATCAACCTCGGTTACACGTTCCGTGATGTTGGTAAGTCGAAGATGACGATCCGCGTGGCTGCATCGTGCCAGAACGTATTTGTGATTTCGGATTACTCGGGTCTGGATCCCGAGGTGAGCGACAACGACGGTGTTTACAGCGAGATTATCCCGCGTCCGCGCCTCTACACGTTGCGTCTGAACATTAACTTCTAATCAAGAGACAAGACAACCATATGAAAAAGATATTATTATATAGTGTAGCGTTGCTGACCTCGGGTGCACTGAACACCTCGTGTGTGAGCGATCTGGACACGAAGCCGCTCTCGCCGAATGTCATTACGGCCGATGTGGCCTTTGCCAAGCCCGAGAGCTACGCCCAGTATGCCAACTATGCATACGCCTATTTCTCGCTTGTATCGCAGGGCGATCCGGGTTCGTCGGATATCGCTGTCGATAACGCCGGTCAGAGTGAGTTCATTCGTCAGTACATGGGTCTGAATGAGCTGTCGGCTGACTCGTTCAAAATCATCGACGCATGGTCGGATGACTATGTGAAGCCGCTTCAGTATGGTTACTGGACGGGTACGAATGCCGCTGTGATGGCTGTTTATCTGCGTGGTCTGAAGGCTGTTGCCATGTGCAACCAGTTCCTCGATGAGGCCGTTTCGGGCGATGGTGCCGTGACGGGCCGTGGCCACGAGGCTGTCTTGGACGATGTTCGCGCTTATCGTTCGGAGTTGCGCCTGCTGCGCGCCATCTATTATGAGATCCTGATGGACCTGTTCGGCAACCCGCCCATCGTAACGCTGGAGAGCATCCAGAGCGGCTCGCTGCCCAAGCAGATCGGTCGCAAGGCCCTCTTCGAGTGGATCGAGTCGGAGTTGCTCGCACTGACCGAGGATGAGAATCTGCCCGCACGTCCGATCAGCTACCCGCGTCTGTCGAAGGGTGCTGCCTGGGCTGTCTTGGCTCGCATGTATCTCAACGCCGAGGTCTACACGGGTACGGCTCGCTGGGAGGATGCCAAGAAGGCTGCCGAGAAGGTGATCAACGAGGGTGGCTATGAGCTTTGCCCGAACTATAAGTATCTCTTCTTGCAGGATAACTCGACCAATGGTGCCCAGAAGGAGTTCATCATCGCTGCGCTCTACGATTCGGAGGCTACGCCGAGCTACGGTGGTACGACCCACCTGGTGCAGGCTACCGTGAACGAGACGATGGCTACGCAGGAGATTCACCAGCTCTTTGGTCTGGAGAACCCGATCTACAACGGTAACTGGAACGGTTACCACGTGTCGAACGACTTCGTGATGAAGAACTTCGACCTGCAGGGTGTTGTTTGGGGTGGTTCGGAGATCGCTTGGGGCTATGATGTAGAGAAGAGCGACAAGCGCGCTGCCTTCTACAACTACGGCTTCACGAACGACTTCGTAAACGAGACCTCGATCCTCAATACGGGTTGGGCTTGCTTGAAGTGGGTTCCGCTGGATTCGAACAACTACTCGAAGATGGCAGCCGAGGGTTATGCCTTCTCGTCGGCCGACTTCCCGATCATGCGTCTGGCCGAGATGTATCTGATTGCAGCCGAGGCCGAGGCTTGGATGAAGGGTGGTCAGCTCTCGTCGAGCGATCAGGGCTACCAGTACATCAAGACGATCTACGCACGTGCCAATGGTGAGGCTGCAGCCCAGAATCTGCCCTTCACGATTGACCTGGATTGGATCCTCAAGGAGCGCGTACGCGAGCTCTATTGGGAGGGCCACCGTCGTGTCGATCTGATTCGTCACAACCTCTTCCTGACGGCCGAGTATCCGTGGCCCTATAAGGGTGGTAGCAAGGCCGGTGTTGCCGCGTTGGAGAGCCATCGCGAGGTCTATCCGATCATCTCGTCGGATATGATCACCAACCCCGAGCTGGAGCAGAATGCCGGCTATCCGCGTCAGTAAAAGCAAAGGCAAAAGTGTACTAACTTTCAAAAAAGAGATAACAATATGAAATATTTGAAATATTTGTCGATGTTCGTTGCCGCAGCCTTTGCTTTTGCATCGTGCGAGACCGGTATTGACGAGTATCGTTTGGCCCCGCAGGATGAGCTGCAGCCGCTGACGATCAACGAGCAGGGCAGCATCGTAGTGTCGGCCGACAATATGAAAGAGATGGTGACCTTCACCTGCTCGCAGGCCGATTTCGGTCAGCCGGTGGCCGTGACCTATAAGTTCTTCCTCACGAAGGGTGACCTCGAGGTTGCTCTGGGTGATTCGTCCTATCCCTCGATTTCGTTGGAGAAGTCGGTGGTGAACGGTTTGGTGGTTAATAACCTGAAGGTTCCTGCCGAGACGACGGCCGAGGTGAGTGCCTATGTAGTGGCTTACGCAGGTGGTTCGTCGATCTGCACGCCCAAATCGAATGTCATTTCGTTCAATGTGACGACCTTCGAGTCGAGCCTCAAGTACTACCACATCTGCGGTGTGCTCAATGGCTGGGATGCCGGTAAGGCTCTGCTCTTCTGGGAGAAGGAGGGTGGTACGAACATCTTCGAGGGTATCTATTACTTCCCCGAGGATGCTACGAATACCCCGGGTCAGTCGGGCTTCAAGATCCTGCCGAACCAGGCTTGGGACGGCGGTGAGATGGGCCACGGCAACTTTGCCCAGGTAGGTCCGAACATCGGTTCGTCGAGCGACGGTAACCTCTTGATTCCTGCCGGTATCTGGCAGGTGACGGCCGACATCGCTGCCAAGACGGTGGCTATCACGGCTATTTCGGAGGTGGCTCTGAAGGGTACGATGGCCGAGTCGAACTGGGATCAGCCGGTTCATCTGACGCACGTGATTCCCGACAACGTATGGCGCAGTGAAAAGGCCTACGAGGGTGGCACGGAGTTCAAGGCCTTCATCAATGGCGGTTGGTATGGCGTCGATAGCGGTGATTCGCCGACGCCGGTAGAGGGTAGCTGCTACAACTATGGCGGCTCGGAGACGACGATGGACATCTTTACGGGTCACGCCCTGCAGGATGGCGAGAACATCAAGGTTCCGGCTGATGGTAGCTACTACATCAAGCTCTACCTGGATCGCACCCCCTGGTTGGTTACGTTTGAGAAAGCGGAATAAAGGAGTGAGTGAATAGATAACGACTGTGGGCCGCGGCCCTCGAAGCTACGGCCCGCAGTCACCAAAAAGAAACGACAGTTATGAAAATTTTCAGATATTTAACGGCCTTGGTGATGGCTCTTGTGACCTTCACCGCCTGTGAGCAGGATCAGACCGATATGATCTCGAAGGATGTCGTGGCTCCTGTGATGGACGAGCACGCATCGATCCTGATGACCAAACCGACTGCCGATGAGACGGTATCCTTCACTTGGAAGGCTGCCCGCAACCTGGCAGGTACGGTGACCTACCACCTCTATGCCGCTATTGACAACGAGTCGTTGCAGCTGGGTTCGACGGAGGCTACCTTCTACACGCTTCCGAAGGCTGCCCTGCGTCAGGCTTTGCTCGATGGTTTTAACAAGGATGGCAACGAGAATTTCGATATCAATGTCTATGTGATCGCCGACAATGGTGTGCAGAGCGTTGAGTCGGGCTCGGTGACGGTAACCTGCTACGTATGGGGTGACTTCATGGCTCCCATCGTTGAGATCGACGAGTCGATTCCGGCCGAGGGTCTGGTGCTGAGCGACGAGGTTGTGGATGCACAGCCGCTCTTGTCGTGGAGCGAGGCTAAATTCGAGGCCGGTCAGGATGTGACCTACAAGATCGAGATCGTGCTCCCCGATGGTTCGCGTGTGACGGTAGCCGAGAAGGTGGCCGGTACGAGCTATACGACGACCTATGCCGCACTGAATACGCTTCTCTTGTCGGCCGGTTATGCCAAGGATATGCAGCATGAGATTACGTTCGTCGTGACGGCTTTTGCTGCCGAGACGCCCGATTACTATGCCGAGTCGTTGGAGTCGGAGCCTGTGAAGATCAACATTACGACCTACACGCCCGCTTATCCGGAGTTCCTCTACATGGTGGGTGGTTTCAATGGTCTGAATTGGAAGGATACGGCCGAGCAGTCGCCGCGTCTGACCGGTGATCCGAATACGGGTATCTACCATGGTATTGTGACGGTTTACAACGGTGATGCGAAGTTCTTCTATGTAAACCCGCGTACGGAGGCTGAAGTATGGGTCGGTGGTGCGCTGGAGAATAGCGTATGGAAACTCGATTCGACTGCTGCAGCAGAGAACATGACGTTCTCGAATGGCACCTATATCCTCTATGTGGATTTGGGTAATAACACGATGTACTATCGTTCGGTTACGAAGTTGGGTCTGATTGGTAGTGCTACATTTAACGGTACGGCCGGTGATTGGTCGGCTGATGTTGAGTTTACGTTCAACGAGGAGACGCTTGCTTGGGAGCTCAAGGGCTTGGCCGTGAATAACACCGAGGGTGCATTCAAGGCACGTGTAAATGGTGCTTGGGGTGACCCGAACAGCGAGGAGATGGGTTATAACTTCGGTTTGGCTAATACGGCTAATCCCGATCTGACGGCGCTGGTACACAACGGTTCGGATATTCCTGCGACGGTTGTAGGTCAGGGTACGTTCGATGTTGTGATGAACTTCTCGGGTGCTGCGAACTACGCGATGACGTGGACGCTGACCGGTGAGGCTGAGGAGATCGTTCCCGATGATAAGGTCTATGGTCTTTGCGGTGACCACAATGGTTGGGGTACGCCCGACCCGAAGTTTGTGGCAGCAGCCGAAGAGGGCTGGTTCGTATTGAAGGGCTTCGAGGCTACGGCCGGTGGTCAGTTCAAGGTACGTGTAAACGATGCTTGGACCGAGGGCTGGGGCGTTTCGGCCGAGGTGAAGATCGGTGAGACCTATACCCTCTCGCCGGGTGGTATGGATAACAACCTGGTATGGGCTGAGTCGGGCGTATACGATGTATATTGGAACCCCACGACGCTCGAGCTCTATGTAACGGCCGGTGTACCTGTGACCTACAACCTCGTAGGTTCGATGAACGGCTGGAATGTTGCTGCTACGGACTACGATCTGACGAACCACACGAATGGTGGTTATAAGGTCTTCAAGGGCGTAAGCTTTGCTGCAAACGATGAGTTTAAGATTGCCCAGAACCACGATTGGGCTGTTAGCTTCGGTCTGCCGGCTGATACGTCGCTGGTGCTGGGTGAGGCTATTACGCTGACGTCGGATAATGGTGCCAATATCGTTGTTGCCGAGGCCGGTGATTATGATGTTTACTTCCACCCCGATACGAAGGTGATGTTTGTGGTTGTGGCCGGTGCTGATGACCCGACCGTGGCTCCCGAGCCCGAGCAGCCTGCAGAGGATGTCTATTCGATTGCCGGTACGTGCAACGAGTGGGGTGAAACGGATATGGTGAAGGCCAAGAATGGCTTCTATGTTGCTGCCGGTGTGGAGTTTGCTGCTGCCGGTGAGTTCAAGTTCAAGAAGAACCACAGCTGGGCTGATGCAGACTGCTGGGGTGTAGCTGAGGGTACGACGGTGACGCTTGGTGAGCCGATCGCACTGATTCAGCCGGGTGGCAACATTGTCGTGCCGGCCGGTACGTATGACCTCTACCTGAATCCTGCAACCGATGTTGCTTATGTCGTGACGGCCGGCTCGGAGGATCCGACGGGTCCTGCCGGTAACGTGTCGATCTACGGTCTGGTAGGAGATCTGAACGGTTGGAATGCTCCCGACGTGAAGTTCACCGATACGGGCAATGGCGAGCACGTGCTGCTTGGTCAGACGCTGACGGCCGGTCAGGGCTTCAAGATCCGTGCTAACGAGGAGTGGAACGACGCCGAGAACTATGGTATCTCGCCTGCCGGTAATGTGGCCATCGACGCCGAGATCAAGATGACGCTGGGTAGCGGCAGCCAGAATATGTCGGTCGAGACGACGGGTACGTACGACCTCTACTTCTATCCTGCCGACCTGAAGCTCTATGTGATGACGCCGGGTAAGACGCCTGCCGATGCCGGTGAGCCGGTTGTTCCTCCCACGCCCGAGAAGGATGTATTCTCGATTGCCGGTACGTGCAATGGCTGGGCCGATACGGATATGGAAGAGGCCGGTAACGGTGTCTATAAGTTGGCCGGTGTAACCTTTGCACAGGGTGATGAGATCGCCTTTAAGTTCAAGAAGAACCACAGCTGGGCTGATGCAAACTGCTGGGGTGTAGCTGAGGGTACGACCGTGACGCTTGGTGAGCCGATCGCGCTGATTCAGCCGGGTGGCAACATCTTCGTGCAGGCCGGTACGTATGACATCTACTTCATCCCTGCAAGCTCGACGGCTTATGTCGTAACGGCCGGTGCAAACGACCCGACGCAGGGTACGACGCCGACGACTGCCTACTCGTTGGTGGGTACGATGAACGGTTGGAATGTAGCCGATACGACCTACGATATGATCGTTTCGGGCTCGATCTACACGATCCAGAATGTAAAGTTCGATGTCGAGGGTGCATTCAAGGTGGTTGAGGAGCATAGTTGGGATAATGCCGATTATGGCTTGGCCGATGGTGTTACGATGGAGCTTGGCAAGGCCGTGCAGTTGGCCGCTGAGTCGCAGACTAATATTCCGGTCGCTGCCGGTATCTACGATATGAGCTTCGATGCCGAAGCCAAAACGATCACCGTAACGAAGGTGGGTGATGTGGACACGAGCAATACGGTCTATACGTTAGCCGGTACGCACAACGGATGGAACGGCTCGGATGCAGCTTATCAGTTTGTTGCCGAAGGTGACGAGCTGGCTCTGAAGGGTGTAGTCTTCTCGACTGCCGGAGAGTTCAAGGTGGTTGCCAACGGTGCAAGCTGGTATGGCGGTACGTTGAGCAATGGCGTAGTTGCCCTCTCTACTTCGGGTAACAACGTAGCCATCGAGGCCGGTACGTATGATATGTATCTGAACGTGAAGACGATGGAGTTGCGCGTGTCGGCAGCACAGACGGTCGAGCCCGAGCAGCCTGCTACGCCTGCTGTGCTGGAGTGGGGCAATGATCTCTTTGAGACGCTGACCAATCAGTATGGTAGCGGTGTAAATGTCGAGGAGGATATCGACTTTGGTAACGGTCTGACCTTTACGGCCGGTGGCGGTAAGGGTAAGTTTGGCTCGAACGATGGTGCCTATCGTTTCCAGCTGGGTGGTACGGGTAATGGCAGCAAGTGTGTGCTGAATCTGCCTGTTACGGGTCCCGGTACGCTGACGATCGACATTCAGTCCAGTGGTTCGGTAACGGATCCGCGTACGGTTGCTGTCGATGTGGATGGCTCGCGTGTAAACGGCGATGGTGCAAATGCTATTCAGGAGGAGCGCCAGGTCTATACGATCGAGTGCTCGGCAGCCAAGGCTGGTTCGATCGTGCAGATGTATAGCACCAAGAGTGGTATCAACATCTTCAACATTAAGTGGACGCCTGCACAGTAAATGGATGATTTTTCGGACGGGGAGGGCGCAACTGTTAGGGTTGCTCCCTGCCCCCGACCGAACAACGAACAATAATACACGAAACAATGAAAAAGGTTTTCAAATATCTGCGTCATTCGATGCTTTTGGCAGCCGTAACGCTCTTTGCGTTCAGCTGCGCCGAGAGCGAGGTGGTCGATGGTCAGCTCGGCAAACCCTCTGATGCCCAATTCTCGGCTTCGACCCTCTCGTTCGACTTTGCCTACGAGGGTGGTTCGTCACCCATTACGATTACTTCGCCCGGTGCATGGAGTGCCGAGTCGGATGCCGATTGGTGCTACGCTTCGCTGACCAGCGGTGCGAATGGTACCTCGCAGCTGCACATCATGGCTGCTCCCAACACGACGGGTAAGGCGCGTACGGCTACGATCACGCTGAAAGCTGCCGGTCAGAGCGATATCGTGCTGTCGGTGAGCCAGGCGGCTACGCCGGCCGATCCGAACCTGGTAGTGGCACAGCCCGACCAGTGGGATGGTAAGACGACCGATGAGATGATCTATGAGATTTTGGTCTATGCCTTTGCTGACTCGAATGGCGACGGCATGGGTGACTTCCAGGGTATCATCTCGAAGCTCGACTACATCGAGCAGCTGGGTGTGGGTGCGCTGTGGCTCTCGCCGATTCATCCCGCCGATTCGTACCACGGTTATGACGTTACGGACTACAACGCCGTAAATCCGAAGTTTGGTACGAAGGAGGATCTTCGTCAGTTGTTGGATGCCTGCCACCAGCGTGGTATCAAGGTCTATATCGACTATGTTGTAAACCACACCGGTAAGGGTCACCCCTGGTACACCTCGGCACTCGAGGCCTACAAGAAGGGTGAGAAGAACGAGTATTGGAACTACTACATGCTCTCGGAGAAGCCTTCGGCCGACGTGGCTGCCGGTTTGTTCCCGATGCTGACCCCGAAATATGGGTATACCGATCCTAACGAAGGTTGGGTGAATATCGACGGTTGGCCGGTACCCGAGGCTACGACTCACCGCTATAAGTTTACGCTCGACTGGACGGCCAAGACCGTGAAGGTAGAGCCGACGGAGGAGCCGGTTTCGGCCGAGAATACGGACGAGTCGGTCGAGAAGTTTATCTACTTCGGTGATCCGGGTGTTCACTATCGTATGTACGATATGGGCAACAATCTCTTCGAGTTGGTTGTTGATTTCAAGTCGCCGTGGGGCTTCTTGGTGAAGACCAGCGCAACGAACTGGGATGGTACGAAGTATGGTTCGGCTTCGGGTGAGTATATTGCCGAGGGTGAGGCCCACGCAGTGGCTCTCGATGCCGGTGACATCCAGTTCGACTATATGCGTACGCTGAAGGTTTATGCACGTCTGTTTGGTGCGTGGATGCCCGATCTGAACTATGGCGAGATCGAGACTGTACAGGAGTCGCCGATCTATCAGCACATTCTGGCGTCGATCAAGGGTTGGTTGGATCTGGGTATCGACGGTCTGCGTGTCGATGCGGCCAAGCATATCTATCGAGACGATTTCGGTCCTGCCAATCTCGAGTTCTGGCGTAAGCTCTATGGCGATGCAAACGCCTACTACAAGACCAAGCCGCAGGCCGATGGTGAGATGTATCTCGTAGCCGAGCTCTTCTCGGGTATGGGTGAGAATAAGGTCTATGCCGATGTGATTCCTTCGTTCTTCAACTTTGACTTCTGGTGGCAGTCGCGTGAGCCGCTCAAGCAGGGTCAGGGTAAGGGTATTGCCCAGAATCTGCTCAACCTGCAAAATCAGGCTTTGGCTGTGAACCCGAACTTTATCGATGCTGTGAAACTGACCAACCATGATGAGCCGCGTGCTATGTACGAGTTGGGTGACAACCGTCACTTGGCACGTGTCGTAGGTTCGATGCTGCTCACGCAATCGGGTCGTCCGGTGATTTACTACGGTGAGGAGCTGGGTTACTCGGGCACGAACGAGGCTTCGGATATCAACATCCGTCAGCCGATGAAGTGGACGAAGACCGAGTATGCGAAGTATTCGGGGGCACTCGACGTATCGTTTGCCAATGTGAAGAGCGTAGAGTTCTTGCTTGAGGACGAGATGTCGGTACTGAATGCTTACCGTAAGTTTGGTCAGTTGCGTCGTATCTATCCTTCGCTGACCGAGAAGGGTAAGATGGTTCCCGCCTACAAGGAGGCCGGTGACCCGGCATCGTTGGCTGCTTGGTATCGTCAGCTGGGTAATGAGACGTTGCTCGTGCTGCACAACGTAGGTGGCAAGGAGATTTCGTTCAAGCTCTACGAGCAGATCGAGAAGTGTGTAGCTGTGATGGGTGAGGTGACCCTCGTGGGCGATCAGCTCACGATGCCGGCCTACTCGTCGGTGATCTTCAAGGTGACGAAAGATCAGTTGTAAATTCTAAAACGAAGCATATTACATGCTACTGAAACGTTGGTTTTGGTTGCTGCTGACCACCGTGGCGCTCTGCGCCTGCGGTGGCGGCGGTGACGACAGTTCAACCGGAGGCGGGGAAGGCGAACAGACGCCCTCCCCGTCGCCCGATGATAAGCCCGATGATCCGCAGCCCGAAAATCCCGATGCCCCCGAGTTTTTCTCGACGGGCTTCATGAAGGGATCGACCATGTCGTTTGCGCAGTATGTGCGCGATTTGGGTCTTGTCTATCGGGAGAATGGGGTGGAGACCGACCCCTATGAGTCGATGAAGCGGCACGGTGCGAATATCGTGCGCCTGCAACTCAACTACGAGGGTGCGTGGAGCTATCAGGGTCAGAATATCAATTGGGCTGCCTGGAATCGGGTGGTGGCGGATGCCAAACGGGCCAAAGCCAATGGACTCGATGTGATGCTCACGCTCAAGCCCGATGTCGATAACTATGCCGTGTCGCCCACGCAACACAACCTGCTGCCGGCCGCATGGAAATCGCTCTCGGAGGATCAGATCGGCCAAAAACTCTACGATTGGGTCTATAAGACGTTGTGCGACCTGGCCAAGGAGGAGATCTATCCGCGCGTGGTGGCTGTGGGTAACGAGGTCAATGTGAACCTGCTGGGTGCTACGACCACGTCGGACGCTTCCCGTACGGGACGCCTGCTGGTGCAGGGCTTTGCCGCCGTTCGGGCCTATGCCAAGGAGCATAACCCGCATGTGCAGTCGATGCTCCATCTGGCCGATCCGGCCAAAGTGGGCAGCTACCTGCGTCGCATTGTGGATGCCGGAGCGAAGGATTTCGACCTGCTGGGCGTTTCGTGGTATCCGGGTACGAATATCGGCCATACGATGGGCGGTTTTCAGAATATCCCGACCCTGTGTGGTACGATCAAGAACAATTTCGGCTATGAGGTGGTGATCGTCGAGACGGCCGCCTCGTTTACGACCGGTTCGATCAATGGTGTTTGGCAGGGCGATAACTGCAACAATGCCTACAATTACCCCGACTGGAATGACGATGCTGCGGTCAATGCGGCAAACTACACGCCGGCCAACCAGCGCGCCTGGCTCCGAACGTTGGCCGAAGAGGTCAAGACGAATGGAGGCGTGGGTGTCATCACCTGGGGTACGGAGTCGCTGCCCGATCGCATGAGCAATCCGATTGGCTACTACACCTATCCGGCTTCGTGGGCCAATGGCTCGACGTGGGAGAATAACTCCTATTGGGATTTTACGAATCAAAACAACCTGCACGAGGGCATTGATTGGATGCTCGATGTGCAGTAAACAGATCAAAAGAGATGATAACGATGAAACGATGGACCGTATCGCTGCTGCTGGTGACGACCCTGCTCGGTTGTCGCTCGATGCGCTTTACGGAGGTCGCCCCGGAGGGAGATCGTGCACCGATTTTGCCGATTCGCCTGACGGAGGGGACCGTAGAAACTTATCTGACCGACTATCTGCCCGTATGGGAGGGTGCTGACTCTCTGACGGTGGCGCTCGGTGCTGTAGCTTTGCAGCCGAAGGCGGAGGATTGGACGGTCTTCGATTTGACGGCCGGCTCGACGCAGTTGGCTGTCGTGGATGCTTGGCAGCAGGGTCGTAAGCTCTCGCTCGTAGCTTTGGGTGCGCAGCGTGATAGCGAGGCGATGCTCTTTAGCCAAGAGGCAGCGGGTGCAACGGTCAGCTTCACCTGCTCGAAGGAGCCGAAAGAGGTGGTGGCCTTGTGGCAGAATTGCCGGCTCCCGGCCGAGGATGTGGTCGTGGAGGGCGATCGCATCACGGTGACGATCCCGAAGGATGCCGAGTCGCTCGATCGTTCGTTCTTGCGCCTCTATGCCCGCTCCGAGCAGGGGTTGTTCAACGACGTGTTGTTGCCGTTGGATAAGGGTGAGGTGGTCACTTCGGCCGATCAGCTGACGCGTCGCGACCAGCAGGCTCAGGTGCTCTATTCGCTCATGATCGACCGCTTCTACGATGCCGATCCGACGAATAATAAGCCGCTCAACTCACCCGAGGTGCTGCCTCAGGCCGATTATCAGGGTGGCGATCTGAAGGGTATCACGCAGAAGATCAACGATGGCTTCTTTGCCGATCTGGGCATCTCGACCATCTGGATCTCGCCCATTACGCAGAACCCGCACGATGCGTGGGGGCTGAATCTGAATCCCCGCACGAAGTTCTCGGGCTACCACGGCTATTGGCCGATCTATACCACCGAGGTGGATCACCGTTTCGGTACGTCGGAGGAGCTCAAAGAGTTGCTCTCGACGGCCCACGAAAACAACATGAACGTCATCTTGGACTATGTGGCCAACCACCTGCACATCAATTCGCCGGTACTGCAAGAGCATCCCGATTGGATCATTCCGCTCCTGCTACCCGATGGCCGGAAGAATTTAGGTCTGTGGGATGAGCATCGTCTGACGACCTGGTTCGATGAGCATATCCCGTCGCTCGACCTGGAGCGTGACGAGGTGGCCCAGCCGATGACCGACTCGGCCACCTTCTGGATGACCGAGTATGATTTTGACGGCTTCCGCCACGATGCCTGCAAGCATATTCCGCTGGGCTATTGGCGTACGCTGACCAAGAAGTTGCGCGAGCGCGTGACGGATCGTGAGTTGTGGCAGATCGGTGAGACGTATGGCGATCCGGCGTTGATCGGCTCGTATGTGCGCAGCGGTATGATCAATGCCCAGTTCGATTTCAATGTCTATCATACGGCTCTCGATGTGCTGACCCGCGACCATTCGGTCGAGAAGTTGGCTGCTGTTGTGGCCGAGTCGGAGCGTGTGTATGGTTCGCACCACACGATGGGTAACATCACCGGCAACCACGACAAGGGTCGTCTGATCTCGTTGGCGGGTGGTACGCTCGACCCCGACGAGGATCATAAGGCAGCCGGTTGGTTGCGCAAGATCGAGGTGGGCGATCCGGTGGGTTATAAGAAGTTGGCGTTGGTCAATGCGCTCAATATGACCATTCCGGGTGTGCCGTGTATCTATCAGGGCGACGAGTATGGCGAGCCGGGCGGTAACGATCCCGACAACCGCCGTATGATGCGCTTCGAGGGGTACAACGAGGCCGAGCAGGCACAGTTTGCCCTGACGCGCGAGTTGGTGCACCTGCGTCGTACGAATATGCCGCTCCTCTATGGCGATATGCAGACGTTGGCCGTGACCCCCTCGTTGTGGCTCTTTGTGCGTGTCTATATGGGTGAGTGGACCCTCGTGGCACTCAATACGGGCTATAAGGAGGTGACCATCAAGACCGACCTGCCCGCTACGCTCGATGCTTCGCAACCCTGGGTAGCCCACTTCGGCAACGACTTCCAACTCGAGGAGGGTCGTGTGACGCTGACCGTGGCTCCCACTTCGTTTGAAATTATTACGAAAAACAACCAATAAACGATGAAACGAATTCTCTTTTTGGCAGTTATTGCCTGTGTAGGTCTCTACTTTTGGTGGAGCAACTGCGGTTCGACTCCCGCTACCGAGTCGGCACACCGCGACTGGGTCTATGGCTCGGTTGTCTATGAAATGAATGTCCGTCAGCAGACCCCCGAGGGTACCTTTGCTGCGGCCGAGGAGCGTCTGCCCTTCCTCAAGGAGCTGGGTGTTGATATTATTTGGCTCATGCCGATCCACCCCATTGGCGAGAAGGGCCGCAAGGGTACGCTCGGTTCGTACTATGCCATCCGCGACTATCGCGCCATCAATCCCGAGTTCGGTACGATGGAGGATTTCGAGAAGTTCTTGGCCAAGGCCCATGAGCTGGGCTTCCGAGTGATTCTGGACTATGTGGCCAACCACACCTCGCCCGATGCTGCTTGGGTCGATGAGAAACCGGCCAATTGGTATGTCCGCGACTCGCTGGGTGTACCCGTCGTGCAGTATGATTGGTGGGATATTGCCAAGCTGAACTACGAGACCCCCGAGGTGCATGCCGAGATGAAGGAGGTGCTGAAATTCTGGGTAGCAAAGGGTGTCGATGGCTTCCGTTGCGATGTGGCTGGTGAGATTCCCGATGACTATTGGAAGGCTGCATGGGCCGAGCTGCGTGCAATCAACCCCGACCTCTACTTCCTGGCCGAGGGTGAGGGTCCGAACTTCCATGCCGACGGTTTCGATGCCTGCTATGCCTGGAAACTCAAGGACGTGATCAACGATGTAGCCCAGGGTAAGCGTACGACGGCAGCCTTCAAGGAGTGGATCAAGGAGTTCACGGAGCAGTATCCGCGCGAGGCAATCCAGCTCACCTTCACCTCGAACCACGACGAGAACTCGTGGTCGGGTACCGAGTTTGAGCGTCTGGGCGATGCTGTCAAGACGATGGCCGTGCTGACCTACCTCCTGCCGCAGGGCCAGCCGCTGATCTATACGGGTCAGGAGGTGGGCTATGACCACCGCTTCGAGTTCTTCGAGAAGGACCCGATTCCGGCTTGGGAGCCGAACGAATATACGGAGCTCTATCGCACGCTCAACGCCCTGCGTCACAACAATCCGGCACTCTGGGCCGGTGAGAAGGGTGGTGAGGCTGTCTATGTAGCCGGTGTACCCGAGGAGGTGCTGGCCTTCACGCGCGAGGTCGAGGGCAACAAGGTGCTTGCGCTGTTCAACCTCTCGACCGAGGAGCAGACGATCAACCTGCCGACGGAGTTGCAGGGTGCCTATGTCGATATGTATGGCGTTGAGAACGAGCTGGGTGAGGCCTTCACGCTGCCGGCTTGGGGCTATCGTGTCGAGATCCGCAAATAAAACCGTAACCAAAGGTCGCAGGGGCGTGTAAAGGCGCCACCTGCGGCCTACGTTGATTACCAAGATACGTTATGAAACTGATTCACTATCTAACACCGATCCTTGCTATGGCTGCTGTATCGTGTCAGACAACATCTCCGGCCACCTCATCGGCTACCGAGGTTGAAGTGGCTACCGAGGGCCGTTTGCACCATGTGGAGCCACTCTCGTGGTGGGTGGGAATGAATACCCCCCTGCAACTGCTCTTGCATGGCGATTCGCTCTCGATGTACGAGGTGCGTATCGAGGGTGAGGGGGCTCGCATCACCGGAACGCACCGCGCGGACAGCCCCAACTACCTCTTCGCCGATGTGGAGATCGACCCCACGGCCGAGCCGGGTACGCGCTACCTGGTCTTCTCGCGCGAGGGCGATGAATTTAAGGTGCCCTATGAGCTGGCAGCGCGCCGCGAGGGCTCGCGTGAGCGTCAGAGCTTCACGACTGCCGATGTGATCTACCTGCTCATGCCCGACCGCTTTGCCAACGGCTCGCCCGAGACCGATTCGACCCCTTCGACCCTCGAGAAGGCCGACCGCGACTTCCTGCATGGCCGTCATGGTGGTGACCTGCAGGGTATGATCGACCACCTGGACCACATTGCCGACCTCGGTATGACGGCCATCTGGTCCACGCCGTTGCTGCTCGACAATGAGCCGATCTTCTCCTACCACGGGTATGCGTGTGGCGACTACTACCACCTCGATCCGCGCATGGGCTCCAATGAGCTCTACCGCGAGTATGTGGCCGAGGCACACAAGCGCGATCTGAAGATCATCATGGACATCGTGACGAACCACTGCGGTATCAGCCATTGGTGGATGAAGGATCTGCCCTTTACCGATTGGGTCCACCAATTCGACGAGTTTACGCGCACGAACAACCTCTTCTCGACCAACATGGATCCGAATGCTTCGCAGTACGATCTGATGATGCAGGAGAGTGCCTGGTTCGACACCTCGATGCCCGACATGAACCTCGATAACCCCTACCTGTTGCACTATTTCAAGCAGTGGGCTGTGTGGTGGATCGAGTATGCCGATCTGGATGGTCTGCGTGTCGATACCTATCCCTACAACGAGAAGGGCCCGATGAGCCAGTGGTGCCAGTCGGTGTTGGCCGAGTACCCGAACCTCAATATCGTGGGCGAGTGCTGGACGGCCGATGTTCCGCAGTTGGCCTATTGGCAGGGTGGCCATCCGAACCACGACGGCTTTGATTCGCATCTGCCCTCGATCATGGATTTCCCGCTGCGTGATGCTATTGCAATGGCATTGCCGACCGACTCGTTGCAGTGGGGCGAGGGTATGATCCGCGTCTATAATGCCCTGTCGGACGACTTTGTCTATCACGACCTCTCGAAGATGATGATCTTCGTGGGCAACCACGACATCGACCGCATTGCCGATGTGCTGCGTGGCAATACGGCCCGTGTGAAGTTGGCAATGACGCTCTTGGCCACGATGCGCGGTATTCCGCAATTCTACGCCGGCGATGAGTGGATGATCCGCTCGAAGGATCTCAAGCAGGGCCACGGTGGTCTGCGTGTCGATTCGCCGGGTGGCTGGCCGGGTGACGAGGTGAACTACTTCGACCCCGAGCAGCTCAAGGGTGATGCCGCCGAGGTCTATCACCACGTCAAGCAACTGTTCAATTGGCGTAAGACGAAGGAGGTGATCCATTCGGGTCGCACGCTCCATTTTGGCTCGCGCGACAACACTTATGCCTATTTCCGCTACAACGACACCGACGCGGTCTTTGTCTATATCAATAATTCGCGAGGTCGCAAGACGATCCCCTGGGCCAACTATGCCGAGATCACCTCTTCGTTGAAGGAGGGTCGCAACGTGCTCACGGGCGAGGTCTTTGATCCGACCCGGCCGATTGTGGTAGGTGCGCGAGAGGCGTTGGTTGTTGAGTTCCGCCGATAGAAAAAAAACGTATAGCAAGCGAAATTTCTGCGTTACGCTTGGTCGGCAATTGCTCACATACGTATCAGTATGCTCCGCATTGCCTCCCTGCGCAAGCCTTGAAATTTACACTTGCTATACGTTTTTTTTGTGGCTTTGAGGGAAGGCGTTCACCTGTCTGCCTTTTTTTCTTAAAAAACCGGCAGAATGGTTTAATCGTACTTATTATTTGTCAGTTTCTTTTTTTTCACTACCTTTGTTAAGTTAAACAACCTACTACTCCCCATGAAATACGATGTATTTATTTCTTGCAAAAGTGAAGATTATAAGTTTGCTCGGCAAATTTATAACTTTCTAACAGGCCCGGAATTAAACTATAAAGTATTTCTTGCCGATGCGGAACTGCGTAAAAAAGGAAAGACCTTTTATGGTAAAGTGATCGATGCTGCGCTGGAAGCATCCGATCATCTTATTTTGTTTGCATCTAAGGTAGAGTATGTTACTACCGAGTACGTGGAGAATGAGTGGCGTCTATTTTTGGAAGAGCAACGTTCCGGCAATAAAAAAGGTAATATTGTCACAATCTTGAAAGGCGTTGATACCAAATCTCTGCCGATTAGTTTAAGACACATTCAGTCGATTCCGTTTGACGAATATAAGTCGGTTATAGATTTTCTGCCTAAATTTGAAGAGGGAGACGAGGCTTTGGGGCATCGGGAGTCCGATGATGAATCTGCCGAGCTTACTCCTCCCACACCTCCCACTCCTTCAACCCCAAGCCTGAAAAAATGGTTGTGGATGGTGGCTGCGTTGCTGTTGATTGTGGGTGGTATTTTTGGCGGACGTGCTATTAAAAGCCGTGTGGATGAGTTGCAGTTTGTTCGAGATAGTCTAAAACAGGCCCAACTCTATCAAGACAGCCTCGAATATGTGCAAGCCGAACGTGCTGCCTTTGTCAAGGATAGCACCGACAAAGCCAATGCCGCTGCTCGAAAGGCAGAAGCGAATCGTTTGGCCAAAGAGAAAGCAGAAAAGGAAGAAGCAGAACAAGAACGATTAGCGGCTGAAAAGGCTGAACGCGAGCGTCTTGCAGCCGAACAAGCCGCCCAAGAGAAGGCCGAAAAGGAGCGTCGTGAGCGCGAAGCGCGTGAGGAAGCCGAAAAGGCGGAACGCGAACGGTTGGCTCGCGAAGCTGCGAATAAAACCTACAAAGTCGGCGACTACTACAATGTCAATGGCAAAGAGGGCGTGGTCTTCTATGTGGATGAAACAGGCAAGCATGGGAAAATTGTTAGCATGACGCAATCGAGTGAAATATTGCAATGGTCATCTAATAAGAACGAACAAAAACAGCTGATCGGAGCCTCCAGTAAGACGAATGGCGCAGCCAATATGCAAGCCGTCCAGCAACGCCCGAATTGGCGCACAGACTATCCTGCCTTTGCCTGGTGTGCTCGGCTGGGTTCGGGGTGGTATCTGCCCGCTATCGAGGAGCTAAAGTTGTTTACACTGAACGACAGCGTACACGACGCTGTAAATCGTACTTTAGCGGCCAAAGGGGGTACGAAATTACCCAACAAGGGAGATCTCGGTAAATACTATTGGTCTTCGACGGAGTATGATTATCAATACTCTGATGGTGCGTTCTGCGCGTGGCTTGTCGATATGCGCAGTGGCAACACCGGCTACTACGATAGGAGCTTCGACAACTATGTGCGCGCCGTGTCCGCTTTTTAATCTTTAGGCTTTTAGCTTTTTGCGCAACGTTATTTAGGCCGGTAACAACTCCCAATACAAAAAGGGCCTCCGAATGCTCGGAAGCCCTTTTTTCTTGGATCGTGCGTGCGCTTACTCAGCCAGCGGAGTAACGCTCACGTAGGACTTGTTCTCACCCTTCTTGCAGAACGTTACCGTTCCGTCAACCAGGGCAAACAACGTGTGGTCCTTACCCATACCTACGTTCTCACCTGCGTTGTGAACCGTACCACGCTGGCGAACGATGATGTTGCCGGCCTTAGCGAACTGACCACCGAACAACTTGATACCGAGTCGCTTGCTCTCCGACTCACGGCCGTTCTTCGAACTACCTACACCTTTCTTGTGTGCCATTCTTCTTCAGTTTTTTAAGGTTAATTACGCAACAATCTCCTCAACGAGAATCTGGGTCAGGTACTGGCGGTGGCCATTACACTTCTGGTAACCCGTTCTACGCTTCTTCTTGAAGACCAGGACCTTGTCGTCCTTCAGGTGCTTCAGGATCTTGCACTTTACCGAGGCGCCTTCTACAACAGGTGCACCTACTTTTACCTGACCGTCGTTCTCTGCGAGCAGGACCTTGTCGAAACTTACGGACGAATCTACCTCGCCCTGGAGACGGTGAACATAAAGTTTCCGACCTTTCTCAGCCTTGAATTGCTGACCTGCAATCTCTACAATAACGTACATTGAATAATTGTTTGTTGTGCGCAATGCGCATTTTGGACTGCAAATATAGACCATATTTTGCGGATAAACAAATAAACCATAAACTTTTTTCTGCTGAAGGGGTTTGGCACGGTTTTGGGCTGACCTCCACCCCGACACAATGAGCTTCCGATGGCGTGCATCCTGATCTACTCCGAAGAGGGCCTTTGGGCAACCCTGATCGAGACGATTCTCTCCGAGCAGGGGATTGAACTCGCTGTAGCGCGAAATCCGGAGCAGTTGCGCCGTATGACCGTCTCGCGCAGCTACGAGGTCGTGATCATCGTGGGCGTGGGGCTTTTGCGTCGGGGTGAGGGGTGGTTGCTGCGGCTGCGTCCCTACCGCCTGCGTCCGCCGGAAATCTATTTGGTGGCTTGGCAGCATGGGGAGCAGACCGTGCTGGGGATGCTCGAGTGTGGCGTAGATCAATACATGACCCTGCCGCTCCATCCCGGGCGGTTGCGGGCCAAGGTGATGCAGGCATTGGCAGAATGATTCAGATACCTTATATATGTTATAGTATAGTGGTTGGCCTGTTGCTGCTCCGGCTGCTCGGCAAAATCGCCTATACGGCCTGCTTGCGCCGACAGCAGCGTGGTCTGGATGAGGTGGCGCGGCGGGTGGTGGCTCGGTGGATGGCCCGGCCGTGGATCGCGGAGGAGGAGCGGTTGCTGTTGCCATTTTCGCGATCTTCGGTCGATCGGATGCGCCTTGCCGAGACCCTTTCGCGGTTGATTTCGGCCACCTATGGGGCTGATCGTACCACCTTGCAGATGATCGTTCGGGCCTATGGCTTGGAGCGGTATCTGCTCCGGCGTGCCCGACGATCGCGGGGCTTGCGTCGTGCCTGCTGCTTGCGTTTGTTGGCGGATCTGCCCCTCGGAGAGCGAGCCATGGCGGAGGTGGCGCGCTATCGGATGGATCGGCAGCGGGAGGTGCGCTTTGCCGCGTTGCTCGTGCAATTGGCCGCACAACCCGAGCAGATGTTGCGCCTGGTGGCCGAATACGACGAGCCGATGCGGGGTGCGGAGATAGCCGAGATACTCCATTTGTTGCGTCGGGGAGCGTTGCCAATCGCCTATCAGCCGCTTTTAGCGGCCTCCAATGAGAATTTGAACCGCATCGGGTTCGCGTTAGTCGTACAGTTTGGCATCGAACAGGCCGAGCCGGAGTTGTTGCGCCTGGTGGCCCGCACGGGGCGAGTGGGCGTGCGAGCCCTCTATGTGTTGGCGGCCCTGCATCGCCCGATGCAGCGACGGGTAGTGATCCTGCGCATTCGCCGCCTGTCGCCCGCCGAACGACGCTCGCTGCTGCGCTATATGGTCAGCCAGGAGTACACGGCCGAGCAGTTGCGATCGCTCTTTGGCGCGGTCGAAAGTCCCTATTCGGAACGCTTGGTCGCCTCCTATAAACGTTCGTTGGTATGTCTGAAATCCTCTTGATCGGTCTGATCGTTTTCGTGTTGTTGTCGGTGGGCTATCTGTGGATGGCGGCGCACGATCATCTTCGACGTCGATGGCTGCGGTTGCAGCACGGTGTGTTGTATGATGCCATCGAGCAGATCGGCATCTCGGCCTTGGTCGTCGATCGCTGCACATTGCAACGGCTTGATGCGCTGCTGGCGGTGGAGTATCCCCGCTATGAGGTGATCTTGACGCTCCGTCGAGCGCGTGATCCGATCCTCTTCGAGGAATTGCTCGATCGCTTTCGGCTGATTCGGGTCGAGTATACACCGAGTGGTGAGTTGCCCGTAGCGGGCGTAGTGGGGCTCTATCGTTCGCGTAAACGTCGCTTTCGGCGGTTGGTGCTGCTGGATGTAGAGCCTCGTCTCGCACGCAACGAACGGTTGAACGCGGCGGCCGATGTGGCTACCTATGAATATCTGTTGCCGATTCCATCGGGTGCGACGCTGCGAGTGGGAGCTGTGGAGGGGTTGGCCTGTGCGGTGGATCGCTTGCAAGGGGTCTCGTTCGATCGGCTTCGCTCGTGGATTGGGCTTCCGGCACGACTTGAGGTGCGCGCATCGGTGGTGGCGGCCGGTGGCTTTCGACGGTTGCCACGGCTGTGGTCGGGGAGGTGGCTCCCCGGGCCGATTTTTAGCTCGCCGGCCGCTCGGTGGCGATGGATACGTCTGCTGGGACGGATATGCGGAATAGGGGTGCTGGCGGCTCTCTGGCTGGCCGATTCGAGGACTTGGTGGTCGGTGGCGGCTGTCGGAGTGACCTTTTTGTGGGTCGAAGTTGTGCAAATTCGCCTTCGGCAGTTGGCTCGATTCTAAAATGATTGGCCGATATGGGGTGTTTTGTGGGGGAAATCGGACTAAATGGAAAAGATTTGTGAAAATATTTGTGCGAAAAACGTTGTTATTCTAAAATTTTTCTTAACTTTACTACACGAACAGATGAGATACCAAAATTGCGCTGTTATCATGAGCAATCGAGAGATTTTGGAAATGTTGCTTCCGGCTATGGTGAATGCGGCGGTGCGTGCAGGTGCAGCCATTATGCAGATCCATGGTCATAAGGATGACTACGATATTAGCCTCAAAAGCGATAAAACCCCCATTACGATGGCCGATCGACAGGCCCACCGCGTCATTCGTGAGGCGTTGGGCTCGACGCGTATCCCGATCTTGAGCGAGGAGGGACGCGAGATGGGCTATGAGGAGCGTCGCAATTGGGAACTTTACTGGCTGGTTGATCCGCTGGATGGTACGGCTGAATTTATCGAAGGATATAACGAATTTACGGTCAATATCGCCTTGATGGAGAATAACCAATGTGTCGGTGCGGTGATCTATGTGCCCTATTTTGAGAAGATCTACCTGGCCGGTAGCGGGTATGGTGCTTCGCTCAAGGAGGGGGTGGTGGCTACGGCCGATGCGGCTTGGAGTCTGGAGCAGATCCTGCAGGGATGCAAATCGCTGCCACTGGTCGAGCAGGCTCCGCACGACCACCTGCGTGTGGCTGTTTCGCGTCTGCATTACACGCCGGAGACCGAGGCGCATATCGACGCTTTGCGTCAGAAGTACCCCGATCTGGAGATTGTCGAGCAGGGTAGTTCGTATAAGTTTTGCATGTTGGCTGAAGGAACGATCGACTACTACGTGCGTACGTCGCGCACCTATGAGTGGGATACGGCGGCCGGAGAGTTGATTCTCAGCGAAGCGGGTGGTTCGACCTGTGTGATGGCTGATGGCAGCCGATTGCGCTACAACGAGGAGGATCTGAGCAATCCTTGGTTTATCGGTCGGTCGCGCTTTAGCCCGATTTAGGAGTGAAATTTTTAGTGGGAATTGAATAAATAAAAAGTTCACAACCGAACGTATCTGACAAGATGATTGCGGTGTTGCGCTCACCGATCCTTCCTTCACGCTTGTCGTATCCGTTCAAAAAAAGGGGGTGTCTGTGTTGCAGACATCCCCGAGCGGCTTTTTTTGGGGGGGCTACTTCTGCTCGATGTCGCAGGCTCCGCAGTTGCCCGAGCAGCCCTGCAAAGGGGATGCTCCCTCGGAGCAGGAGGCCGTACCATCCATCTCGCGGGTCTCTTGCACGGCGCATTTGATGCCCATGCGTTGCATATCTTTGTTGGTCGAGATTTCGGAGTCGATGTGGTGTCCTTTGAAGATGAGGGTCAGGGAGAGTCCTGCCACGAAAAAGCCAATCGCAGCCACCGAAATCAGGATTATGAGCAACCAATCTGCCATCTTTTCTCTTTTTTGAGGTATAAATTTGTGCTTTCGCCTGCAAATTTATATATTTGTCAGTTAAAATGCAAAAAAGGTGCCTTGAGATCAAGGTGCGTAAGCCTCTGATTGTATGAAAATCGTCATTGCAGGTGCCGGAGAGATGGGTAGCCATCTGGCACGCATGTTAAGTGGTAACGGCCACGATATTACGGTCATTGATAACGAGCTGAAGCTGCTCGAGGAGGTGACCAACCTGGCCGATGTGATCACCGTGGAGGGTGATTCGACGACCGTAGCGGTGTTACGTCGCGCGGCGGTGCGTCGTTGTGACCTCTTCATTGCGGTCAACCACGAGGAGAATGCCAATATCGTAGCTGCCATGTTGGCGAAAAAGTTGGGTGCCAAGAAGTCGATCGCCCGCATCGATAATAACGAATACCTCGAGCCGAACAACAAAGAGATGTTCATCGACATGGGTATCGACTACCTCTTCTATCCCGAGAAGATCGCTGCCCGTGAGGTGATCAACCTGCTGGGCCACACCTCGACGACCGAATTTGTCGATTTCTCGAGCGGTAAACTTGCCTTGGCGGTCTTCCGCCTGGAGCCTACCTCGCCGCTGATTGGTCATCCGCCGACCGGCTTCGATGAGGGTGAGACCCTGTCGTATCGTACGGTTGCTATTGCACGTGATGGCGCAACGATCATCCCCGATAGTGAGTCGCGCTTCGAGGAGGGCGATGTGGCCTACGTCATTGCTCGTCAGGATGTGGTCGGCGAGGTGATGGAGTTCTCGGGCAGTTCGAATATCGAGGTCAAGAATCTGATGATCTTGGGCGGCTCGCGCATCGGTGTGCGCATTGCCATGGAGTTGCAGGAGGAGGTCAATATCAAGCTGATCGACTACAATGCCGAGAAGGCCTACCGCTTGGCGGAGTTGCTGGATAAGACGCTGATCATCAACGAGGATGGTCGTAATACGGAGGCGATGCTCGAGGAGGGTATCTCGAATATGGATGCCTTTGTGGCCGTCACGGGTCGCAGCGAGACCAATATTCTGGCTGCGATGTTGGCCAAGCGCATGGGGGTTAAAAAGGTGATCGCCGAGGTCGAAAATATGAACTATATCAACCTGGCCGAGTCGATGGGTATCGACACGATCATCAATAAGAAGTTGGTGACCGCCTCGAATATCTTCCGCTTTACGATGTCTACCGATGTGCAGGCTATTAAGTGCCTGACGGGCAGCGATGCCGAGGTGCTGGAGTTTATCGTCAAGCCCAATTCGCCCGCTACGAAGTCGCGCATCCGCGATCTGGGGCTGCCCTCGGATGTGATTATTGGCGGTGTGGTGCGCGGTGATAAGGTCTTTATTGCCGAGGGGAACACGGAGATCAATCCCTACGATCGTGTGGTGGTCTTTGCCATGCCGGCCTCGGTCGGAAAGGTGGGTTACTACTTTAATTAACGGAAGCAAACAAACGAAGAAACCGATGTCTTTAACCAGTAAGCTGTTTCGTCTCTATTTAGACTATCGTCTGCGACGCATAGACCATTTTCGTCGCCACCCGCATGCCGTGCAGCAGGAGCAATTCCGGGCACGTCTGGCGGCCGGTCGTAAGACCGCCTTCGGACGCGATCACGGCCTGCAAGGGGTGCGCACGTTGGAACAATTCCAGCAGGCGGTGCCGACGACCGACTATGAGGGTTTCAAGGGCTATGTGGAGCGCATGTTGACCGGAGAACGATCGGTGACGGCTCCGGGGGTCGTCTCGTTCTATGCCCGCTCGTCGGGTACGACCTCCGACCGCAGTAAATATATCCCCATCACGCGCCACTCGATCCTGTGGAACCATACGTTGGGTATGCGCGATGTGGTGGCGATGTATCTGGATGCCTATCCTGCCTCGAAATTGCTTCAGGGCAAGACCCTTACGTTGGGCGGCTCGTGCATGATGGAGGGGAAGAATCTGGTGGGCGATCTGTCGGGTGTGCTGCTGCACGAAACGGCTCGTTGGGGCACTTCGTTGCGAGCACCGAAGATCGAGACGGCGCTGTTGGCCGATTTCGAGCAGAAGATTGCTCGCATCGCGGCCGAGTGTACGTCGCAGCGCATTGCCGCCTTTGCCGGTGTGCCCTCGTGGAATTTGGAACTCATGCACGGCATCTTGCAATATACGGGCAAGAAGAATCTGCTGGAGGTGTGGCCCGATCTGGAGCTCTTCCTGCATGGCGGTGTGGAGTTTGCCCCCTACCGGCGTGCCTTTGAGGAGCTGATCCCCTCGGAGCAGATGCACTATTGGGAGAATTACAACGCCTCGGAGGGTTTCTTTGCTGCGCAGGATGATGCCTCGCGCGACGATATGTTGCTCATGCTCGACTACGGCACCTTCTATGAGTTCCGTGATGGGGATCGGATCGTGCCGCTCGAAGGCGTTGAGGTGGGCAAGACCTACGCGATCATCATCACCTCGGACAACGGTCTGTGGCGTTACGAGATTGGCGATACGGTGACCTTCACCTCGACCGATCCCTATCGCATCCGCTTTGCCGGCCGTACGCGCCAATTCATCAATGTCTTTGGTGAGGAGCTGATCGTCGATAATGCCGACCGTGCGTTGGTCGAGGCGTGCCAAAAGACGGGTGCCGTGGTGCACGACTATTCGGTGGCCCCGATCTATATGTCGGTCGATCGGCAGGGTGCCCACGAGTGGATCATCGAGTTTGAGCAGCAGCCTGCCTCGATCGAGGCCTTCTCCGAGGAGCTGGATCGGGCACTGCGTGCGGTGAACTCGGATTACGATGCCAAGCGTCGTTCGACCATCGAGCGACAGCACCTGACCCTTGTCGAGCGGGGATTCTTCTTGCAGTGGATGCGGAGCCGCGGTAAGAATAAGGTGCCGCGTTTGGTGCAGGACCGTCGTGTGGCCGATGATATGCACAAGGAGTTGAGTAAGCAAAAATAACAGATAAACAATATGTATATAGCAATTGCCGGAAATATCGGTAGCGGCAAGACGACCTTGACCGAGATGCTGACCGAACGCTATGGCGCGAAGGCCTATCTGGAGAATATCGACAACCCCTATTTGGGCGATTTCTACGAGGATATGCACCGCTGGTCGTTCAACCTGCAGATTCGCTTCCTGGCCAGCCGTATCGACCAGACGATGGCCATGTTGGCCGACAAGAGCCAGCACATGATCATCCAGGATCGCACGATCTATGAGGATGCCCATATCTTTGCGGGCAACCTGCTCGAGATGGGGCTGATGTCGGAGCGTGACAGCGAGACCTACATGCAGATCTTCAAGCTGGTGACCAACCTGGTGCAGAAGCCCGATCTGCTGATCTATCTCAAGGCCAGTGTGCCGACTTTAGTGCGCCAGATTCACAAGCGCGGCCGCGACTATGAGATGAATATCGACGAGGCCTACCTCGAGCGATTGAATCGCAAGTATAACCATTGGATCGAGGAGCTGTATGAGGGCCCGATCCTGGTGGTGGATAAGGATAACGAGGATTTTGTCGCCGACGCCTCGGTCTTTGAGCGCATTTGTGCCGAGATCGACAAGCGCGACGTGCAGAAACGCCTCTTCTAACGCCTACGTAACCGACACACGATGCAGTTACCCGAACGTTTTGTGGAGCGAATTGCGCAGGAGCTGGGTCCGGAGGAGGCCGCAGCCCTCTGCCGTGCACTCGATGGCCCGCAACCGGTCTCGGTGCGTCTGCATCCGATGCGGCGTGCATCGTGGGAGGCGATGGAGCCGATTCCGTGGAGTGAGGCGGGTCGCTATTTGGCCGAACGTCCCTCCTTTACGCTCGATCCAGCCTTTCATGGCGGAGCCTACTATGTGCAGGAGGCCTCGTCGCAGTTTGTCGAACGACTGTTGCCCGCCAAGATCGAAGGGGCGCGACTGCTCGATCTGTGTGCCGCTCCGGGTGGCAAGACGACGCTCTATGCCTCGAGGGTGGGGGCCGAGGGGTTGGTCGTAGCCAATGAGGTCGATCGCAAACGGGTGTTGGCGTTGGTCGATAATGTCCGCAAATGGGGGCTGGGGAATGTCGCCGTGACGTGTGCCGATGCTGCGCGTTTTGCCGCCATCGAGGGGTGGTTTGACGTCGTAGCGGTCGATGCGCCCTGCTCGGGTGAGGGCATGTTCCGCAAGGACGATGGTGCGCGCGAGGAGTGGAGCGAACAGAATGTACATCTGTGCGCCGGACGGCAAGATGCCATTTTGCAGGCTGCTTGGCAGGCCCTGCGTCCGGGTGGTGTGCTGATTTATAGCACCTGCACCTTCAATCGGGAGGAGGACGAAGGGAGCCTCGAACGGTTGATCGAGTGGGTGGAGGAGCCCTTCGAAGAGGTCGAGGAGGTGGCCGTAGATCCGTCGTGGGGCATTGTCTGTGGTCGTGTGGGGGCCTTTCAGACCTTCCGCTTCTTTCCGCATCGTGCCCGGGGTGAAGGCTTCTTCGCAGCGGTGGCGCGGAAGGCAGAGACGGCTCAACGCGGTCGTTTGCCCAAGGTCAAACGCAAGGTAGTCACACCGGTCGATAAGGCCTCGTGTGCGGAGCTGGCGCGGTGGGTGATCGAGCCGGAGCGATTGGCCTTTGTCGAGGCCGGAGAGTGCTGTTATGGCTGGCCCAAGGGGCAGGTCGATGCGCTGAAGGGGATTTCGGAGTGGGTGCCGACGCTCTATTCGGGTGTTGGAATGGGCCAACTCTTCAAGGGGCGGTTGAAGCCCGACCAGGCCTTGGCGCACTATGTGGGGCTGAATCGTGCCTCGGTGGCCGTGGCTGCGCTCGACAGAGAGGAGGCGCTTGCCTACCTGCGTCGAGGCGAGCTGACGGCGGAGCATTTTACCGAAGGTATCAACCTGGTCTGCTATGACGGGTTGGCGTTGGGCTTTGCCAAGCGCATTGGCAATCGGGTGAATAATATGTATCCCAATGCCTTGCGCATTTTGAAACAAGATATCTAATTTTTTGAAGACAATATGGCCGAAAAACTCTTTTACTCGATGGGCGAGGTTGCCGAGATGTTCGATGTAAAACCTTCGCTGTTACGTTATTGGGAGGAGCAGTTCCCTGCCTTGAAGCCGATGCGCAACAAGAAGGGCAATCGCCACTATTCGCCGCGCGACATCGAACTGCTCAAGACGCTCTACCACCTGATCAAGGAGCGTGGTATGACGCTCGATGGCGCGAAGAAGGCCCTGCGCGAGGAGCGTAAGACGGGAACCGTAGCGCGCAACGCCGAGCTGATGGAGCGGCTGCAACGCATTCGGGCGATGCTCGAGGAGGTGCGCGAGGATCTGAAGGCGGATGCCGACGCGCTGATCGACCGTGAGCAGGAGATCTCCGATACGCCTGCCCCCGATAAGCAGGGACGTGCCGTGTTGCACCTCGAGCAGACACCACCGGTGGAGGAGAAACCGCGGGTTAAGCGTGCGCGCAAGAAGAAGAACGACGACGAGAAGGAGCTGTTTGCCTTCTATGAGCAGTCGCTCTTTTAGGGCGTGGAATGTGTGGTAAAAAAGCAACAACCGAACGATGAAAATTCGAGAGATAGCTGCCGCCATTGAGGCCTTTGCGCCCCTTGCCTGGCAGGAGAGTTACGATAATGCCGGCCTGATTGTGGGTCGCATGGAGGATGAGGTGCATCGGGCCTTGTTGGCTGTCGATGTGACCGACGAGGTGCTGGATGAGGCCGAACGCGAGGGGTGTGATCTGGTTATCACACACCATCCTATCATCTTCCACCCGCTCAAACGCTTCAATTCGGCAACCCCCGTGGAGCGATGTGTCGAGCGGGCTATTCGACGTGGCATCGCCCTTTATGCCTGCCATACGAATCTGGATAGTGCCCCCGAAGGGATGAGTTGGCGACTGGCTGCCGAGCTGGGCATCGAGCAGCGCGAACTGTTAGAGCCTTCGGAGAAGGGCGAGGGTGTTGGCTTTGGCGTGGTGGGCAATCTGCCCGAGCCGATGGCGACGATCGACTTCCTGCGTCAGGTCAAGGAACGGTTACATCTGGGGGTGGTGCGCCATAGTGCACCGGCTACCGAGCAGGTGCGGCGCGTGGCCTTGTGCACCGGTGCCGGGGCTTCGCTCATCGGTCAGGCACGTCGTGCCGGAGCCGATCTGTACCTGACGGCCGACCTGAAATACAACGACTTTATGACCCCCGACGGGGCCTTGACGGTGGCCGATATCGGCCATTTTGAGAGTGAATATTGCGCAATTGATATTTTATTTGATATTTTATCAAAAAAAATTAGTACCTTTGCACTCTTGAAGAGTGCGGAGGCGCGAACGCCGATTCACTATTTGTGCTAAGATAAACTAAAACAACGATATATGGCTACACAAAAGAAGACTGCCGAGGTGGATTACTCGATGCAGGAGAAGATCCTGGCGCTCTATGAGTTGCAGAAGATTGACAGCAAAATCGACGCCATCAACAAGGTGAAGGGTGAACTGCCGCTCGAGGTGGAGGACCTGGAGGACGAGATGGCCGGTTTGACGACCCGCATCGAAAACATCAACGCCGAGATTGAGGAGATCAAAGCCTTGACCAACCAGCGTAAGCGCGAGGTGGATCAGGCGCGTATCATGATTGGCAACTACAAGGAGCAGCAGAACAACGTGCGCAACAACCGCGAGTTTGATGCCATCTCGAAAGAGATTGAGTATCAGGGGCTTGAGATTGAGTTGGCCGAGAAGCGTCTGCGCGAATATACGAATGCTATGAAGGCCAAGAAGGCGACGCTGGAGGCTGCCGAGGAGGCTGCTGCCGAGCGCGCTGCCGACCTGAAGGTCAAGAAGGATGAGCTGGAGAGCATCGAGGAGGAGACGGCTCCGCAGGTGGCTGAGTATATGCAGCAGGCCGAGGAGGCGAAGCAGAAGATCGACGAGCGTCTGATTACGGCCTACAACCGCATTCGCAAGAATGTGCGTAACGGTATGGCTGTTGTGACTGTGCAGCGCGATGCTTGTGGCGGTTGCTTCAACCATATTCCTCCCCAGCGTCAGGCTGATATTCGTCAGGGTAAGAAGATTATCATCTGCGAGTATTGCGGTCGTATTCTGGTGGCTGATCCCGAGGTGGAAGAGTAGGCCGTTTGGCTGGTGTGAACGAAAAAGAGAGGGGCTCCGAAAAGGAGTATCCCTCTTTTTTTTGTGGCAGGATAGGGCGTGTGGGGTGTTGCGCTTTTTTCGATGAAGGTTGCGGGTGGAGCTCTTTTGCTGGGATCGGAGCGGCGAAAAAGGGCTCAAGTGGCTCTTTTTTTGAAAAATGATGCCAATCGGGTGATGTTGTTAGATTATTAACACCGAAAATATTTCCGATTATTATAAATAATCGTTATCTTTGCGAAGTTACAAACCGACCTAACTTAAACAGGACAATGAAAATTGCACTGGCTCAATTGAACTATACGATTGGTGATATTGATGGCAACTATGTGAAAATCGTGGGGGCTATCGAACGCGCCAAGGCCGAAAAGGCCGATCTGATTCTCTTCGCCGAACAAGCCGTCAGTGGCACTCCCGCATTCGACTTATTACGTAAAACCACCTTCCTCGAACTCTGTGAAGAGGCGATCGAGCAGATCGCATCGCACTGCAAGGGCATCATGGCTATTGTCGGTGCTCCCGTCTTGACGGAGGTGGGTACAGTGAGTGCAGCCGTGGTGATCGAGGATGGCGAGGTGGTACAAACCATTGCCAAGCGTCACATTACGGCCCGCCGCGAGATGGGCTTCTTGAATAGCTCGACCGGTTATGACTACGTCTATGTCAAGGGTCATAAATGCGTCGTGGTGGTGGGTGATGACCTGCGCCGCGAGTCGGAGTTTGACCGCGATGCCGAGCTGATCCTTTCGATCAATGCCCGCAAATATAGCAAGGGGGTGATGATGTATCGCTACGAGACGATGCGCAACATCGCCTTCGTGGAAGGTAAGCCCATCGTGCTGATCAACCAGGTGGGTGGCTCGACGGAGATCGTTTACGACGGTTCGTCGGGCGTGATGAGCAGCCAGGGCGAGACGCTGATGCTGCTGAAGAGCTTCGAGGAGGATTTTCAGATCTACGATACGCAGGCCGAGTATGAGCCTATTCAGGTGCAGAAGGAGCGTAACCGTACGGAGATGGTCTATAAGGCGGCTTGCTGCGGCTTGCGCGATTTCTATCATAAGAATGGCTACCAGAAGGCTTGTGTGGGTCTGTCGGGCGGTATCGACTCGGCAGTAGTGGCCTGCATGGCGGTGGAGGCTTTGGGTAAGGAGCATGTGCATGCGCTGCTGATGCCCTCGCCCTTCTCGCCCGATATGTCGGTCGAGGATGCCAAGGCGTTGGCCGAGAATTTAGGCATTAGCTACAATGTGATTCCGATTTCGGATGTCTATAACAGCGTGCTCGATACGCTCAAGCCGGTCATCGGCGGTACGGAGTTCGACTTTACGGAGGAGAATATCCAGTCGCGTATCCGCACGGTGCTGCTGATGGCCCTGCAAAACAAGACGGGCTACATGTTGCTCAACTCGTCGAATAAGAGTGAGAATGCGCTGGGTCTGTGTACGCTCTATGGCGACACGGCCGGAGCCTTCAGCCCGACAGGCGATATCTATAAGAGCGAAATGTTCGATGTGGCACGCTATATCAATCGCATACATGATGAGGTGATTCCGGAGAGCATCCTGAATAAAGAGCCCTCGTCGGAGTTGCATATCGGACAGAAGGATAGCGATATTCTGCCTCCGTATGAGGTGGTCGATGCCATCCTCTATCGCATGATCGAGGAGAGCCAGCACCGCGAGGAGATCATCAACGCGGGCTTCGACTCGGAGGTGGTCGAGAAGATCCACGGCATGATCATGCGCAACGAGAAGAAACGCTACCAGTTCCCGCCCGTGTTGCGCCTTTCGGCTTGTGCCTTCGGCCATGAGCGACTGATGCCGCTGACGAATAAATACGGCGATTAAGCAGGGCAATCGAGAGGTCGAAAGGTTCAGTTTACGGGGTTTGTAACACGTTTTTCCGGGAGGAGCTTTGATGGCGCAGGAGATTCAACATAGCGGACGGGTGGTGCGTGTTGAGCCGGGCATGGTCGAGGTGGCCATCATCTCACGCAGTGCTTGTGGCTCGTGTGCCGCGAAGAGCGCGTGCGGATTGGCCGAGGCGACCGAAAAACGGGTGCAGATCTATACGGCTGCGGCGGCCGATTATGCCGTCGATCAGGAGGTGCTGGTTGGGGTTAAGCAGCGCGTCGGTGCGCGGGCTGTTCTGCTGGCCTATGTCGGGGCTCTTGTCGTGCTGCTGGCAACGTTGATCGGAGCTACGGCGTGTGGCGTGAACGAGGGCATAGCGGTCGCAGTGACGCTGGCCGCTGTGGTGGTTTATTATGGTGTATTGCGCCTGATGCGTAAGAAGATAGACAACACAATTCAATTTACAATAACTCAAATCTAAATGGAAGTATTACTTTACACGATCTTGACGCTGTGTGCGTTGGGAGTGCTCGCGGCGGTGATTCTTTACTTTGTGGCTCAGACCTTCAAAGTGGAGGAGGACCCGCGTATCGACGACGTGGAGAAGATGCTTCCGGGAGCTAATTGCGGCGGTTGCGGTTTCGCAGGTTGCCGTGGTCTCGCGGATGCATTGGTGAAGAACGACGACATCTCGTCGCTGTTCTGTCCTGTTGGCGGTGGCGAAACGATGAAGGCTGTGGCTACCTACCTGGGTAAGACCGCGGCAGAGAAGGAGCCGCAAACGGCTACGGTACGTTGCGGTGGAACGTGCGAGAAGCGTCCGCGAACGAATCAGTTCGATGGCGCGAAATCGTGCGCAGTGGCAGCCTCGCTCTATGTGGGTGAGACGGGCTGCGCATTTGGCTGTCTGGGTTACGGCGACTGCGTGAAGGTATGTAATTTCGATGCCATCAAGATCAACCCGAAGACGGGTCTGCCGGAGATCGATGCCGACAAGTGTACGGCTTGCGGCGCCTGTGTGAAGGCTTGTCCGAAGTTGGTGATCGAGCTGCGCAAGAAGTGGCCGAAGAATCGTGCAGTCTATGTGTCGTGTGTCTCGAAGGAGAAGGGCGCACATGTGATCCGTGCCTGCAAGGCGGGTTGCGTCGCTTGTGGTAAGTGCGAGAAGGTCTGCCCCTTTGGTGCTATCACGATCGAGAACCATCTGGCCTACATCGATCCGCAGAAGTGTAAGTTGTGCCGCAAGTGCGTCAATGAGTGTCCGACGGGTGCCATCACGTTGGTCGGCATGGATCCGCTTCCGAAGGCTCCGAAGCCGGCACCGAAGGCCGCTCCGGCTGCCGCTGCAGCTGCTCCGGCAGCTGCTCCGAAGTCGGTGGAGGGTCCCGCAACGATCGCGTTGAAGGCTTCGGGTACCAACCCGCTGATCCTGCTCAATCCGAAGAAGGCGGTGATGGATTCGGCGGCTGCTACGTCGGTTGCCGGCAATGTTGTCGAGCTGAAGGAGTCGGGTAAGAATCCGCTCTGTCTGGTACGTGGCAAGAAGGCCGAGTAAATTAACCCATCGTCAAACGAGAAACAGATTAGATATGAAGACATTTCCAATTGGCGGAGTGCATCCGTCGGAAAATAAATTGAGTCGCGCCAAGGCAATCGAGGTGTTGCCGTTGCCCGAGGTGGTACAGATCCCGCTCGGACAGCATATCGGTGCGCCTGCTACGGCGATCGTGGCAAAGGGCGATAAGGTCCTCACGGGTCAGAAGATCGCCGAGGCTACGGGTTTCATGTCGGCCAACATCCACAGCCCGATCTCGGGTACGGTGCAGGCAGTCGATATGCAGCTCAATGGCCAGGGCCTGCGCCAGATGATGATTACGATCAAGCGCGAGGGCGACGAGTGGGTAGAGACGATCGACCGCTCGACGGAGATCAAGCGTGATTGCAACCTGGAGCCCGCAGCGATTATCGCCGCCATCAAGGAGGCCGGTATCGTGGGTATGGGTGGTGCTACGTTCCCGACCCATGTGAAGCTCTCGATTCCTCCCGGAAAGAAGGCCGAGTGCCTGATCATCAACGGTGTAGAGTGTGAGCCTTATCTGACTTCGGACCATCGTACGATGCTGGAGCTGGGCGAGGAGATGCTCGTCGGTGTCGAGATCCTGATGAAGGCTATCGGTGTCGAGAAGGCCTACGTAGGTATCGAGAACAACAAGCCCGATGCCATTGCCCACTTGGCGCAGTTGGCCACGAAGTTTAAGGGTATTGAGATCGTTCCCCTGAAGGTGAGGTATCCGCAGGGCGGTGAGAAGCAGCTGATTGCTGCCATCACGGGTCGCCAGGTACCTCCTCCGCCGGCGCTGCCGATCGACGTGGGTGCTGTGGTCTGCAACGCCTCGACGACCTACGCTGTCTACCGCGCCGTGCAGAAGCAGATGCCGCTCATCGAGCGCGTCGTGACGCTCACCGGTAAGGAGGTGAAGAATCCGAAGAACCTGCTGACGCGCATGGGTACGCCGATCTCGGCCTTGATCGAGGCTGCAGGCGGTCTGCCGGAGCATGCCGGTAAGGTGATCAACGGTGGCCCGATGATGGGTCGTGCGATGGTGAACCTCGACTCGCCCGTCACGAAGGGTTGCTCGGGTATCACGATCATGAGTGGTAAGGATGCTGAGCGCAAGACGCCGGGTCAGTGTATGAAGTGCGCCAAGTGCGTTTCGGCCTGCCCGATGGGTCTGGAGCCCTATCTGCTGGCCAAGTTGGCTCAAAAGAAGCAGTGGGATGAGATGGAGGCACAGATGATCACCTCGTGTATCGAGTGTGGTTGCTGCCAATCGACCTGCCCCTCGTATCTGCCGTTGTTAGACTGGGTACGCCTGGGTAAGCAGACGGTGATGGGCCTGATCCGCGCCCGCATGGCTGCACAAGCACCGAAAAAGTAAACGAAAAACAGAAAGATAATTATGGCAAACAAACTTATTGTCTCGCCGTCACCCCACGTGCAGTCGGCTCAATCGACCGCCTCGATCATGCGTGATGTAGTCATCGCGCTCATCCCGGCGCTGATTGTCTCGACGATCGTGTTTGGTGTGAACGTACTTATGGTAACAGCCATTTCGGTCGCTTCGTGTGTGCTGTTCGAGTATCTGATTCAGAAATTGATGGTCAAAGGCCCCTCGACGATCGGCAACTGGTCGGCTGTCGTGACGGGTGTCCTGTTGGCCTTCAACCTCCCCTCGACTATTCCCTGGTGGATCATCGTCATCGGTGCTTTTGTAGCTATCGGTGTGGCGAAGATGACCTTCGGTGGTCTGGGTAAGAACCCCTTCAACCCCGCTCTGGTGGGTCGTGTATTCCTCTTGATCGCCTATCCGGTGCAGATGACTAAGTTCCCCGCGGTTGAGAATCCCGCATTGGATGCACTCTCGGGTGCTACGCCGCTGGCAGCCGTGAAGGCTTCGACGGTGGGTGCCGGTGCACTGCCGATGCAGGACCTGCTGCTGGGTAATATGCCCGGTTCGCTCGGTGAGGTGGCCGCTGTGGCACTGCTGATCGGCTTTGTTTACCTGTTGGTGCGCAAGGTGATCACGTGGCATATCCCCGTAACGGTACTGGGCACGATGGCGTTGTTCGCCTTTGTGGTAGCTGCTACGAGTGAGGGTGCAGATGTGACGTATATGTGGCAATTCCCGCTCTTCCATGTATTGGCCGGTGGTGCACTGCTCGGCTCGATCTTCATGGCTACGGATTATGCGACCTCGCCTATGACGGTCAAGGGTCAGGTGATCTTTGCCGTGGGTATCGGTGCAATCACGATGTGCATTCGTCTGTGGGGTGCCTATCCCGAGGGTATGTCGTTCGCGATTCTGATCATGAACGCCGTCGTACCTCTTATTAATAAGTATATCAAACCGAAGCGCTTTGGCGTGAAATAGTAAGGAGGGCAAAGAGATGAAAAGTACACTTTTTAATATGGTAGCCGTGCTCTTTACGATCACGCTGCTGGCATCGGCCGGAGTGGGTTATGTGAACCAGATTACCGTCGAGCCGATTGCCCAGGCGAAGGAGGCTGCTACGAAGCAGGCTTTGGAGCAGGTGCTTCCGGCCTTTGAGGCCACCGCTACGGAGGATTTGACGATCGACGAGCTGCCGATCAAGGTCTATACCGCAACCAAGGGCGGTGAGGTAGTCGGCTATGCAGTCGAGACCATGACCAAGCAGGGCTTCAGCGGTGTTGTGAAGCTGATGGTCGGTTTCCTGGCCGATGGTACGGTCAATAATGTAAACGTGTTGCAGCAGGCCGAGACGCCGGGTCTGGGTACGAAGATGTGCGACGAGGGTAACCCGCTGCTCAAGGCCGTGAAGGACCAGAAATTGGAGACCAAGAAGCTCGTAGATGGCAAGCTGGCCGTTACGAAGGATGGTGGCGATGTCGATGCACTGACGGCCGCTACGATCTCGTCGCGTGCCTATGTCGATGCCGTGAACCGTGCATGGATGGCTTTCAAGAGCGTCTCGACGGGCTCGCAGCCTACGGATGTGGCTTCGGGTGCTACGGCTGTAGCGGCCGAGACAACCGAGACGGCAACAAACGAAGTTGAAACAGCAGAGCCTGTGGCTCAGGAAGGAGGTCAAAATGAATAAGTTGCAAGTTGTCCTGAATGGCATTCTGAAGAGTAACCCGGTATTCGTATTGGTGCTGGGTATGTGCCCCACACTGGGTACGACGACGTCGGCCGAGAACGGTATGGGTATGGGTCTGGCTACGACGGCTGTGCTCATCATGTCGAATATCGTAATCTCGCTGATCAAGAATCTGATTCCCGACAAGGTGCGTATTCCGGCCTTTATTGTGGTGATTGCCTCGTTCGTGACGATCATTCAGATGTTGATGGAGGCCTTCGTGCCGGCTTTGTATGC
Source organism: Alistipes sp. (assembly GCA_017437045.1). Taxonomy (GTDB): domain Bacteria; phylum Bacteroidota; class Bacteroidia; order Bacteroidales; family Rikenellaceae; genus Alistipes. The sequence continues at coordinate 54,264 of JAFSBY010000015.1, forward strand.
CTCGTTGGGCGTATTCATCCCGCTGATTGTGGTGAACTGTATCATCCTGGGTCGTGCCGAGGCCTTTGCTTCGAAGAATGGTGCGTTTGTTTCGGCACTTGACGGTGTGGGTATCGGCTTGGGCTTTACGCTTGCACTGACGATCATCGGTGCCGTGCGCGAGATTCTGGGTAGTGGTGCTATCTTTGGCTACGATCTCGGATCGGCCGATTATATGCCGCTTGTCTTTGTGCTGGCTCCGGGAGGTTTCCTCACGCTGGGCTATCTGATGGTATTGTTTAACAAAATAACCAAGAAATAGTTATGGAGATTACCTATTTTGCAATCATCATTGGAGCCATCTTCGTCAATAACGTTGTATTGGCCCAGTTCCTCGGCATCTGCCCCTTCTTGGGCGTTTCGTCGAAGGTGGAGACTTCGCTGGGTATGGGTGCTGCCGTAACCTTTGTGATGGCATTGACGGCACTCGTATGTTGGCCGTTGCAGACCTATGTGCTGAATGCCTTTGAGATTCAGTACATGCAGACCATCGTCTTTATCTTGGTCATTGCTGCGTTGGTGCAGATGGTGGAGATCATCCTTAAGAAGGTCTCGCCGGCACTCTATCAGGCTCTGGGTGTGTTCCTGCCGCTGATTACGACCAACTGCGCCGTGTTGGGCGTTGCTATTACGATGATCCAGAAGGAGTTTACGTTGCTGCAGAGTGTAGCATTTGCCGTATCGACGGCTGTTGGCTTTGCGTTGGCATTGGTACTCTTTGCCGGTATTCGTGAGCGTCTCGATTTTGAGGATGTACCCAAAGCATTCAAGGGAGTACCCATTGCGCTGATTACGGCCAGCATTTTGGCGATGGCGTTTATGGGATTCTCGGGTCTCGTGTAATTCTTGCGAGAAATTCTCGCAGGCTCTTTCTGCGTTATGCTTGCAGGTCAAATCCTCACATACGCATAGTATGCTCCGGTTTTCCCTGCTGCGCAAGCCTTGAAATAGCTACGCGATAATTCCTCGTAGAGGTGGGGCGTGTTGTGTACATCCTCCGTTCTCCATTCGAGGGTTGAAAGCTGCTCGGTCTGTTGGCCGGGCAGTTTTTTTTGTAGAGTGTGGAGCGGTGGGGGTGAAAAAAAGAAAAAAATCGACTTTTTTTGCCCCTTCATGTTGCGTTTTGCTACCTTTGTGCGTCTATGGTTATGTAAGTGCTATGACAACACCCCTACTCGATAGAGATCTCACACAACTGCGCAATCGGATGTATCGTTTTGCGTGTAGCATCTTGGGCAATTCGGCCGAAGCAGAGGATGCTACGCACGATACGCTCGAAAAGCTCTGGCGACGACGCGACGAACTGGCTCTATGTCGGAATGTCGAGGCGTTTGCCTTGACAGCCCTGCGTAACGCGTGTATTGATCGTATTCGGCGAAGGCACGAGGGTAGTTGTGAACTGCGTGAGAGCCTGTCGATGGCGAAGGATGAGGTGGAGCAGTGGTCGAGCAAAGAGTTGGTAAGAGTTGCCTTAGCGCGGCTGCCACTCCGCCAGCGAGAGGTGTTGCACCTCAAAGAGATCGAGGGGTATGCCACTTACGAAATCGCCGAACTGATCGGTGTAGCAGAAAACCAAGTACGAACCATCCTTTCACGAGCTCGTCACGCGTTGCGAGAGGCGGTGGAAGCATTGATGCAAGAGAGAAGATGAAACTGATGAGCGACAAAGAAGCACGTATGCGGGCCTTGCTGGCTCGTTACGACGAATGCCTCACGACAGAGGAGGAAGAGCTGGAGTTGCAACAACTCTTGGCAGCAGCGGAGCCCTTGCCGGCCGATTTGCAGGCTGCAGCCGTCACCTTCGACGGGTTGGCAGCGTTGGCCGAGGAGCAGTTGCCCGAGCGGTTGATCGGAGCTCCTGATCGGAAACTCCATCAACGTCGATGGGCTTGGGCCGTTGCTGCAGCCGTAGTTGCCGTGGGGTGTTTCGTAGCACTGCAATTGGGGCGCGTGCCCTGTGGTTATGTCAATGGAGAGCCGATTTATGATCTGGACGAGGCGTTGGCATATACGGATTGTCTGGCCGAACTGGAGAAGTTGGATCAGTCGATCGACCTCTTTCAGCGCATGATGGGACAAGGCGCGGAGGAGCATTAAACAAGAAGTAGAATCATTAGAACAAGAGACGAAGCGATGAAAAAATGGAGTATCATGGTGCTGGTTTTGCTGGTGGCAAATCTGGCGATCGCACAAGAGCAGACCGAAACGGTCGGCATGGAACAGACGGATGAGGTGTTACAGCGTGGTGAAAAACAGGGCGAATTGGTGTTGGCCGTGGGTGGGCAGCGGATCACCCTCGGGTCGGTAGCGCGTTCTCGCACGTCGGTCTCCTCCATGGTAGAGGTCTCCCGAAACCATGTGGCCTTTGGTTTGAGTGCCGTAGAGTTTGGTTTCAGCCTTCTTTCGTGGGTTGATTACGCCGGATTCAGCCCCTCGGAGCATGGTTTCATGGATCAGAAGGTGGGCAAATCCATCCATATCGGTTGGCGCGTCTTCGATTTGGATATTGCGCTCAATCGTACGCGGAGCCTTTCGTTGGTGACCGGTCTCTCGGTGGGCTGGGACAATTACCGCTTCGATCCGGCCTGGACGCTGGCCAAAGTGGAGAATCAGATCGTCCCCATAGCCCTTGAGGAGAAGAAAAAGTCGAAACTGACAACCTGCCAGCTGGGTCTCCCGATTGGCCTGAAGTATCGCCCGATGCGCAAAGTCGAATTGACGCTGTTTGCCTATGGTGAACTGCTCACCGATGTCTATACGAAGGTCTCCAGCCCCAAAGAAAAGGCCGATCTGCATGGGGTGAATGACTTCCGGGTGGGCGTCCAGGCAACGGCTACCTATGGTAATATCGGTCTCTATTTCAAGCACTCCCTTACGCCGATGTTCAAATCGGGTGTCGGGCCGCGTTGCTACCCGATATCGGTGGGTCTGGCGTGGGGATTCTAAATCGGATGAGCTATGAGAAGACTTTTTTTAACCTTGTTGTTGGCGTTAGCATGGTGGGCCGCACAGGCACAAACGACCACCTCGGCAGCGCAAAGCAGTTCGTCCGGTGTGACGGCCGAGCAACAAGCTGCACTCGAGGCCCTCGAACGTGGGGAGATGGTGAGCATCGAGCGTGATCAAGCGGATCAGCCCGAATCGAAACCCGAATCAAAGCCTGCGAAGCGCGAACTCTATACCTTCGATCGCCTCTACGAGAAGTATTCCGCTCAGGAGGGGGTTACCTCGATCCTGTTTGGTAAGCGGATGATGCAGATGATGGCCGATCGTGTGCGGGATGAGGATCGTGAATTGGCCAAACTGCTCGAAGAGCTGCGATCCATTCGCGTTTTGACCAATGCGCGTCCCTCTGCACAGTTTGAGGCCGATGCCCGCTCGATCTTGAAGAAATTAAGCGGGTGGGAGTTGATCTCGCAGATCGAAGAGCATGGGCAGCAGATCGAAAGCTACCTGTTCGATGGCGGTCGCTGGCATCCGTCGACCTTCCTTCTCTTCTCGTTCGGTGATAAGGAGCAGGTGGTTCTCTACATCCAGGGATATTTCAGTGTGAAGGATATCTCGCGTCTGTCGGAGATCAGACCCAACTAATTTGTTCGGAAAATAATAGAGATTGAATTTTGATTTTGCCGTGTAAAACGCTATCTTTGTTCTTTCAATCAACCGCAAGGATCGTTTTTCTATGCAAAAGATTATCCAACTCAACGATCGCCGTTTCAAGGTGATGATTCCGGCCGAGGAGATCGACCGTGCCGTGTCGGCTGTAGCCGAGCGTATCAATAAGGACTATGCCGAGGCCGATACGCCGATTTTCTTGGGCGTGCTGAATGGCTCGTTTATGTTCTTGAGCGATATGATCAAGAAGATCGAGTTCAACAACGAGATCTCGTTCGTCAAGATCGCCTCCTACGAGGGTACGACCTCGACGGGCCAGGTGCAGTCGCTCATCGGTCTGAACGGCTCGGTGGAGGGTCGCCACGTGATCATCGTCGAGGATATTGTCGATACGGGTAAGAGCATCGAGCACATGTTCGAGTTGTTGCAGGCTTACAATCCGGCCTCGATCGAGGTGTGCACGCTCTTCTTCAAACCGCGCTCGTATAGCCGTCAGATACCGATTAAGTATGTCGCCATGGAGATCGGCAACGAGTTTATCGTGGGCTACGGTCTCGACTACGACCAGCTGGGGCGCAACCTGAAGGATATCTACGTTGTTACCGAATAAGCACCCCTGGTAAGCGGATGCAGATCAACCTCGGACGCCGATTTTGGATTACGACAACGGTGATCGTGGTCCTCTTTACGCTCGTCTTCATCGGGCAGAATCTGCTGCATGCCCTGCGCATTCGGAGCGAGGTGAAGGAACTGGAGCGCGAGAAGGCCTCTTTCCAGGAGCGGATTGCCGCTGACAGTGCCTTTGTCGAGCAGTTGCGTTATGACGACTACCTCGAGGAGTATGCCCGCGAGGAGTTACACATGCAGGGGGCCGACGAACGGGTCTTTGTGATCAAGTAAGGGGCTGTTGGATGGTGCTTGAGGGAGGATGTACGAGGCTGTTGGACGGGGCCTTGTGAATCGAGTAGGGGGACGATAGGGTAATACTATGGAGCTCTATGCTATAAAATGTGCTGACGGATCGGTGGATCGGTCAGCACTTTTTTTTGATTAATATATCACAGGTGTACAACAATTTCATGATAATTTCCACATGATTTCCAAAGCACCCAGTATTCTGTTAAATTTTTAACTTGCTGTAGTTCAGTACATTGGTGCGAATTTACTGAAATTTCTGTAAAGTCCCAAATTCATATAGTGGTTTACCAACCAATCAGTTAGGGATTTTTATTGTACACCATGAGTATATTAACTTATAATTACCTATTTACAACATTTTTGAGTCCAAATAAAACACCATGCTCTCTATTGATTCGCAGATAATGAGTAACTTTGCTCAATAATAGACCCTATTAGGGCATATATCGCCCAAAGACCAAAAATAAATTGAAATGGATAACAATATCTCCATACGCAGAGCAACAGTAGATGATGCCGAGATTATTGCCAAAGGGGTAGCCATGGCAATCGGCGACAAGAGTGCTTTAGAGAGCTACTGTGGCAAAGATTACCACTCCGTGCTCACAACCATTGCCCAGCAGCAGGATACACAATATAGCTACAAATTTGCACTTATTGCACAGATTGGCAGCGCCACTGCTGGAGCTATAGTGGGCTACGATGGAGCTCAGCTACATAAGCTACGCAAGGCGACCTTTGCAGTTATACAAAAAAACACTGGACACCTACCAAATATTGCCGATGAGACCGAGAGCGGTGAGTTCTATCTTGACTCGGTCGCTGTATTTGCTGAGTTTAGGGGCAGAGGTGTAGGCGCAGCACTGATAAGAGCACTTTGTAACAGAGCCGCCACTGAGGGACATAGTCGCGTGGGGCTGATTGTAGACAACATCAACCCTCAAGCCGAGAGACTCTACACCTCCTTAGGCTTTAAGCGCGTTGGTAGTCGCCAATTCTTGGGGCATCAAATGTGGCACCTGCAGCAAGAGCTTTACCTGAGCAGCACTACCCCACTTAGTGAATAGTATTGATAGTGATTTACAAACCAATCAGTTAGGGATTTTTATTGTACACTATGAGTATATTAACTTTTTTTTGTGTCGTTGGGTGAGGTGGCGCGATTAGAAGTGCGAAAAGCCCTCGTAGTCGCAGCTTACCTCCTGATGGTGGTCAAACCAGCGTAGCCCCTGCTCGGTGATGTGGCCAATAACGGCCAAGTTGCGCCCAAATTGCGCCTCGAACTCCTCGCACAAGATGCCGGCCTGACGCGGATCGGCCGTCAGCAATAATTTGTAGTCCTCGCCGCCACACCAACAGTCCCCCAACGTGGTATTGGCCGCACGCGGGATATTGTTCACCTGTACCTCGGCTCCGACCTGCGAGGCGTTGAGGATGTGACGGAGATCCGATTTTAGTCCGTCCGAGAGATCCATCATGGCGTGTACCTCTTCGCGCGCTCCAAGCCAAGCGCCCACCTCCACCTCGGGCATCGGTCGGCGGTGTTGTTCGATCTCGGGGGATTGCACCTTGCCCTCCCAAAGTTGGCGCAGTCCGGCGGCCGAGCCTCCCAGCCGATCGCTGACCAGGATAATATCGCCCACCTGTGCGGCACTGCGGCGTTTGATGTGGCGCAGCGGGCCGCGACCGATGGCCGTCACGGAGATCTGAATGCCCCCCTCGGAGCGGGTCGTGTCACCGCCAATGAGGGCTACACCATAGTGTTGTGCCAACTCGGCAAATCCTACCATGAAATCCAGCACCCAATGCTCTTCCACCTCGCGCGGCAGGGAGAGGGTGAGCAGCACGGCTACAGGTCGCACACCCATGGCTGCCACATCGCTCAGATTGACAGCCAGAGCCTTGTGTCCCAAGTCGATGGCCGAGGTGGTGGCGGTCAGAAAGTGTACCCCCTCGCTCAAGGCATCGGTGGTGAAGACCAACGCCTCGTCGCCCAATGGCAGTACGGCGCAATCGTCTCCGATCCCCTCGAATCCGTTGTCGGGGAGGTGGGAGGTGTAGCGGTTGATGGCGGCAATGAGTTCAAATTCGTTCATTTGGCAGAGAATTATGGCGACAAAAATAAAAAATTTCTATCTTTGTAAAAATTTTATGCCATGAAAATTTTGATTCTCAATGGCCCGAACCTCAATTTGCAGGGGCGGCGCGATACGGATATCTATGGGACGATGACCTTCGAGGCCTTCTTCGAGCAGTTGCAGCACGATTTTGCGGAGGTGGAGTTGAGCTACTTCCAATCCAATTGGGAGGGCGAACTCATCGACCGCATCCATGCTGCCGACCACGATTTTGACGGCGTGGTACTCAATGCCGGCGGCTATACCCATACGTCGGTTGCCCTGCGCGATGCCGTGGCAGCCGTCTCGGTGCCGGTCGTGGAGGTGCATATCTCGTCGATTCTGGCCCGTGAGGAGTTCCGCCACACCTCGCTGTTGGCGGCCGTGGCGTGTGGATCGATCATGGGTTTTGGACTGGATTCCTACCGCTTGGGCATTGAGGCCCTGCTGATCAAACGGGCGTAGATGAAAAACGGAGCACTCAAAGAGCGTGTGGCACGTGGTGCGGAGTGGACGCTGGGCGAGAAGATCGCTACGGCGCTCCTCCAATTTGTCGTGCGCGTCTTGATTCTCCGGCTGCTCATGCCCGACGATCTGGCCGTGCTGGCCCTGCTGATGGCCTTTGCTTCGTTTGCTCTGGTGATCGTCGATAGTGGTTTCTCGCAGATGTTGGTGCGCAAGGAAGACCCTACACCGGCCGATTATCGCTCCGTCTTTTGGTTCAATATCGGGGTTTCGTTGCTGCTGTATGGCGGTTTGACGGCACTATCACCCCTCTTGGCTGCCTATTATGAGATGCCGATGCTCGGTGAGGTGGCGGCCGTATTCTTTCTGATGATCCCCCTCAATGCCCTCTGTGTCGTGCAGCAGACCCTGCTGACGCGGCAGTTTCGCTTTGCCCGGCTCTCGCAGATTGTCTTTTTGGCACAATTGGGTAGTGGTATCGGGGCTGTGGCCTTGGCCTACATGGGGCTGGGCGTATGGGCGTTGGTGGCCCAACAGGTGCTCCTGATGGGGTTTCGTGCGCTGCTGCTCTGGGTGTGGGGTGAGCGCATCCCACGGGGCAAGGGGTCGGTGCAGGCGTTGCGCAGCATGGCTCCGTACAGCTTGAGCCTCTTGGCCTCCGATTTAGTGACGGCCCTCTACAACAAGGTGCCGCAGCTCTTCCTCGGAAAACTCTATCCCGATGCCATGCTCGGCTACTACGACCAGGCCATCAAACTCAAAGAGTTGCCCGTGCAGTCGGCCGTGCAGTCGATGCAACAGGTGACCTTCCCCGCCTTGGCGCGCATCGCCGATCAGCAGGAAAAGTTTGCCGAGAGCTTTCGGCAGGTGCTGATGGTGACGGCCTATCTGCTCTTTCCGGTCATGCTCGGCATGTCGGTCGTAGCCGAAGATCTCTTTGCCGTGTTGCTCGGTGAACAGTGGATGTCTACGGTGCCGTTGTTTGAGGTGATCTGCCTGGCCGGCTTGTTCACGCCGTTGGCGATGATGGCCTATAACGTCCTCAAGGTGAAGGCTTCGGGCGGATTGATCATGCGTCTGGAGGTGGCCAAGAAGGGGGTGATGACCCTGCTGTTGGCCCTATCTATTCCCCACTCGGTCGAGGCGGTGATTTGGGCTTTGGTCGGCTCGGCGGCCTTCGATTGTGTGGTCAATTTGGCGGCTGCGCTGCCGTTGGCGCGGCTCGGGTGGGGTCGCCTGCTGCGTACGCTGATGCCCATCGTCGGAGCCTCGGTGCTGATGTACGAGGCGGTGCAGTGGGTCGTGCAGCTGTGGGCCGAGCCGTCGTGGGTGCGTCTGCTGGTGCAGATGGCCACGGGTGTGGTGGTCTATCTCGGTCTTTCGTGGCTTGGGCAGTTTGAGGCGTTGCGGGAGATTTTGCAGCTGATCAGAAAGCAACTGAAACGATAATACGCTCCTGCAAACGAAAAAAAAAGGAGCGTGTCCAACAGTTTTTGGACACGCTCTTTTATTGGGCGTCGGTTGCTTTATTTTACCGACAAGCAAGCCAAGGCAATCGAATAGAGCTTGCTCTGGCTGCTGTCACCACGCGAGGTGAGCACGCAAGGTTTGTTCGTACCCACAACCATTGCAGCGAGCTCGCCATGGCAGAGGTGCGACGAAGCCTTGAAGAAGACGTTACCCGACTCCAGGTTGGGGAAGAGCAAGCAGTCCGGATCACCGGCAAACGGAGCACCCTTCACCTTCTTGTGCTCGGCAACCTCCTGGAAGAGGGCTACGTCGAGCGAGAGCGGACCATCGACCATCACGTTGCCCAGCTGACCACGATCGGCCATCTTGGCGAGCAGTGCACCCTCGGCCGACGAGGGAATCTTCGGGGCTACCAACTCCGACGGAGCGATGCAGGCGATCTTCGGCGTCTTGACACCCAGCACGTTGGCCGTAGCTGCCAAGTAACCGATCATCTTCATCTTCTGTGCCAGGTCGGGCTGCGGAATCACGGCGATATCCGAAACGATCAGCAGCTTCGGATAAACCGGCATCTCGATCACCGAAACGTGGCTCAATACGCCCTTCGGGGGGAACAGACCGGCCTCCTTGTTCAGGATACCGCGCATGTACTTATCGGTCGAAACCAGACCCTTCATCAGCACGTCGGCCTCTCCCGTTGCAACAGCCTGTACGGCCTTTGCTACGCACTTTACATCGCTCTTCTCGTCCACGATCGTGAATACCGAAGCGTCGATGCCGTGCTCGGCGCATACCTGCTCGATGACAGCCTTCTCACCATAGATGATCGGCTCTACGAGACCCTCCTGATAGGCAGCGTAGACAGCCTCCAGCGTGTGCGAATCCTGACCATAGGCCACAGCCATCTTCTTGCGACCCTTTGCTCTTGCCTCGACAACGATGTCGGCAAGTTTCTTAATCTCTCCCATTGTAGTATTCTGTTTTATAAGTGATTATTTTACCAGGTTATAGGTGTCGGTAGCGATCATCAGCTCCTCGTCGGTAGCGATGATGGCCACTTTGACCTTCGAATCGTCGGCCGAAAGAATCGTATCCACGCCGCGTACGCCCTTGTTCTTGGCGGGGTCGAACTGTACGCCCATGAACTCCAGACCCGAGCATACGGCCTCGCGCATCTCCTCCGAGTTCTCGCCTACGCCACCCGTGAAGACGATCAGATCCAGACCGCCCATCTCGGCAGCATACTCGCCTACGAACTTCTTGATGCGGTTGTAGTACATGTCACGCGCCAGGATAGCACGCTCGTTGCCGGCATGGTAGGCGGCGTCGATGTCGCGCATATCGCTCGAAATGCCCGTCAGACCCTGTACACCCGACTTCTTGTTCATCATGGCGTTCAGCTCGGCATAGGACATGCCCTCCTTCTCGCCGATGTAGGTGGCTGCGCTGGCATCTACCGAGCCGCAACGCGTACCCATCACCAGACCATCGAGCGGCGAGAAGCCCATCGACGTGTCGAACGACTTACCATTCAGGACAGCCGTAACCGAACCACCGTTACCGATGTGGCACGTCACGATCTTCGACTGCTCGAAATCCAGACCGGCCAGCTTGGCACCCGTGCGGGCTACATATTTGTGGCTCGTGCCGTGGAAGCCGTACTTACGTACGCGATACTTCTCGTAGTACTCATAGGGCAGTGCATACATGTAGTTCGTGGCGGGAATCGTCTGGTGGAACGAGGTGTCGAATACGGTCACCTGCGGTACACCGGGCAGCACGTGGTCGATGGCCTCGATACCCTGCAACGAGGCGGGGTTGTGGAGCGGAGCGATGGCGCAGAGCGACTCGATCTTGGCCTTCACCTCGTCATCTACCAAGCAGCTTGCGGGGAAGAACTCACCACCGTGGGCTACGCGGTGACCTACGGCCTTCACCTCGTCGAGCGAAGCGATCACACCGTGCTCGGGGCTCGTCAGAGCCTCCATCACCAGGCTGATACCTACCGTGTGGTTTGGAATGGGCTGGTGCAGCTCAAACTTCTCTTTGCCGACGGGCTTGTGGGTCAGATCACCCTCTGCAAGGCCGATACGCTCGACCAAACCTTTGGCCAGCAACTTACTCGAAGCAGCCTCCATGTCGATTACCTGATACTTGATCGACGAGCTGCCACAGTTCAAAACTAAAATTACCATAGCTGTTTGCGTTGTTTTTATGTTATGTTTTTTTGAGTTGTCTGAAATATCCCTTAAAGGTAGGCAAAATTTTGCAGGCAGGCAAATTTTCAGGCAAAATTTATAGAAATGTGGCATTTGACAGGCAAAATTCAGCCTTGTCGGTGCGCATAATGGGGATGATGAAGATACTGCGCATAAAGAGCATGTGGGAGCATCAGTCCTTTGGACGATACTCCCACAAACTCGTATAAATCCTGGTGGATTTTGAATGCTAAATTTTGGATTTTAGATTCTGAATTCTGAATTTTGAATTTTGAATTTTGAATTATCTCTTTGAAAATCATCAATTTTCAAAGAGATACCCGACTCCTTTGATGGTGCGGATATGCTCCTCGCCGATCTTCTGACGCAGCTTGCGGATGTGTACGTCGATCGTGCGGTCGCCTACGACCACCTCTTGTCCCCAAATCTTCTCGTAGATCTCTTCACGGGTGATGAGTTCCCCGGGGCGTCCTGCCAGCAACTCCAGCAGGGCAAACTCCTTGCGGGGCAGGGTCAGCTCCTCGCCTCGGATGGTCACCGTATGGCGCGAGGCGTCGATGGTCAGTGCGGAGGTTTGTGGTTGTGCGGGCGTTTGCTTCTGTACGCGCTTGAGGATGGCCTGCACGCGGCTTGTGAGGAGCTTCATGCTGATCGGCTTGGTCAGGTAGCCATCTGCTCCGGCATCGAATCCTTCGATCTGTTGTTGCTCTTCGCCCAGGGCCGAGAGGAAGAAGATGACGGTCTCCTTCAGTTGCGGATCTTCGCGCAGGGCACGGCAGGTGGCTGCACCATCCATGACGGGCATCATGCGGTCGAGCAGAATCAGGTGTGGACGGCACTCCCGAGCGCGTTGCAGGGCCTCCTGACCGTCGTTGGCCGTGAAGACCTCGTAGCCTGCACCACGCAGGGTGTAGCTTACAAATTCCAGAATATCGGGCTCGTCATCGACCAGCAGAATGCGATAGCTCATAGCGTTGAATGGTTCGTTTTACGGGGCGAAGATACGCTGTTTTTTTGGTTCGAGGGCGACTTTGGGGGTTAATAAATAGTTAAGGAAGCGGTTTGATGCCCTCCCAGCGCACCTCCCAGGTGCCATCTTTCGGGAAACCGGGGTTCTCGACCGTGCAACCATCCCAACCGGCACACATCAGGGCTACGGTCATCAGCAGACCTCCGTTGCCGGGCAGGTAGCAACGCAGACGTGCGTCTTGGTAGTTGTGGCCGTTGGGCAGATAGGTGTTCGTACGTTTCTGCATCAGAATAGCGTCGAGGGCCTTTTCGGGCTCACCCAGACGCACGGCACACATCGCCGTGGTGGGGTAGTCCCAGCCCCAGGTCTTGTTCCAATTCCAATTTTCGCAGACCCAGTTGAGGGTGTTGTGCATCGTCTCGGCCTCGAAGAGGGGCGAGTCGGGCAGAATGCCATAAGCACCCAGCACGGCCATGTGGTCGGAGGTGAAACGGATATCCTCGTAGGTCTGGGGAGCGGTCTCGGCGGCCAGATAAAGGCCATCCTTGGCGGCTAACGGCGAGAGCTTTGCGATGACCTCGTCCCATGCTTTGTTGCGCTCCTGTCCCAAGCGTTCGCGCCATTGCTGGGCTAACTCCAGACCGAAACGCCAGTAGGCCAACTCAAAGGGCGGATTGATCGTCTCGGCAGCCCGCAGGGTCTCCTGGGCGGGGATGATGCCGCGCAGTTCGTAGCGGTCAGCCTCGGCATTGTAGTCGGCAAAATCGGCCATGAAGGTGGCCGTCTGGTCGATCAGGTTGCCATATTGTTGCAGTAACTCCTCACGCGGGTTGGCGCGGTAGCAAAGCTCGGCCAAGTAGATCAGGTGGGGCTGTTGCCAGATCAGGAACGAGCCGGTTTTGGAGGGGGCCTCCATCGCCGAAGGGTCGGTCATCTTCATCCAGCGAAGCCCCTGGTAGCCCTGTCTTTGGGCGATTTGGCGGGCTATGGGGGCGGCTGTCTGATACCAAGCTAAACTGCGTTCGAGCAGCTCTTCGTGGCCGTACAGGGCAAATTGAGCCTGGTGCCAGAGGATCATCTCGAGGTGGAACTTTCCGAACCACGAGTTGTAGGTCAGACCCGTCTCCTGCGGCGGGGTGTCACCGGCACATTGGGCGGCTAAGAGGTATTGCGAAAGCAGCACGCGACGCTCCAACTCGGCAGCACGCGGGTCGGTGCAGCGGCCAAAATCGACGATGCCGCCTTCGTACCAGAAACGGTGCCAGAAGCTGCGGCTGGCAGTGGCTACGTCAGCAAAGGTGGTGGTGGCGAGCGGCTCGGCCTCCTGATCGGGGCTGTAGAGTGCCAGGATCGACCATTGGTCGGTCGTGGGGGTGAGTCGGAGGCTGTTCGGCCCCTCTGAAGTGAGGCTGGCCTCACCCTCCCACTTCAGGTGCAGGTAGTAGGTCGTCTCGTCGAGCGTGCGGCGCAGCGTGGCCGAGGTGGCCGAAGAGGCGATCAGTTCGGTGTGGTGCTTCTCGTCGGAGAGCCAATCGCATCCGTCGTCGGAGTGGGCTCCCGTGGGGTAGGGGAAACGAATCACGAGCGGGTGGTGAGCTGCATCCTCGATGCGGGCAGCCAGGCAGTCGAGCGTAGGCGAGGCGCAGGTCTCGACCCGAACGGGCGCAGCGTCAATCGTGAATGAGGAGTAGATAACGCCCTCTTGCAGTGCGAGTTGCTGGTCGATGGATGCGATTTGCTCAGGCGTGACTTCGGCAAAGCCGATCGTGCCTAAATGGAGGCGGTGCGGGTTGGCGCGATACCAATCGGCAGCCCCCTTACCTCGACCCTCCTTGGGTTGGGTGGCGTAGGGCTCGGTGCGGCCGCGGCCGAAGTCGTAGTCGCGCAACGTCTCCTCGTGGCGATACTGCTCCGGGTTGGCGAAGGAGTGCCAGCCCCAATCGCTCTGGGTGCCGAGGGGTACGCCGTGGCTGTAGAGTTCGGGGAAGGTTTGCAGACCGGTCACATCGACCGTGGTGGCAAAGCCGCCGTTGCCGACCGTCAGCGAGGCCAACGTATCGAGGGCCGTCAGGTGCGGATTGTTGCGCTCCAAGAGGGCTGTGCGGTCGATTTTCGAGGGCGCAGAGCAGCCGATGAGCGGCAGCAGCGCGAAGAGTAGTAGTCGTTTCATGATTGGTTTGGGGTTGTTTTGCTCTACAAATTTAAGGCAAGAAAGAGGATTTTCCAAGCCTTTGCCGTGGAGAATCTTCCGCCGGGGTGCAAAAAGGGTCAAAAAAAGGGCCTTGACGGGCGAAAAAAAGTGGCAAATCGTTTCGCCGTCCAGGGAAAAATCGCTACATTTGCAAGAATTATGTGCTCTCATGTGAGGCGCAGTAAAAAATGTAAGCGATGGCTACTGAAAATCCAACCCTTTCTGCTCTTGAGGAGCAAGTCAGCCCGGTGGTGGCTGAAGATGCGCAAACTACGCCCGAGGTGGTCGAAACGGCTGCCCAAACTGAAACTTCGGAGGAGGCTCCGGAGGTCGATTTCGCCGACGAGGAGGCTGCATTGGCAGCCCAGGATGCCGGCTTGGAGCTTGATGAAGAGACGGCTGAGGAGGCTGCTGCGGTAGGTGCTGCCGAGGAGCTTTTTGCCGGTCTGACGAAGACCGAAATGCTCGATCGGTTCGCCGCGATGCTCGAGGAGCGTCCCGTGCAGACGTTGCGTCGGGCGGTCGAGGAGCTCAAGGTGGCATTCTATCGGATTCGCCGTGCCGAGGTCGAGGCAGCGCGTCGTAGCTTCGTGGAGCATGGGGGTGCAGAGGAGCAGTTTGTAGCCCCGACCGATGAGGCCGAGAGCCGTCTGAAGGAACTCTTCCGCCTCTATCGTCAGCGTCGGGATGCCTTCATTGCCAATCTGGATCAGGAGAAGGAGCAGAACCTGAAGCTCAAACTCGCCATCATCGAGGAGCTCAAGGAGCTGATCGGCTCGGACGAGACGCTGAATCACACCTTCGCCAAGTTCCGCGAGTTGCAGCAGCGTTGGAAGGAGACGGGGTTGGTGCCCCAGGCCCATGTGAAGGATTTGTGGGAGACCTACAACCTGCATGTGGAGAATTTCTATGCCTTTATCAAGATCAATAAGGAGCTGCGCGACCTGGATCTGAAGAAGAACTACGAACTGAAGGTGAGCCTGTGTGAGCAGGCCGAGGCGTTGGTGCTGGAGCCTTCGGTGGTCGAGGCGTTCCACAAATTGCAGAAACTGCACGACGAGTGGCGTGAGACGGGTCCCGTGGCCGGAGAGTTCAAGGAGAGCCTCTGGGAGCGTTTCAAGGCCGCTTCGAGCCGTATCAATAAGGCCCATCAGGACCATTTCGAGACGTTGAAGGCCGAGCAGGTGAAGAATCTCGAGCTCAAGACGGAGCTTTGTGTGGCTGCCGAGGAGCTCTCGACGCAGCCGCTGACCACGCGCAAGGAGTGGAACAAGGCCAGCGAGCGTCTGCTGGAGATTCAGAAGACCTGGAAGACGATCGGCTTTGCCCCGAAGAAGGATAACAACCGCATCTACGAGCGTTTCCGCGAGGCGTGCAACCGTTTCTTTGAGCTCAAGCGTGGTTTCTATGCCGATGTGAAGAGCGAGATGGAGCAGAACCTGCAACTCAAGCAGGAGCTGTGCGCACAGGCCGAGGCGCTGTCGCAGAGCGAGGATTGGAAGAAAACGACCGACGAGCTGATCGCGTTGCAGGCTCGTTGGAAGGAGGTGGGTGCCGTATCGCGTCGCCACTCGGATCAGATCTGGAAGCGATTCCGTGCCGCCTGCGATGCCTTCTTTGAGCGCAAGGCTGCCCACTTTGCTTCGGTCGATGATGCCCATACGCAGAACCTGACGCAGAAGCTGGCCCTGCTTGAGGAGATGGAGGCTGCCGATGTGAAGGCGGGAGGCTATGAGGTGATCCGCAACTTCCAGCGTCGCTGGGGTGAGATCGGCTTCGTGCCCATCAAGCAGAAGGATGCCATCCAGAAACGCTATAAGGCGGCCGTAGATCGCCTCTTTGAGGCGCTGCGTGGCTCGGAACGCGACCGTTCGATGGGTCGCTTCCGCGAGAAGCTCTCGGCGATGAAGGGCGGTGGTGAGCGTCGCATGCAGAACGAGCGCGAACGCCTCTACAACAAGGTGCGTCAGCTCGAGCAGGAGATCGCCCTGCTGGAGAACAACATCGGTTTCTTCTCCAAATCGAAGAATGCCGAGGCGTTGATTGCCGACGTGAAGAGCAAGATCGAGCGTGCCCGCGAGGAGATGCAGTCTACGATCGAGAAGGTGAAGCTGATCGATCAGGCTGCCGAGTAGTTAGAAGAAGTGTGCGTGTCGCAGTCGATTGCGTGAGTTGCGAAGCGCAACAAGCATATTGAAAGATCGTTTTTTAGTTAGGAGAGATTATGAAACTTACGAAACCCAAGTACATCTTTGTGACGGGCGGTGTAGCCTCGTCGCTCGGTAAAGGTATCATCTCATCGTCGCTGGCCCGTCTGTTGCAGGCTCGCGGCTATGTTACGACGATTCAGAAATTTGACCCCTATATCAATGTCGATCCCGGAACGCTCAACCCCTACGAGCATGGCGAGTGCTATGTGACGGAGGATGGTACGAAGGCCGACCTCGACTTGGGCCACTATGAGCGCTTTACGTCGATTGCCACCTCGAAAAATAACACCGTCACGACGGGTAAGATCTACCAGGCGGTGATCGAGAAGGAGCGTCGCGGTGAGTTCCTCGGTAAGACCGTGCAGGTCATTCCCCACATCACGGACGAGATCAAGCGTCGCATTCAGCTCAATGGGCAGACCAAGAAGTTCGACATCATCATCACCGAGATCGGTGGTACGGTGGGCGACATCGAGTCGTTGCCCTTCATTGAGTCGGTACGTCAGCTGCGCAACTCGCTCGGCTATCAGAATACGGCCCTCGTGCACCTGGCTTGGGTGCCCTATTTGGCTGCTTCGGGTGAGCTGAAGACGAAGCCTACGCAGCACTCGGTGAAGGCCCTGCTGGAGAATGGTTTGCAGCCCGATGTGCTGGTGTTGCGTGCCGAGCACTCGCTCGATAAGGCCATCAAGCGCAAGATCGCCCTGTTCTGCAATGTGATGCCCGAGGCGGTGGTTGAGTCGGTCGATATGCCGACCATCTACGAGGTGCCCCTGCGTCTGTATGAGCAGGGTATGGACGAGGTGATCCTGCAACGTCTGGGTCTGAACCCCGAGGAGACGGAGTCCGATCTGTCGGCTTGGCGCAACTTTGTGGATCGCGTGAAGAACCCCGTCAAGGAGGTTGATATCGCCCTGGTGGGTAAGTATGTCGAGCTGCCCGATGCCTACAAGTCGATCATCGAGTCGTTCGTGCATGCCGGTGCCGAGAACCACTGCAAGGTCCACCTGCACCTGATCCAGTCGGAGAAGGTAACCCGCGAGACAGCTCCCGAACTGCTGAAGGGTATGGCCGGTATCCTGGTGGCCCCGGGCAACGGAAACCGTGGCGTGGAGGGCAAGATCGAGGCTGTGCGCTACGCCCGTGAGCAGGGTGTGCCCTTCCTGGGTATCTGCCTCGGTATGCAGTGCGCCGTGATTGAGTTTGCCCGCAATGTGCTGGGGCTGACCGATGCGGCAACCTATGAGATGAACAACCAGACGAAGAATCCGGTGATCGACACCATGTCGGAGCAGAAGGGGGCTACGGTCAAGGGTAGCACGACCCGCTTGGGTGGCTATGTCTGCACGTTGCAACCCGATTCGAAGGCGGCTGCGGCTTATGGCATCACCTCGGTCATCGAGCGTCACTTCCACCACAACGAGTTCAACCTCGACTACCGCGAGCAGTTTGAGGCTGCCGGCATGAAGGCCGTGGGTGTGAACCCCGAGACGGGCTTGGTAGAGGTCGTCGAGGTGGCAGGACACCCCTGGTTTGTCGCCACGATGTACCACCCGGAGTACAAGAGTACGGTGCTGCAACCCTCGCCGCTGTTTACGGCCTTCGTGAAGGCGTCGATCGAGCACGATGAGGCATCGAAGAAATAATAAACGATTGATTATTAACCGATTAAATCCAACATAAGGAGAAGAAAGCATAATTTGTGATGAATAAAAAGACACTTTTGGGCTTGGTCGTCATGGCGGCCGTATTCATAGCCTTTGCCTATTACAACGGAACGGAACAACAACGCTATCAGGAGGATCTGGCTCGCTACGAGGCCTATCAGGATTCGGTGGCTCGTGCCAACCAGCCGCAGGTGGATCCTGCAGTGCAGGGGGTGGATGCCCAGGCTCCGGAGGCGGTGGCTGATGCGCTGGCGGCAGCCGATCAGCTGCATGCACAGCAGGTCGAGATGTTTGGTGACTCGCTCATGGCGGCTGCCGAGGCTGATGCCGAGCAGCTGACCATCGACAACGAGGTGATGCAGGTGCGTTTCTCGACGCGTGGTGGTCAGATCGTGGGCGTGACGCTCAAGGAGTACACCAAGTGGGCCGAGCAGGAGCGTACGGAGCTCATTGAGCTGTTCGACCCTTCGGTCGAGCGATTCGACCTCTCGTTCTTCGTGCGTCGTGGCATGCACAACATTCCGATCCACACGGCCGACTATACGTTCGTGGCCGAGGATGTCGTGACGGAGGGTGATGCCCAAGTAGTGACGATGCGTTTGGATGTAGCCGAGGGGGCTGCAATCCGCTATCAATACCTTATATATAATACGACCACGCCCGAGCGCGACTACCTGGTCGATATGCGCGTGCGCTTCGACGGCATGGAGCAGCTCTTGAGCAACCAGACCTCGATGGGGTTGGATTGGACGAGCATGACCTATCAGAACGAGCGCGGTTTCTCGAACGAGAATATGAATACGACCCTCTCGTATCGCTTCCCGGGTGAGGATTCGATCGAGGAGCTGGGTATCGGCGAGGGTCAGAAGTCGGAGGACGTATCGACGCAGTTGAGCTGGGTGGCCTTCAAGCAGCAGTTCTTCTCGTCGGTGCTGATCGCTCCGGAGCACCTCTCGGGTGCCAAGCTCGGCTATGAGACGGCTATCGAGGGGTCGGGCTATGTGAAGAAGTTCACGATGCAGGCCAAGGTCGATTACTCGGACAAGACGAAGGGCTACGACTTTGCCTTCTACTTCGGTCCGAACAAGTATTCGATCCTCTCGGAGGTGAAAGTGGGCGACGAGGAGCTCTACCTGGAGCGTCTGATTCCGCTCGGTTGGGGTATCTTCGGTTGGATCAACCGTTGGATCGTGATCCCCGTCTTTGACTTCCTGCGTGGCTATATCGGCTCGTTTGGTATCATCATCCTGATCCTGGCCGTGCTGATCCGTCTGCTGATCATGCCGCTGACCTACAAGAGCTATGTCTCGATGGCCAAGATGCGCCTGATCAAGCCCGAGGTGGATGCCCTGGCTGCCAAATTCCCGAAGAAGGAGGATGCCATGAAGCGTCAGCAGGCGACTATGGAGCTCTACAAGAAGGCCGGTGTGAACCCGATGGGCGGTTGCATCCCGATGCTGATCCAGATGCCGATCCTGATCGCGATGTTCCGCTTCTTCCCCGCCTCGATCGAGCTGCGCGGCGAGTCGTTCCTCTGGTCGGGCGACCTCTCATCGTATGACAGTGTGCTGGAGCTGCCCTTCTCGATCCCCTTCTATGGCGACCACGTCTCGTTGTTTGCCCTGCTGATGGCCCTTTCGACCTTCTTCTATTCGTGGATCAACTACAAGCAGACGGCTTCGAGCCAGCCGCAGATGGCCGGTATGAAGTTCATGATGCTCTACATGATGCCCGTCATGCTGCTCTTGTGGTTCAACAGCTACGCCAGCGGTTTGTGCTACTACTACCTGCTCTCGAACCTCTTGATCCTGGGTCAGACCTTCTTGGTGCGTCGCATGGTCGATGACGATAAGATTCGTCTGGCGATGGAGAACAATGCCGCCAAGAAGCAGAACGGCGGTAAGAAGTCGCGCTTCCAGCAACGCTACGAGGAGCTGATGCGCATGCAGGAGATGCAGCAGAAGTCCAAGAAGAAGTAGCGATGCAACACCCCTTCCAGGCCAAGATAGATAACCAGGCCACCGCCGAATTGCCGGCCATCGAGTTCCGAGGGCCGATCTGCGTCGTCGATCGTGAGGAGCAGATCGAGTCGGCGTGCCGTGATCTGGCGACGCAGGCGGTGATCGGTTTCGATACCGAGACCCGCCCGTCGTTTCGGGCCGGAGTGAGCTTCAAGGTCTCGCTGTTGCAGTTAGCCACGCGCGAGCGGTGCTATCTGTTTCGACTGAACCGCATCCCGTTGGCCAAGCCGATCCTCAAGCTGCTCGAGAACCCTGCTATCTGCAAGATCGGAGCCGATGTGGCGGGTGATCTGCGTGCCTTGCGGCAGTTGCGTCACTTCCGCGACGGGGGCTTTGTGGACCTGCAACAGATCGCCCCACGCTGGGGTATCGAGGAGAAGAGCCTGCGCAAACTCGCTGCGCTGACCCTCGGGAAACGGGTCTCGAAGGCACAACGCCTGAGCAACTGGGAGGGTGCCACGCTGACCAACAAACAACAGCTCTATGCCGCTACGGACGCCTGGGCCTGCATCTGCATCTACGAGGCGTTGATGGCGCAGAAGCCTATCGAATAACGATCGTGCACACGAAAAATATGACCACTACCGCACAAATCATCCTGCGCCGCGGCAAAGAGGAGTCGCTGCTGCGCCGCCATCCCTGGATCTTCTCGGGAGCCATCGAACAGATCAAGACACCGGCTGCTACGCCCCTGCATGAGGGGGCGTTGGTCGAGGTCTATACCCGCAGTGGCGAGTTTATCGCCCAGGGACACTACCAGATCGGTTCGATTGCCGTGCGTGTCCTCTCGTTCGAGCAGGAGCCGATCGACCAGGCGTGGTGGAATCACCGCATCGAGGTGGCCTACCACGTCCGCACGACCCTCGGCCTGACCCACTCGACGGAGACCACCTGCTATCGCCTGATCCATGGCGAGGGGGACTCGTTGCCGGGGTTGGTGGTCGATATTTATGGCTCGACGGCCGTCGTGCAGTGCCACTCGGTGGGCATGTATTTGGCGCGCTATCAGATTGCCGAGGCGTTGCGCACGGTCTATGGCGACGGCCTCACGGCGATCTACGACAAATCCTCGCAGACGCTCCCCTACAAGGCCAACACGGGTGCTGTGGATGGCTATCTGTGGGGCTCGACCGAGTCCCCCTCGCAGGTCGTACGCGAAAATGGCTTGCAGTTTGCCGTCAATTGGGAGGCGGGACAGAAGACCGGTTTCTTCCTCGATCAGCGCGAGAACCGTGAGCTGGTAAAACGCTATGCCAAGGGGCGCACCGTGCTCAACACCTTCTGCTATACGGGCGGCTTCTCGGTCTATGCGGCCGAGGGCGGTGCTGTGGAGGTCTGCTCGGTCGATTCGTCGGAGCGTGCCGTGCAGTTGGCTGCCGAGAATATGGAGCTGAACTTTGGCGATCGCGTGCCTCACACGGCTGTGGCGGCCGATGCGGTGGAGTATATCCGCGATATCGGCTCACGCTACGACCTGATCATCCTCGATCCGCCCGCCTTTGCCAAGCATCACAAGGTCTTGGGCAATGCCATGCAGGGCTATAAACGCATCAATGCCCGTGCCTTGGCGCAGATCAAGCCCGGAGGTATTCTCTTTACCTTCTCCTGTTCGCAGGCCGTCTCGAAGGAGCTGTTCCGCACGACGGTCTTCTCGGCCGCAGCCATTGCGGGTCGCAAGGTGCGCATCCTGCACCAGCTGACCCAGCCGGCCGACCACCCGATCAACATCTACCACCCCGAGGGCGAATACCTCAAGGGGCTGGTCCTCTACGTGGAGTAGGGGCGATTACACAATTACAAAATTACACGATTACAGGGGTGGGTGCTGTAATCGTGTAATTTGTTTATGCTTTGGGGGTGAGTTCCACGCAGTAGGCCTTGTCGCGGATCAACCCCTCGCGTCGGAGGATATCGACGACAAAGAGGCTGTGTTCGGGTGGTCGTGGGATCCGGTGCACCAACTCGTGCAGATCCATAGGCCCCGAGGCCAGCAGGCGGAGAATCTCGGCACGGATGTAGGGGTCGCCACCCTCGATCTTGCGGTTGCGTTCGGCTAAGCAGTTGTCGCACACGCCACACGGCTCAGGCTGCGTAGCCCCGAAATAGGTGGCCAAAGCCTGGCTGCGGCAGCCTTCGTAGTGGGCGTAGCTTAAGAGGGCACGCAGTCGCTTCTCGGCCATCTCCTTGCGCTCCTTGTGGGTCTCGGGAGCGATGCGCAGGGCTCGCTTCGGCAGACGATCCTGATAGAGGTGGATCATCGGCTCTTGCGTGGGTGGTATATACTTGATAATGTGTAGTTTCCACAGCCTGCTCAAGAGCTCTTTGACGTGCTCCTCCGTGCACTCCAACAGGTGGCTGAGCTCCTCGATGTCGATCGGCCGCAGGAAGTGAAAGATACCCGTATAGCAGCGTAGCAACATGACGATCAACTCCTCCAGCTCGGCGTCGATGGCGGGTGCCGAGTAGAGCTCCTCGCGCGGCACGGTGAAGACCACCTGCGGGTGGCGTTCGGTGGCATCCTCGTAGGCGAGGTAGCCGTTCAGCTGGAGGATCTTGATGATCTGGATCACCGTCTCCTCGAAGAGGTGTTCTTGGGCGCAAAAGCCGTAGATGTTGAAGGGGTGCGAGGTGCCGCCACCCTCACCTATGGGGATGCGCAGCCAGGAGCAGAGGTGGTCGTAGAGCTGCTTGATCTTCCGGCGGGGTGGGAAGCTGTTCTCGATGCGCTTCTCCATGCGGTACTCGTCCGTCTCGTTGATCAGCAGCAGGGCGTAGGCGCGTTTGCCGTCGCGTCCGGCACGTCCGGCCTCTTGGTAGTAGGCTTCGAGCGTGTCGCACGGATCGTAGTGGATGACAAAGCGCACGTCGGGCTTGTCGATGCCCATGCCAAAGGCATTCGTGGCCACGATGACCCGTGTCGTGCCCTCCAGCCAGGCTTGTTGGGTGGTAGCACGTGCCTCGGGGGTCATGCCGGCGTGGTAGTAGGCAGCCGAGACGCCGCGTTGGGTCAGCTTCAAGGAGACCTCCTCGGCGTGGTTGCGTTTGCGGACGTAGATGATGCCCGACCCGGGGACATGTTCGAGGACGCGCAGGGTCTGCGAGAAGTTGTCGGTGTTGTGGCGAACGCTGTAGGAGAGGTTCGGACGGGCAAAGCTGGCCTGCAGCAGGTGGGGCTTGGTGAAGTGCAGCCGCTCCATGATATCCCGCTGTACGGGCGGTGTAGCCGAGGCCGTGAGTGCCAGGATGGGCACCCCCTCGGGGAGGTATTCGCGCAGCTCGGCAATCCGCAGGTAGGAGGGGCGGAAGTCGTATCCCCATTGCGAGATGCAGTGTGCCTCATCGACGGCCAGCAGCGTGACGGGCATGCGTTGCAGACGTGTGCGGAAGATTTCGGTCTCGAGACGTTCGGGCGAGACGTAGAGAAAGCGTGTGTCGCCATAGATGCAGTTGTCGAGTTCGCGGTCGATATCCTGGGCACTCATGCCGCAATGGATCGCCACGGCACGGATGTGGAGCGAACGCAACCGATCGACCTGATCCTTCATCAAGGCGATGAGCGGGGTGACCACGACGCACAACCCCTCGCAGGCGAGGGTCGGCACCTGGTAGGTGAGCGACTTACCGCCTCCGGTCGGCATCAGGGCCAGCGTATCCTCGCCCTCCATGATCGAGAGGATCACCTCGCGTTGGATCGACCGAAAATCCTCGTAGCCCCAATAGTGCTTCAGCACCCGATAGATCGCCTCCTCGTGTGTGGTCATAGGCGGGGGCGAATCTTGCGAAAGCGCAGGCGCAGGACGCCCAGCAGGGCCTCACCAAAGATGCCTCCCGACATCTTCGAGGCTCCGACGCGCCGTTCGGTGAAGGTGATGGGCAGCTCGCGGAGCCGGAGTCCCAACCGCCAAGCGGTATATTTCATCTCGATTTGGAAGCCGTAGCCCTTCATGCGCACCCGATCCAGGTCGATGCGCTCCAAGGCGTGGCGGCTGTAGCAGACAAAGCCGGCTGTCGTGTCGTGCACGGGCATCCAGGTCACCATCCGCACGTAGAGCGACCCTCCGTAGGAGATCATCAGCCGCGAGAGGGGCCATCCGACCACCTTGCCTCCCTTGACATAGCGCGAGCCAATCGCCACATCGGCACCCGCGCTGACCGCCTCAAAGAGCCGTTCGAGGTCTTCGGGGTCGTGCGAGAAGTCGCAATCCATCTCGGCCACGCAGTCGTAGCCCTCGCGTAGGGCGAGGCGGAATCCGGCGATGTAGGCCGTGCCCAACCCCTGCTTGCCGGCACGTTCGATCAGGCGCAACCGCTCGGGGTAGAGCCCTTGCAGACGACGCACCTCGCCGGCTGTGCCGTCGGGTGAACCGTCGTCGATGATGAGCAGGTCGAATCCGCCCCGAAGGCCCATCACCCGATGGATCATGGCTTCGATGTTCTCCCGTTCGTTGTAGGTAGGTATGATGACCAATTTGCGCATGGCGAGCGTGCTTAAACGTTGATTACCCTACAAAGTTACTCTTTTTCGGGGAAAGTAGCTCGTTTTTTCGCAAAAAAGCGTACCTTTGTTCAAAATAAACGACCATTCCGTATGAAACGTTTCCTGAAAATAACGCTTTGGACGCTGGGCATCCTGTTGCTGGTGGCCTGGATCGCGCCGATGGCCCTGCGGGGCAAGATCAGCCAAATCGTCAAGGAGGAGGCCAACGCCCTGCTCAAGGCCCGCTTCGACTTCGAGTACCTCGATATCAGCCTGTTGCGCCACTTCCCGAACGCCTCGCTCGAGTTGCGGGGGATGACGTTGGTGGGGGTGGAACGCTTCGAGGGCGACACGATTGTCTCGGCCGACCGCATCTCGGTGGTTGTCAATCCCTTCTCGCTGCTCGGCGACGAGGGCATCGTGGTCAAGAAGGTGATCCTGGCTCGCCCGACCGTCCATGGGCATAAGCTCTCCGACGGTGCGGTGAATTGGGATGTGATGAAGCCTTCGGAAGAGCCTGAAGCAGAGCCTGTTGTGGTGGAAGAGCCGGCGGGCGAGGCGAGTGCCTCGTCGTTTAGATTGGCCATCCGCGACTTCCGCATTCGTGAGGCCGAGCTGCGCTACGAGGACGATTCGACCCACTTGGCAGCCTCCGTCTCGCCGCTCAATCTGCGCCTCAGGGGCGACCTGTCGGCGGCACAGAGCACGCTCGATCTGCAGCTCGAGATGGAGCGTCTGAATGTGCAGTCGGGTGTGGTGAAGTTGCTGCACGAGGCCGAGTTGGCGTTGGATGCTGCCGTGGCGGCCGATTTGGAGAAGAGCCACTTCACCCTCTCGGAGAACAGCCTGCGGCTCAATGCCATCACGCTGACGCTCGACGGTTGGGTACAGCTCCTCCCCGATGGGGCGATCGATATGGACCTGAAGGCCGGCACGCGCGAGGTGCAGTTCAAGGATGTGCTCTCGATGATCCCCGCCTTCTATACCAAGGAGTTCAAGAACCTGACGGCCGGTGGTGAGCTGGAGCTCTCGTGCTGGATCAAGGGTCGCATGCAGGGGGCACAACTCCCCGCCTTCGAGCTGAAGGGCTCGGTGCGCGACGGACGTTTCCAATATGCCTCGCTGCCGAAGGCGGTGACCGACATCCAGGTGGCAGCCCGGGTGGCCAATCCGGGTGCCGAGATGGATCGTACGGAGGTCGATCTGTCGCAATTCTCGCTCAAGATGGCCGGCAATGCCGTCTCGGCCAATTTCTACGCCACGAATCTGATGAGCGACCCCTATCTGAAGGGTGCGATCCGCGGTGCGATGAATTTGGGGACGATCAAGGAGGTCTATCCGTTGGAGGATATGACCCTGCAGGGCACCATCACGGCCGATCTGAAGGCCGCAGGTCGCCTCTCGGATGTCGAACAACAACGCTACGACGCCCTCCAGGCCTCCGGTACGATGGTCGTCGAGCAGATGAAGCTCTCGATGGCCTCGCTGCCCCCCGTTGCGCTGGAGCGTGTGGCGGCTACGATTACGCCACAGGCGATGACCTTAGGTGAGCTGTCGTTGCAGGTGGGTCGGAGCGATGTGGCAGCCAACGGTCAGTTGGTGAACTATTTGGGCTACCTGATGCGCGATGCGCAGCTCTCGGGACGCCTCTATGTGAAGTCTAATCTGCTGGATCTGAATGAATTGATGTCGGCTATGGCCTCGGAGGAGCCTACGGATGACGACGCACAGCCCACCGCTACGCCGCAGACGGCTGCTACAACCAACCCGGCTGATGCTGCGATGGCGGTGGCTATTCCTGCCAACCTCGACCTCTCGCTCTCGACCGATCTGAAGCAGATCCTCTTCCAGAAGATGACCATCGAGGGGGTGCAGGGTGAGGTTACGTTGCGCGATAGTGCCCTCTCGCTCAACAAGTTGAATATGGGGCTGTTTGGTGGTCGTGCTACGGCTTCGGGTCGCTATGCTGCCCCCGCCGAGGCTGATCCCACCTTCCGCGTCAATTTGGGCCTCAAGGATGCCTCGTTCGAGCAGACCTTCGAGCAGTTGGAGTTGGTGCAGAAGATGGTCCCGATCTTTGCCAAGACGGGCGGTGTCTATGCCATGTCACTCGATCTGACCACTGCGCTCGACCAGACGCTGACCCCGATTGCCACCTCGGTGAATGCCTCGGGTGAGCTCTCGTCGGCCAATATCCGCCTGCAGAACATCGGGGTGCTGGATGCCCTGGGCAAGGCGGTCGGCACGACCAAGCTGACCAAGTGGGAGGCCAACAACGTGTTGGTGAAGTTCGCCATTCGCGATGGCCGCTTGGAGACCAAGCCCTTTGATGTGAAGATCGACGACACGAAGATCACCTTCTCCGGCTCGACGGGTCTGGACGAGACGATCGACTACACGGCCGAGGTCAGCCTGCCCGAGAAGGCCACGAAGGGGAAGTTGAGCAAGGTCGATGTGCAGATCGGCGGCACCTTTGCGAAGCCCGAGATTCGCGTGGACATGAAGGCGGCAGCCGAGGAGGCGGCCAAGAATATCGTCAATGAGCAGGTGCAGAGACTGACCGGCAGCGAGACCCTCTCGGAGGAGGTGGCCAAGCAGGCCGATACGTTGCGAGCCCGTGCGGCACGTGCCGGTGCGAAGTTGGTCGAGGAGGCCGAGAAGCAGGCGGCCAAATTGGCCGAGGAGGGGGCTAAAAAGGGCGGTGTAGCGAAGATTGCGGCCGAGGCCGCCGGCAAGAAGTTAGTCTCGGAGGCACAAAAGCAGGCCGACAAACTCCAGGCCGAAGCCGAGGAGCAGATCAGCCGCCTCACGGAGTAGGCAGAACCTAAATTCAAAATGTAGAATTCAAAATTATTTTCTGGAATTACAAATTACATTACATTACAGGGGGTGCCCCCTGTAATGTAATGTAATTTGTAATTGGGAGGCAGAGCCTCCACTTACTAATACCTACAATCCCTCCTAACCCCCCCCCTTTGAAAAGGGGGGACTTGCATTTGGTTGATTCTGACGACCGTAGGTGCTGGGAGTTCTAACGACCGTAAAAGAAAATTCATTCTAAATTTTGAATTCTACATTCTAAATTTTGAATTAGGCCTGCTCTGCTTCGGCGACATACAACATCGAACCTTCCTCGTCCAGGAAGACCTCGCCGCGTTTGATGGCGCGATGAACCATCACGCGGGCATTGGTGAGGGTGATGCCCTGCTCGACGAGTTTGTTGGTCACCACCAGCCGATCGGCCGTGCCGCTATAATGCTCGCGGAGCAGCGAGGCTACCGAGCAACTCCCGCTCGTCGGGGGCATGGGTAGCTCGGCAGGGGTCGGAAGCCCCAAATCGCTGGTCGTATTCTCCACCTGAAAGGCAAATCGCTCGAAGGGCTCGTTGCGGCAGAACTGCGGCTCGACCACCGAACGCTCACCCACGCGGTGGACGTAGAGCACCGTGCACTCTCGGTATCGGTTATATCCATTTCGTATATTGACGTACTATTTGCACGTTCATTATACATTTGTTCAAGAAGATTTTTCCGCCGTCCAGTAACAGCCACATGATTATTCTCTACAGCATAAAGTTTCCATAGCTCTTTGCCAATGCCTGATGTCGCTCCGATTATTATGATGTTCATAAATTAACAGGTTGTATTACTTATAATTACTCATCGCTTTTTTATTGTAAATTTCAACTTTTGAAGTCCTTTTTTATGAACATTTGCAAGGATGAGTGCGTAACGGACTTCTTCGCCGGACTGCATGGCTTGGGTAATATGGGTAAATTCATCTTCTGGAATGACGCTTTTGAACATCGGGCCATGTGAATTGTTGCGTACCAAACGAATGTCATCAGTAAACGGTGAAAAAACATACGAATAAGTCGCCTGATATGACACCGTCTGAAATTTAACCCAATTCGGGTTTTCTTTGTCAAGGACATCTTCTAACCAAATACGGGCGTTGTCGTATGACGGCAGCGATGAACCATCGCCGTAATATATATTACCATCCTTATCAACAGCGAACTCTTTGCTGATTGCGTACTTCTCGAAAGGACACAAATCATTATATTCTATATCTGCTTCTAATTTAATCTCTTTGTCAACCGGAATTTCCGGGTCTACGACAAGTCTGTCCTGCAAAATCCGGATAAGTGAATAAGTACGGTCGGAAGCATCCGCAGGAGGATTTGCAAGGATAGTCCGCTCTACTGAAAGATAATATTCGTGTCCTTTTTCGTATGTAAATCCTTTAATGGCATTAAAGTCAAACGGTTCCCATACTCCGGGATTGTCTTCCGACATAACAAGCATACACTCTACGGGCTGTTCGTAGCCGAAAACATATCTGATGCCTGTTTCGGAAGAAACGGACATCCTGATTTCCCTGACTGCATCTTTGGGCTCATCATCACTACAACTCACTGCAAGGAATGCGGTGATTAGAAGGAACGGAATAATAAGTTTATTCATATTCGTAATAATCCCCATAGGCTCTATTGGGTTATTAAATCTATAATGAAAAAACGTGAGCCAACTATGCCACGCCCAAGTGAAGGTCGTAGGAAAAAACTTTGATGCAGATGTAACAATAACAGCCCACGCTATATGCGTGAGAACCACTATGCTATCTCTTGCATCAGTATGATAATTTCCAACGTTTTCACCTGCGAGATAAACATAACGTTTCTTCTTTTATGTCTTGGAAAAGGTTACCCTAACCCAACTGCAAAATTACAAAAAATCATCAAGATACGGATAAGAAAATTGGAATAAGAACACTCTAAGTGCCAAAATTTTCATCAGTTTGTACCTCATTTGGTTTTCTGTCTCGTTAAAATATTGCTTTTCAGCAATAATCAATAATCCCTTGACAAGTGCTTTGTAGTTTTAGCCATATTCCGAAAAGATAGTCCAAACATTTAGAATTTAGAATTCAAAATTTAGAATGAATGATAAGAATAATAAGAATAATGGGATTATAGTCTAATGACTTATAGGCATTCCCATTCTTATTATTCTTATAACTCCCTCTATATCAGCAGTTATTAGAACGCCCAACACCAGCGGCCGTTAGAATCACCCCTCAAGTCCCCCCTTTTCAAAGGGGGGATTTAGGAGGGATTGTAGGTATTAAGTGGAGGCTTCGCCCCCAAATTACAAATTACATTACATTACAGGGGGTGTAATCTGTAATGGGTGTAATTTTGTAATGGAGGGTTGTCAGCATCTCCCAACACAGACGGTTATTAGAATTCCCCCTCAAGTCCCCCCTTTTCAAAGGGAGGATTTAGGAGGGATTGTAGGTATTAGTAAGCGGAGGCGCAGCCTCCCGATTACAAATTACATTACATTACAGGGGTGCACCCCTGTAATGTAATGTAATTTGTAATTCCAGAAAATAATTTTGAATTCTAAATTCTACATTCTACATTTCCTAACCTACAACCACCGTGATCAGCTCCTCGCGCGCGAGGTATTGGGCGGCCAGTCGCTGCACCTCGGCAGGGGTGATGGCCCGAATGCGGGCTACGTTGTCGGTGATGACGCGGTTCGTGCGCCCGCAGAGAATATTCTCGATCGTCACGTCGGCAATGCCAAAGGGACCATCCAAGATACGCATCATTTCGCCCGTGAGGATGTTGCGCACCAACTGCAGCTCCTCCTCGGGCATCGGCTCACGACGCAGCCGCTCGATCTCCTCGTAGATGGCCGCCAAAGCCTCCTCGGTCACCTCCGAGCCCACCTGCGTGGCGATGGCCAGATAGCCCGTACGCTCGAAATTGACCATGGCCGAGATCACCCCATAGGTGTACCCATGCTCCTCGCGCAGGTTCTGCATCAGGCGCGACCCGAAGTAACCGCCCAAGGCGGCCGCTACGACCTGCATACCCAGGAAATCGGGGTGCTCGCGCCCGAACAACAACCGCCCAATGCGGATGGCCGACTGCACCGCCCCCGGATGCTCGATGCGCACCTCCGGCTGCTGCACGGGGGTCGGAAAGTGGGGCGCAGGGTGGTCGCCCGAGGCAGGCAACTGCTCGAGCAGGGCGGTGATGGCGCGCAGCTCCTCGTCGCCAATGCGTCCGCTGCAGACGGCAAAACCGTTGTCGGCCGTGTAGTGGCGGCGGTAGAACTCCACCAACGTCTCACGCGAGAGCGTGTCGTAGAGGGACTCGTCGAAGCAGTGCCCATAGGGATGCTCCTCGCCAAACATGGCGCGTGCAAAGGCCTCCCGAGCCCGCACATCGACCTTCGTGCGGTCGATCGAGAGCCGCTGCTTGCGCTTGGCGCAGTAGGTCTTGACCTCCTCCTCGGGGAAGGTGGGGCGCAGCAGAATCTCGGCCGCCACGTCGAGTGTCGGTTGGACGAACTTCGAGAGCATGGCGAAGCTGATGTAGCTGTAGTCGCGGTCGATATTGACGTCGAAATAGGAGCCGTGATAGTCTAACCGCTCCGAAATCTCGCGAGCACTCATCTGCTCCGACCCTTCGGCGAGCAGGTTGGCCGTAGCCGAGGCCGAGAAGGGTACCCGCTGGGTCGAAGAGCCGGCACGAAAGACCACCGAGAGGCGCAGAATCTCGAAATCGTCCGAGTGGAGCAGGTAGAGCTCCATGCCGTTGCGCAGGGTGAGCTTGCGGGCATCGGCAATCTCGATCGTAGGGGTGATGGTTTGCAGGGGCTCTTTCATCGTTTGGCGCGGTATATGAGGGTGGAACTATTTTCTGTACGGAAGATGCGGTGGGCGAACTCGGCAATGCGCTCGCGGTCGATCGAGCGATAGATGGCCACCTCGCGGTTGATCAGCTCCAGGTCGCCCAGGAACTCGTAGTAGCCCAGATTCATCGCCTTGTTCATGACATTGATCTCCCCAAAGAGGGTGTTGGCCTCAAACTTGTTTTTGACCTTCTCCAACTCGTAGTCCGAGGCTGGCTCTGCGGTCAGGGCGGCCATTTCGCGGTGGAAGGCCTCGATAGCCTCCTCCTCGCTCACCTCGGGCAGCAACTGACCGGTCAGGATGAAGAGCCCCGGATCGACATCGCCCGAGATGTAGGCATTGACCGAGGCAAAGAGCCGCTGCTCCTTGACCAAATGCTGATACAGGCGCGACGAATCGCCGCCCGAGAGCAGGTCGGAGACCAGGTCGCCCGTGCAGAAATCCTCCGAGAGACGGTCGCCCATGTGGTAGGCTATCGAGACGGTCGTGGCGGGCACATCGCGCTCGACAAGCAGCGTGCGCGGCTCGCGCTGCACGGGTTCTGCGGGGATCGCCATCGGCACTGTGCGGGTGTCGGGAATCGACCCAAACCACTGCTCTGCCAAATCGAGCATCTGCTCCTCGTCCAGGTCGGCCGAGAGCGAAAGGATGGCATTCGAGGGGCGATAGTGGGTGTGGTAGAAGTGCTCCACCTCGTCGAGCGTAGCCGCCTCGATGTGGTCGGGTGTGAGCCCGATCGTGGACCACCGATAGGGGTGGGTCGTGTAGGCCAATGCGCGCAGCAGCATCGTCTGATCGCCATAGGGCTGGTTCAGGTAACGCTGGCGGAACTCCTCGATGACGACCCGCTTCTCGGTGGCGAGCTTCTCGGGGGTGATCTCCAACCCCTGCATGCGGTCGCTTTCGAGCCAGAGAGCCGTCTCGATGTTGCCCACGGGGAGCGTGAGGTAGAAGTTCGTATAGTCGTTGTTCGTGAAGGCGTTGTCCTCGCCCGAGGCCATCTGTACGGGCAGGTCATAGACCGGAACCTCGTGTGTGCCGCGGAACATCAGGTGCTCGAACAGATGGGCAAAGCCCGTGCGTGAGGGCTCCTCGTTGCGTGCCCCGACCTTGTAGAGCAGATTGACGGCCGAGAGCTTCGAGACCCGATCACGATTGACCACGACGGTCAATCCGTTGCGTAAGGTGCGTTTCTTGTAAGTAATCATAATTCGGTTGCAAAGGTAGCTTTTTCTGGGCCGAAAACCACACACTGCGGGCGGAAAAAGTTGGCCCGATTGATTTGTGAATCGAATAACAGCAAAAACCGATATAAATAGACAAAAATAATACCCCGCAACGACGAAAAAAACGGCTGTCGGGGGTTGCTTTTTCGCAAGAGTTTACTTAACTTTGTAACGCTTATTGTGCAAATAGGTCAAAGATCAACCGAAAACACACAAATATTCTCTAAATTTTTACAAAATGGCAGAAAAGAAATTTATCACTTGTGATGGTAACTACGCCGCTGCGCATGTGGCCTACATGTTCTCGGAGGTAGCAGCTATTTACCCCATCACGCCGTCGTCGACGATGGCCGAGTATGTGGACGAGTGGGCGGCTCAGGGCCGCAAGAACATCTTCGGTGAGACCGTGAAGGTGGTTGAGATGCAGTCGGAGGCCGGTGCCGCAGGTGCCGTGCACGGTTCGTTGCAGTCGGGTGCGCTGACCTCGACCTTTACCGCTTCGCAGGGTCTGCTGCTGATGATCCCCAACATGTACAAGATCGCCGGTGAGCTGTTGCCGGGTGTATTCCACGTGTCGGCACGTGCGCTGGCTTCGCACGCCCTGTCGATCTTCGGCGACCACCAGGATGTCATGGCTGCCCGCCAGACCGGTTTTGCCTTCTTGGCAACCTCGTCGGTGCAGGAGGTGATGGACCTGGCCGGTGTAGCCCACCTCGTATCGCTCAAGTCGCGTGTGCCGTTCCTGCACTTCTTCGACGGCTTCCGTACCTCGCATGAGATTCAGAAGGTTGAGCTGATCGACGAGGCCAGCCTGACGGCTCTGATGGATCGTGATGCCCTGAAGCGTTTCCGTGCCGAGGCCCTGAACCCCGAGCACCCCGTAACGCGTGGTACGGCTCAGAACCCCGATATCTACTTCCAGGCTCGTGAGGCTTGCAACAAGTTCTACGATGCAGTGCCCGACATGGTAGCCGAGACGATGGCCGAGATCTCGAAGATCACGGGTCGCAACTATGCACCGTTTGTATATTATGGTGACCCCGAGGCTGAGGAGATCATCGTAGCCATGGGTTCGGTGACCGAGACCATCAAGGAGACGATCGACTACCTGCTGAAGCAGGGCAAGAAGGTGGGTCTGGTGACCGTTCACCTCTACCGTCCCTTCTCGGAGAAGTATTTCTTTGCTGC
>JAFSBY010000016.1 GCA_017437045.1 Alistipes sp.
CGAAGCCATGTTCACGCTTACGGCACAGGACAGACACGGTGTGTGGCACAGAGGTCGTATCCGCAAGCTGATGCCCATTGAATGCTGGCGGCTCCAGGGCTTCACAGATGAGCAATTCAAAAAGGCACAGGCGACCGGACTCAAGGACGGTCACCTATACAAGATGGCGGGCAATGCGGTGAGCGTTCCCGTCATTTCTGCTATCGGGCGGCGACTCTTGCAGCTCGATGAGCAATACCACATCGTGAAAGGACGGTGAGAACCTCCATGAAAGAAAAAAAACTAACCATAGAACTGTCCCATGAAAATCCTCTCGGCGACGGCTATTTTTACGCCATGCTGGAACTGCCCGCCGCAGAGCATGAGATCAGGGATGCCATCCAACGAGCGAGAATGGTCGGTCGTGAGGACAGCTTCCGAAGTATCGGCATCCTCGACTGCGGTGCTTGGCCGGAGCTGTTATATTACCGACTCGACTCGCCGACCATAGACGAGCTGAACTTCTTTGCAAACCGCATCGCACAGATGAGCGACAGCGAACTCGCTATCTTCCGCACCGTAGCCCCGAAGGTGCTTGGCAGTCCTGCGGATGAGATTCTGAGTATGAAGGATCTGATCAACTGCACCTACGGATACGACGAGGTCATGGTTGCCTCCAATATCCGCACCGACGAGCAGCTCGGTCAGTTCATCATCGAGAACGAACTGCACGATGATGTGAATAACATCCCCGAATCGTCTCTGTACCTGCTTGACAAAGCCAAGATCGGCGCACTTTATCGAACATCGCTCAACTGCACCTTAACGGACGGTTATGCCATATTCGCAGGCGACTATAAGCCGCCCGAAATATACGACGGAATGCAGCTCCCCGAAACCGAGATCGAAGATTGGTACGCCTTCCGCTTGCAGATCGCACCGCCTCCCACCGAGGATGTGTCCGAGGTCGAGGATAAGGCGGTATGGATCACCCTCCCGATGGAGCGAAAAGCGGCAGACCGTATTGCTCAGGAGCTTGGCGTGGGCAGTATCGAAGAATGCGTGTACCTGGACTTTGAGTCCTCCGTGCCGCAGATCACCACCGAGCAGTTCGGCAATATGCAAGACTTCGATAAGCTCAACCGCATCGCCGAGCAGCTCCCGTATCTGTCGCCCTTTGACCAAATGAAGTTCAAAGCGGTACTGACCGCAGAACCGCCCGTGTCTCTGGACGATATCTCCGACGCCCTTGCCAACCTTAACAAGTATGAGCTGAACGTCTACGTGGACGGTGACAGCGACTTCTTCAAGAGCTATCTCGAACACCACCTCGGCACAGGCTTCGACCGTAAGTGGCTGGGCGGTCTGTTCGCAAAGGACGAAGGCACAAGACTCCTCGAACGGCTCGGAGCTACCAACACCGAGTACGGTGTGATCTCCGCAAGGGGCGGCACCTTGCACGACCTTGTTCCCTATGACGAGGTACAGGCAAAGGAGCTGACCACCCAAGCCCTCACCGATGAAAAGTTAGAGGTGGTGGAGGTGCTTGGGCAAACAGCGCTGTTTATCAACGGCAGAGTTACCGAACAGGAACTGCCGGAGGGCTTATACCGATACGACCTGCGATCCGGTGAAGGCATCACCTTTGCCACCGTGGAGCCGTATGCCAGGAGCGACCACAGCGGCACCATCCTCGTCAAAGCACCTCTCTCCTTCGGCAGTGAGGGATATATCGCCTTTGACGATGACACCTCGCCCAATTTCCTCGGATATGAATTGACTCCCACCGAGTTCATGGAAACCGACTTTACGCAGACCGAGGACGAGGATATGGACGAGGACGAAACCCAAACCATGCAGTTGGGAGGTATCTCACAATGAGCATTAAAATCATAACAACCGATGACCTGCGCCGAATGAAAGGCCAGGAAGGTCTCATTTTGCAGGGCTGCGGAGGTGATCCCAAGGAATGGCTGGACGGCATCAACGACTTACTGACAAAGGAAGGCATCCTTCTGAACGGCAGTAAGTTCGAGAATTGCTCGGTATTCAAGCACGATGATCTGACCTGCATCCTCTATCCCTTTGAAGGTGCAGAGCTGAACATCGGCAAATTCGCCGTGTGGCGTTTGG
Source organism: Alistipes sp. (assembly GCA_017437045.1). Taxonomy (GTDB): domain Bacteria; phylum Bacteroidota; class Bacteroidia; order Bacteroidales; family Rikenellaceae; genus Alistipes. The sequence continues at coordinate 2,113 of JAFSBY010000016.1, forward strand.
CTACCCACGATAACTTCGGCGGTACTTGGCTATCGGACTATGTTCCCAACAGACTCGGCGGCTTCGAGGGGGATATCCCCGATGAGGACTGCGACGAGGATATGAACGAAGGGTTTGGTATGCGCCAATGAACTACGATGAATTCAGCAAGAAATTGGAGCAGACCGTAACCTCCGGCGACCTTACCGATACCACGGGCGACTTCCAATGCGATCAGACAGGCGGTTATCCCACCTGCCTCTGTGTCTGCTGGACGAAAGGCGTGGCGTGGCTGATGCTCCGCTATGACCTTGCCGATGACGGCGCGGATCTGTCCGAGTTTGAGCAAGGCGTTGCCGACTTCGGCATCCGCAGATGCGAGGACGTGGACGAATTCAACGCCATTCTCAAGGATCTCGGCGAGGATGCTTACGACATCGGATATATCTCGCCGGAGGAAGAAAGCGAAGGGATGGGATTAAGTCAATGACACAAAAGAACGAAACCAAATGGCAGACCTTGCGCCGTTTCCTCGAAGGGTATATGCAAGAGGATACCACCTACCGAGCCGGAGCCATCTATGAGGCGTATCTCAATGAGGGCG
>JAFSBY010000017.1 GCA_017437045.1 Alistipes sp.
CGAGAACGAGAACGATGCCAAGACGATCGAGGTTCCCGCCTTCACGAACGTGCCCATCGAGCGCAACCACCGCACGAACATCGTCGGTGATCTGCTGACCGATCCGGCCAAGTTCGAGGTTGTGATCCTCCCGGGCTTTGAGGATGATGACCAGTATGGTGTTATTGATGGACAAATGTATGTGAAGGTATCGAACGCAGAGGAGCTCAAAGCTGCTTTCGAGAATGCAGACGTAGATCTGATCATCCTCACCGAGGATATCGTCCTGACCGAGTCGATGACGCGCGCTGCCGCTGATCCCGTACTGATGGTGAAGAAGGGCAAGGAGCTGACCATCGACCTGAATGGCAAGAAGCTCTCGTCGACCTCGACCCAGACGGGTAAGAACTACAACATGTTCGACGTTCGCGGTACGCTGACCGTCAAGAACGGTACGATGGAGTACGAGCACAAGGGCACGAACATGAATTGGAACAACTCGACCAACCTGTTCAACGTAACGGATGGTGGTGTACTGAACATCGAGGGTGTAACGGCCAAGAATCTGGGTGGTTCGGACATGGGCTTCGTGGCTCACCTGAACAACTGGGGCGAGGTAACGCTCAACGTGGATAACTCGACGCTCGAGTCCAACTATGTAGCCGTTCGCCTATTCAACAGCGGCCCCAACATGAACAACGTGAAGATCCGAAACTCGACGCTCAAGGGCGGCAACTATGCCTTCTGGGTACACAACTACACGGCCGAGGACTTTGGTGGTTCGCAAGATAAGGCTGATGCTCAAAAGGCTCTGCTCAACCTCGACATCTACGATTCAAGCAACACCTTCTCGCCGGACATCAACGGTCTGCGCTTTGGTTTCACCAACTCGGTGAAGGCCGACGCTTACGGTGTCACGAAAACGGTCAGCGAGGACGGCAGTGTGGTAACGCTCGGTTCGATAACCGACGATGGTATTGTCCGTCGTTATGTAGCCGGAGATGAAGAGAACACAACGATCAAGAAGGTTGTTGTTGGCGAGGGTGTCACCACGCTCTACGACCGTACGTTCCGCCGCTACTACGCGCTTGAGGAGGTTGTATTACCCAGCACGCTGACGACAATTGGCGCAGCCGGTACTGGTGTATTCCAAGCTTGCTCGGCACTGAAGACGATCACGTTGCCCGAATCGCTCACTACGTTGGGTGTGGGTTCGTTCTATGGCTGCCGTGCTCTCGCCTCAATCAACATTCCTGCAGGCATCACACGCATCGAAGAGAATGTCTTCCGCGAAACAGGTCTTGTTTCGGTTGAGTTCCACGAGGGTGTGACCTACTTCGGCAAGCAAGCATTCCGTGATTGCGAAAATATCAAGGAGATTACGATCAAGGCTCCTCAGTTCACGATTGAGTCGAACACATTCCTCAATGCCGCTGCCCCCTATCCGCAATGCACAATCTACGTGGCTAATGCCGAGATGAAGGCATATCTTGAGAGCGTATTGGACACCCACACGAAGACCTTCATCAAAGTGGTTTGCCCGAACGTAGTTTCGTCGTCAGAAGAGTTTGCCGAGGCGATCGCAAAAGGCGGTTATATCAAACTGACGGAGGACATCACCTTACCGGCTGAGAATGCAAACGCAACGTACGCAGCAGCCATCGAGGTAAACGGTAAGGATGTAGAAATTGATCTGAGCGGTAAAACACTGAAAGCTGGTAATTCGGATCGCCAAAAGATGTTTGTTATCCTCAACGGTGCAAATGCGATCATTAAGAATGGTAAGCTGGAGATCATCAGCACCAATGGTATGGTAGATGGCACCGGGATTTCGACCGGTGGCAGCAGTGCTGTATATTGCGATGGTGGCAATATCACGATGGAGAATATGGAGATTATCGGTAGCCAGCGCGGTGGTCATCGTGCCATTGAGGTTTATGACGGCATAGGCACCTTCACCAATGTCAACATCGACGTAAACTATGGTTTAGGCATCAATGCCGGTGCAGGAGCTAAAGCTACACTGACCGACTGCAACATCACCGTAAACGGTATGTACTCGGCTCCCTACAACTCGACCTGTTTCTCGGTTATGGGAGGCGGCGAGATGACCGTAGAGAGTGGTAACTACAAGCTCGTAAACGACGACACCTACGTAACCGGTGCATCGCACGGAGGTTGGGTTGGTATCATCATGAGTTCGGGCGGCACGCTGAAGCTCAACGGAGGTACGTTCACCAATGTTCCCGCTACCGGTTTTGTGCCCGCATACGAGCGTCCGCTCTTCACGTGCGACGCAGTTAGCGGAACGGAGGCGTCCCTGCATTTCAATGGCGGAACCTATGTTCCGCAGGAGGATCAGATCGCACACAAAGGTGGTTCGGGTGGCACGGAGAATGTCATCATTAAGGGTGAAACGCTTGCCGGATACAACATCAATACAACTCTTCTTGAGAAGATGACCGACAATGGCAATGGTTCTTGGACCATCCAGTAATTCAGTACCCTCCTATACAACTCATCGGCCGACCTTTAACCGGGTCGGCCGTTTTTATTGACGAAAGGTGTTTCTTTCCGCAAGCCAGGTATTACCCAACCTCTTTTTCTTATCCAAATTTTCAAATAGTGTCGCTTGCATTTTGATATTTGGATTTTATGCTCACGATAAAAGGGGTACCTACAAAAATGGGCGGTCGGCGACATTCTTTGCCGTGCAAATGGCTTGCCCGATAGCAATATCAAGCTCTACGGCAACGAGTAAACCCGATTCCGTAGATTTAACTACAAAAACAAGCCGGCCGATCCCTTGCGGGGTCGGCCGGTCTGTTGTATCAGTTCAACGAATTTATCGGACGATCTCGGCGACCTTCTCGATAATCTGCTCGGGGGTGATGGCATGCAGGCAGCGATAGTCGCCAAATTTACACGGTTTGGCCCCAAAGACCGAACAGGGGCGACACTCCATATCGGCTTGCAGGGCATGCGCCAACGGGCTACCCCACCCAAAAAAACCTAAATTAGGATGCGTCGCTCCCCAAATCGAAACAACGGGCGTGGCAACCAACGAGGCCATGTGCATCGCCATCGAATCCATCGAGATCAGGCAATCCTCATCGGCCATGACATCCATTTCGCCCGCAAAGCGTACCTTGCCAAAGAGGGCCGTGACATTCGGGTAGCGTTGCTCCATCTGCTCGGCAAAGGCCTGCTCGGCACCGCCACCACCATGGATAAAGACCCGATCATAACGCGCAGCCAGCAATTCGACCAACCGAGCGCGCAACGCCTCGGGATAGGTCTTTCCGGCATGGGCCGAGAAGGGGGCAAAGCCGATCCAGCGACCCGCTTTGATGCCCAACGGGCGGTCGTATTCCGTCGGTTTTACGGCCGGCGCAGGATTCTCAAAACGGAAGCCCAGCGCGCGGAAAACATCGCAATAGCGCACCACGCTATGGGTCAGCGGTTCGAAATGCCCCCCCGTCCCCAGGGCATGGTGTTTTTCGTTGCGCCCCTTGTGGATATGGGCCGTACGGATGCCGTGCAGCCACATCGAGAGGCGGAAGGCCTTCGAGCGCAACACGTCGTGCACGTCGGCCACGGCATCGACACCCAGCCGACGCGCCTCGCGTGCCAACTGCCACATGCCCCCGATCGAGTGGTGCTCCTTCTTGAGTTTAACCTCCAAGAAATCGACCTCCAACCCCCGAAAGAAGGGTTTGAACATCGGTTGAGTAGCCACCGTAATCTTCAGCTCGGGATAGGCCGCACGAAGTGCACGAAGGGCGTGTGGCAACATGGCCACATCGCCCATCGCAGAGTTTCGCAGCACTAGCAGGTGCTTCGGGAGTTCACTATTTCTTACCATACAAGACCGGATTGAGGGCCGGATCGTTGTACATCTTCATCTGCTTGTAGGTCTTCATATACTTACGACCTGCCTCGATGTCCTCGATCAGCTCCTCGATGGCACGCGAAAGATCGACCTGCTGGCTGAGCAGCACATCGAGCTTCTTCTGACAAGCCGCACGATGCACCTCGCTCACATCCTCACGCTTGGCCTCCACGCCCATGTGATAGATCTTCAGCGCCAAGATCGAGAGGCGGTCGATGGCCCAAGCCGGCGTCTCGGTGTTCAGGCGGGCATCAGCAGCCACCTGCACATCCTTATATTTGTCAAGCATGTAGGAATCGACATACTCCACCATATCGGTGCGATCCTGATTCGATTTGTCGATGCGACGCTTGATAGCCAACGCCTCAACGGGGTCGATTTCAGGGTTGCGGATGATATCCTCAAGGTGCCATTGCACCGTGTCGATCCAATTCTTGTGATAGAGCAACGCATCGAGCGAACCGGCCTCATAGGGGTTCTCCATCGGATGATCCACATCATCCCAACGGTGGTAATCGGCAATAGCGCGGTTAAAGATCTGGTTAGCGTTTTCAGTAAACATAACTGTATTCTTTTTTAATTGTAATTTCGACTAAAATAGTTACCTTTGTACGGTACGAATGAACAAAGATAATGATTTTTTCCAATAAAGCAATCATTTTTAGCAGAATCTTGCTATTTCTGCTTCTCGTGGGAGTGGCTGACGGAGTGGCGCAGAGCCGTAAAACCCGCCAGACACGCGAGGAGTATATCGAACGTTACAAGGCCTTAGCCATCGACCAAATGGAGCGTTACGGCATTCCCGCTTCGATCACCATGGCACAAGGCATCCTCGAATCGGATGCCGGCAACAGCCTGCTCTCGCGTTCATCGAACAACCACTTCGGCATCAAATGCAAGCGCAACTGGGGCGGCCGCAAGGTCTATCACGACGACGATGCCAAGGGCGAATGTTTCCGTGCCTACGAGACGGTCGAGGACTCCTACAACGACCACGCCGAATTTCTCGACAAGCAGCCTCGCTACGATTCGCTTTTCGCCTACGATGCCACCGACTATCGCGCCTGGGCCCGAGGTCTGAAGGCGGCCGGCTATGCCACGGCTCCCGACTATGCCCAGCGGCTCATCAAGATCATCGAGGAGTCGCAGCTCTATCTGCTTGACCGCCCCAACGGTGATGCCCTCTATGCCCAGCGCAGACGCGAGCAGCAACATCCCGACGAGTGGTTCTCCTCGCAGAGCAGCGTCTCGGAGGCCGTCGTCGGCAACCAGATCGACCCGGACAACTACCGCGTAACGATCAATGCCCACCAGGGGTACAACATCTATATGACCAACGGCGTGCACTACATCCTGGCGCGCAACGAGGATACGTTTGAACACATCGGCAAAGTCTTTCGCGTCTCGGCGCGTAACCTGCGCAAATTCAACGATCTGAAAGACCCCCAGGCGCAGCCCATGCCGGGCGAGGTGGTCTACATCGCACGTAAAAAGAGCCGTTGGGAGGGCGAAGAGCGCACCCACATCTGCCGCGAAGGCGAGACCAGCTATGCCGTGGGGCAACGACTGGCCATCCGTCAGCGCGCCATCGAAAAGATGAACCGTCTGGAGCGCAACGCCCACCTCGAAGCCGGAAAAACGATTAAAATTAAATAACAACTATGGAAAACAACGAACTCAGAGCGCAGATTTTAGCCACCATCATTCGCAAATCGAGCCTCAAGCAGCGGGTCTTCGACAGCACCTTCTCGGCCTTCAATCTCCTCAAGGATACCCTGCTGGAGATGGCCTCGGAGCTTGAAGATGCCCTCGAAGGGAAGCTCGACCGCCGCGTCCGCATCGAATATCGTGACCGTGGTAAGTTCGAGACCCAACTGCAAGTAGCCAGCGACATGCTACTCTTCCAGATGCAGACCGATGTCTTCTGTTTCGATCCGACCCACCCCGTGCTGCAAACATCCTATCTGAAAGAGGAGCCTGCAAATGGTTTTTGTGGCGTGATCAACATCTACAACTTCCTCTCCGACTCCTTCAAGTTCAACCGCAAGGACGACGAGGGCTATCTGATCGGTCGCATCTTCATCAACCACACGGGCCACTACTTCGTCGAGGGTAAGGGTCGCCATGCCATCGCGGCCTCCCAATTTGGCAGCGAGGAGATCGACCGCGAGGCACTCATCCGCATCCTGGAGGAGGCGATCGACTATGCACTCGATTTTGACCCCTACATGCCTCCCTATTCGGAGAATCTGCGGGTCACGGTCGATCAGTTCAACTCGAAGATGGATAACTCGAAATTCATCACCGGCAAACGTCTCGGCTACGATTTTGAGCTATAAGCCCACCCCTACAAAACATAAAGCATCCCATTTTTTAATCGCAAGACATTGAAACGACTCTTCTTCTTGGCAGCCTGGCTGCTGCTGGCCGGCACGAGTGCCGCACAAGACGAATACCAAGCCATCGTAGCATTGCGTGGCATGAACGAATCGGTACACGGCATCCGTTCGATGGCCGATGGTGAGCATTACACCCTGCTCGAACGGGGGGATATCCGCCGCTATCGGTACGATACGGCCGATGCGGGTGAAAGCCTCTTGCCGTCGGCAGCCCTCGATCTGACGATCACCGACTACGCCTTCTCGCCCGACGAGCAGCAGATTCTGATCGCCTCGGGTGCCACGACGATCTATCGTCACTCCTACACGACCACCTACTATCTGGTCTCGGATGGCAAGGTGCAGCCCATCATCGAGGAGGCCACTGCCCCGCGCGATGCCCGCTTTACACCCGATGGTCGCATGATCATCTACTCGGATCAGAACGACCTGTACAGCTACGAGATTGCCACGCGCAAGAGCCGCCGGCTGACCAACGATGGTGCCTGGAATCAGATCATCAACGGCACGACCGATTGGGTCTATGAGGAGGAGTTTGGCGCAACGTCAGCCTTTGCCATCTCGCCCGACAGCCGCGAAGTGGCCTTCTTGCGCTTTGACGAGAGCCAAGTATCGGAGTTCCAGATGATGCGTTTCGATAGCAAACTCTACAACGAGGCCTACTCGTTCAAATACCCCAAGGCGGGCGAGAAAAACTCGGTGGTCGAGCTTTGGACGGTCGATCTGAGCTCGGGAGCCAAGCGCCGCATCGACACCGGCAACGAGACCGATCAATACCTCCCGCGCCTGGGTTACACGCCCGACGGCCGCTTGTGGTTCTACCGCATCAACCGACGTCAAAATGTCTTTGAAATGATCGTTTGCGAGCCTTCGGGAGCACAGCGCGTGGCCTACGAGGAGCGCGCACAACGCTACGTGGAGCGCATCGACGACCGCACGATCACCTTCATCGACAAGAATCGCTTCATCGTCAAGCAGGAGAGCCATACGGGCTACATGCACCTCTACCTCTACACGATCCGTGGCGGTCTGCAAGGTCCCATCACGCGCGGCAAGTGGGAGGTCACCGAGGTAGTCGGCACCGACGGCAAACGCGTATGGTATCTCTCGACCGAGCCGTCGTCCTTGCAACGTGCGCTCTATTCGGTGCGCCTCGACGGCAGCGACAAACGGCGTCTGACCCCCCACGAGGGCTTCTACACGATCGCCCCGAGTCGCGGCATGAAATATTACATTGCCACCCACTCGTCGGCCACCTCGCCCAACCGCGTCACGATCGAAACAGGCGATGGCAAACTCGTCCGCACGCTGCGCGAAAGCAATGCCTTGCGCGCCAAGCTGACCGCCACGAAACGCCCCGTCAAGGAGTTCTTCACCTTCTGCACCGAGCGCGGCGATACGCTCAATGCCTACCTACTCAAGCCGGCCGATTTCGACCCCACGAAACGTTATCCGGTCCTGCTGACCCAATATTCGGGTCCCGGATCGCAGAGCGTACAGGATCGTTGGTCGCTCGATTGGGAGGATGCGCTGTTGGAGAAGGGCTACATCGTAGCCTGCACGGATGGTCGTGGCACCGGTTTCCGAGGTGAGCAGTTCAAGAAACAGACCTATGGCCGCCTCGGACAGTTGGAGGTCGAAGATCAACTTTCGTTTGCCCGCTACTTAGCCGATCAGCCCTATATCGACGCCGAGCGCATCGGCATCTACGGCTGGTCCTATGGCGGATTCATGGCCCTGGGCTGCGCCTTGAAGGGGTTGGGCCTCTTCAAGATGGCGATTGCCGTAGCTCCGGTGACCTCGTGGCGTTACTACGACACGATCTACACCGAGATCTACAACAACCTGCCCCAATACAATGCTGCCGGTTATGATGACAATTCACCGATCCACTTTGCGCAGATGCTCGACGATCGTCGCACTCGGCTGCTGATCATTCACGGTACGGCCGACGACAACGTACACCTGCAAAACACGATCGAAATGACGCGTGCACTGAATCGTGCCGGCAAGCAATACGACATGATGATCTATCCCGACCAGAACCACTCGATGCGTCCCAACGACATGGGACACGTTCGCCAAAAGATGGTCGATTACACGCTCCAAAACCTCTAAACGGGAGGCCGGATCAATGGCCGGCTCCCCCTCGACGATAGCGTTGTGCCACCTTCTGCCAGTCGATCAGCCCCCACGAGGCATCGACGGCATCGGCACGGCGATTCTGGTAGTCGAGGTAGTAGGCATGTTCCCAGACATCGAAACAGAGCAGGGGCACCAACCCGTGGCGAATGGGGGTACCTGCATTGCGCGTCGAGAGCAACGACAGATGGCCTGTAGAATCCTTCACGAGCCACACCCAGCCCGAGCCAAAGAGCGCGACCGAGGCCTTACGAATGGCGGCATGCAGTTGCTCGACCGAGCCAAAATCGCGGTCGATAGCCTCCCGCAGTGCCCCCGTAGGCTGCGTTTGCGGTTGGGGCGAGAATTGCTCGAAGAAAAATTCATGGTTCCACGCCTGGGCCGCATTGTTGAAAATTGCACCATCCGATGTGGCGATGATCTCCTCCAACGACCGATCGGCATAGGGCGTATCGGCCACCAGCAGGTTGAGTTTATCGACATAGCCGGCATAGTGCTTGTCGTGGTGGTAGTGCAGCGTCTCGGACGAAATGGCCGGAGCAAGCGCGTCGTAGGCATAGGGCAACGGCTTGACCTCGAATTGCGTAGGGGCTAAAACGGTTGTTGTCATAAATAGTGAAACGGTTAAAAGGGACTCAAACATAACTTTGCAAAGCGTGTGTGAAGGCTTGTTTATGCAAAGCGAGTGCCGCAGCCGCTTGCAATATTCATTTTTTTTGCTATCTTTGTTGAAAATTTAACTTTTCAAAGCCTTATACGCCATGTTTGCCTACTATCTCATGCCGGTGATTTTCATCCTGGGAATCCTGGCCATAGCCTTGGAGGATGTGATCAAGATCAACAAGGCTGCAACGGCAATCGGTATGCTGATCCTGCTCTGGGTGATCTTCCTGCTCAATGCCGAGGCCTTCTTCGTAGCCAATCCGCCGAAACACATTCAGGAGTTCCTGGATGCCTTCCCTGCCTTGCGGGAACTCTCTACGCTCGAAATGGCCTATGAGTTTATCGAGCTGAAACTGATCCACGGTCTGGGCGATGTCTCCACGACACTCTTCTTCGTGTTGGGTTCGATGGCCATCATCGACATCGTCGATTCGCACGGCGGATTCAACATCATCTCGCAGACGATTCGCACCAACCAGCAGCGTAAATTGCTCTGGATCTTGAGCTTCATCACCTTCTTCATGGCCGTCCTGCTGGGTAACCTGGCTACCGTGATCGTCATGATAGCCATTGCCCGCAAGCTGATTCCCGAGCGCAACACACGTCTGATCTTCAGCTCGATGATTATTATTGCTGCCAACGCCGGCGGTGCATGGTCGCCCATTGGCGATGTGACGACCCTGCTGCTGTGGACGGGTGGCAATCTCTCGGCCGCACATCAGATCACACACGTCTTCCTGCCGGCCTTGACCATGTTGCTCCTGCCGCTGATCATCACCACCTTCACCCTGCCAAAAGGGGGCACGGTGGTGCCTTTGATGACCCAGACGAAGGAGGGTCCGAACGTAAGTCCACGCATCCGCAAAGCGGTTTTGTGGGTCGGTTTGGGTTCACTGGCGATGGTGCCCATCTTGCAGACACTCATTCAGTTGCCGCCCTTCATGGGGGTATTGTTAGGTTTGGTGCTGCTGTGGATCATCACCGATCGGCGTTATGCCGATTCGGAGGATGAACAGTTGCAAAACCTGCGTGTACACCGCGTCTTTGCGCGCGTAGATATTAGTACGGTCTTCTTCTTCCTCGGTATTCTGATGTCGGTGCAGGCTCTGATCGTCACAGGACAGTTGGAGATTTTGGCCAACCTGTTGAGCGAGACCTTCTCGCAGAACACGACGATCGCTTTCATCCTGGGCGTCTGCTCCTCGTTCTTGGATAACGTGGCGCTGGTTTCAGCCTCGATGGGTATGTATCCGGTGGCCGAGGCGGGCGATTTCATGTGCAACGGCACCTTCTGGACCTTCCTGGCCTACTGCGCCGTGACCGGTGGCAGCATCCTGATCATTGGCTCGGCCTCCGGTGTGACGGTGATGGGCCTGGAGAAGATCTCGTTCATGTACTACCTGAAGCGATTCTCTCTGCCCGTACTGATTGGCTATGTAGCCGGTGCGGCGGTCTATATGTTGCTCTTTTAGCCAGAGCGGCAAGTAACAAAGAGGCTGTCCAGCATGATACTGGACAGCCTCTTGTGGTATAAAGTTGTATTAAAAGACAAGTATAACGCAGAAATCACCTTCCTCAACCCCAAACAGAACGTATATAAAAAGTGAGATTTCAAGGCTTGCGAAGGCTTTGAAACCGCAGCATACTAAACGTATGTGAGGATTTCAAAGACAAGTATAACGCAGAAATCACCTTTTTAGATACGTTCCGCGCCTAAGAGGATCTCCGCCTGTGCTACTGCCGCCTCCGAAATCTCGGCTCCCGACAACATTTTGGCTATCTCGACGACTCTTTCGGACGCGGAGAGTCGGCGAAGATGGGTGCGACTATCCTCTTTATAGACGACAAAGTGGCTCTCGCCCTTCGAGGCAACCTGCGGCAAGTGGGTGATATCGACCACCTGCATACGCTCCGAAAGACGCGCAATGATCGCGCCCATGGCATCGGCAATGCGACCTGAAACACCCGTATCAATCTCATCGAAGAGGATCGTCGGCAGTTGCATACGCTCGGCTAACAACACCTTGAGCGCCAACATCACACGCGAAAGCTCACCTCCCGAGGCAATCCGCTCGATCGGCTGCGGACGGCTGTTTCGATTGGCCGAGAAGAGGTATTGCACGCCGTCCATGCCACTACGTCCCGGCTCGCGAGCCTCCAACTGCACCTCAAAGGTCGTCTCGGCCATACCCAACTGCCGCAAGACGTCCAACACGGCCTCCTGCAACATCGGTGCCGCCTTTTCACGGGCTTGGTGCAACTGTCGGGCTAATGCCAGCGTCTCCTCACGGCAGGCTTCCAGGGCCAATTCGGCCTGCACGATTGCCTCGTCGCCATGGACGATGGCCGCCAGGGCAGCGCGCGTCTGATCCCGCAACTCGATCAGTGCCTGCTCATCCGCCACACGGTGTTTCTGTTGCAGGGAGATCAGCAGATCGAGGCGAGCCGTCTGCCGTTGCAGTCGTTCGGGATCGGCATCTATATGTTCGTTATCGGAGGCCAACGTGCGGTTCAGATCCTTCAACTCCTCCAAGACCGAACGCAGACGGGCAGCATACTCCGCAGCCGGCGCAAAATGGCCGCGCAGCTGCAACAGACGGGTCTCCCCCTCCTTCAAACGACCGAGGATGCCCACCTCATCGGCATCCAGCTCGTTGCAAAGCGTCGTCAAGGTCTCCCCGATGCTCTCGGCATGCTCCAAGATCAGCAACTCCTGCTCGATCTCGGCCTGCTCACCGGCCTTCAACTTGGCGGCATCCAACTCCTCGCAACGGAAGCGCAGCCACTCCTCATCGCGGCGGCCTGCAGCGGCCTGTTCGCGCAGCGTCTGCAACTCGCGCGTGCGGGTCTGCAGCAACGCATACTGCTCCTGATAGGCTCGCAACAGATCGCCATTGCCGGCGACCGTATCGAGAGCCTCGGTGCGGAACTCCTCGGAGGAGATGATCAGATTTTGGTGTTGGGAGTGAATATCGACCAGCCGCGTGCCCAACTCACGCATGAGGCTCAACTGCACCGGCACATCATTGACAAACGAGCGGCTCTTGCCGGCCGGCGTGATGATGCGGGTGAGGGTCGTCTGGTCGGCATAGTCGATCTCATGCTCCTCGAAGAAGGGCTCCAGCGCGAGTCCCGTAAGGTCAAAAAGGCCCTCGACACGACAATTGCGCGTGGTCTCCTTCAAGGCCGAGCCTTCGTTTTTAGCCCCCAGCAGGAGCGACAAAGCCCCGAGCAGAATCGATTTACCGGCACCGGTCTCACCCGTGATGATGTTCAGGTGGGGATCCAGCTCCAGCTCCAGCGATTCGATCAACGCATAATTCTCAACCGACAGACGACGTAACATGGCTATTTGATGATAATGGATTCGATCTTTTCGACGATGCGCTCGGCCACCTCCCGTTTCGAGAGCAGCGGCAACTCTTCACTCCCCGCAGCATCGATCAGCGTCACCTTATTCGTATCGCCGCGGAAGCCGGCACCGGCATCGCGCAACGAGTTCAAGACGATAAAATCGAAATTCTTCTTGGCTAACTTTTCTTCGGCATGCGCCTGCTCATCGCAGGTCTCCAGCGCGAAGCCAACCAACACACGTGCCCCCTTCGCAGTTCCCAATCGGGCAGCAATATCCTGCGTACGACGCAACGTGAGGGTCATATCGCCCTCGCCCTGTTTCTTGATCTTCTCGGCTGCCACCTCGCGCGGTGTGTAGTCGGCCACGGCAGCACACATCACCGCACCATCGGCCTCCGCAAAGGCCTCGACCGCAGCTTGATACATCTCTTCGGCCGTAAGGACATCCACCCGATCGACCCCCGGCGGTACGGCTAACGCAGTGCGACCACTCACGAGCGTCACACGCGCTCCATGCGCCGCCAACGCCTCGGCAATGGCATAGCCCATCTTGCCCGTCGAGTGGTTTGTGATGTATCGCACCGGATCAATCGGTTCGATCGTAGCACCGGCTGTTACGACAAAGTGGTTACCGGCAAGGGCTTTTTTTTTATCGGCAGCAAAGTGCGCCTTCACCGCCTCGACAATCTCCTCCGGCTCGGCCATACGGCCCTTACCCTCCAAACCGCTGGCCAGCTCACCCGAGCCCGGCTCGACGATCTTCACGCCATGCGCCTGCAACTCGGCCAGATTGCGCTGTGTGGTGTAGTGGGCATACATATCCAGATCCATCGCCGGTGCAACCATCACCGGACAACGCGCCGACAAATAGCTCGTCAAGAGCAGATTGTCCGCCACACCGCCGGTCATCTTGGCCAACGTATTGGCCGTGACGGGGGCAATGAGCATCAGGTCGGCCCACTCGCCCAACTTCACGTGCGAGTTCCAGGCGCCATTCTCCGGATCGAAGAACTCGACCAGAATCGGGCGACGCGACAAGGTTGCCATCGTGAGCGGGGTGATAAACTCCTTGGCCAGGGCGGTCATCACCACCTGCACCTCGGCTCCCTCGCGCACCAATAAACGACAGAGCATGGCAGCTTTATAGGCCGCTATGCTCCCCGTAATACCCAACAATATGTGCCGTCCTTCGAGCGGACGGGTCATCTGATCTGCCATTGGGCACACATGTTGTGGTGATTATTTGCCCTGCTTACCCTCGCGGTAAAACAACTCATCGTCGAGGAACTCCTCGGTAGCGATGATCGCCGGTTTGGGCAGACGCTCGTAGTAGCGCGAGATCTCGATCTGCTCGCGGTTCTCGAAGGTCTCCTCCATCGTGTCGGTCGGCGACGAGAAATCGGCCAACTTGCGGTTCAGCTCCCCTTTCAGTTCGCTCGAAATCTGATTGGCACGACGAGCGATGATGTTGATCGACTCGTAAATGTTGCCGGTCTGGGCATCCAAATCTACCAACTTGCGCGTAATGGTGTTGTTCGGAATGTTTTTCTTGATCTCCATAACGATATAGTAGGTTTTATTTTCGATAATTATTCATTGTAAAGGCTACTTCTGGGCCTCCTCGGTAGCATCGTTCTGCTTGTTGCGAGCCAGGTAGTCGCGCGCCTTCTCGGCCATGCGATCGACCTCCTTGGTGTGTTCCGACTCGGGAAACTCCTCGTGAAACGAAAGGTAGGAGTCGAGCATCGCCAGGTAGCGGTCGGTCTGCTTCTCGGCAATCGAGTTCTCGGCCAAGCGGTAGCTCGAATCGACAATCAGGAACATGATCTCCTCGCGGAAACGGCTCTCGGGATAGGTGCGCAGGGCATTCTTCAGCGCCACGATAGCCGACTTATAGCGACCGATCTTGTAATAGGTGTAGGCATTCAAATAGGCCTTCTCATGCATACGATCGGTCAATTCGTCGTTCATCTTCATGAAGTTCTCCACCTTGTCGCTATTCGGATAGCGCGAGACGAACTCGTTGATGGCAATCACCGCCTTACCGGTCATCGTCTGATCACGGGCCGGGCCGGGTGACATCTGGTAGAAGCAGTAGGCATACATCGCCTCGGCCTCCTCAATAAAGGCACTGCGGCCAAAGCGACGACGGAAATCGTCCAAGAGTTGCGACGCAGTCTCATAGTCATGGCCCTTAAACTTGCAACGGGCATGGAAGAAGGTAATCGAATCTTCGCGCGAGGTACCGATGTAGTAGTGGTGAGCCCCCTCGAAGAGCGTTGCCGCACGCGACCACTTCTCCTTCTCGTAATATTTGAGGGCCTGCTTATAGATATCGTCGGGCTGACCGCTCTTGAGCAGGGTATTCATACCGTTGCAGGCCACCAAAGCCACCGCAAAGAGGAGCATGATCAGCGTATATAAAATGGATCGCTTCATCAGTTTCAGAATGTTTTACAGCGCATTATCGTGCAAAGTTACGCAAAAAGAAACGAATTGCAAAATAAATTTCGTATTCCACCCCGAAATAAAAGTATATGGATCCGCAAAAAAAGAGCCAAAGTAGCGATCTTAGTCTTGGAATATTTCCATTTTATTCCCTACCTTTGCAGCGGCTACGAAGCAAATCGCAGCCCAAAAAAGAGAACTATTTTATGCACAAGGTATCGGAAAACCCTTTCAAAAACCGAATGAGCAGCCAAACGCTCTTGCTCGTCACGGCTATGCTCTTCGTGACACTCTATTTGGTCTCCAACATCATGGCGGCCAAGGTAATCGGACTTTTCAACCTCTTCTATTTTGACGCCGGGACCATCACCTTCCCGTTTGCCTACATGTTGGGCGACCTGTTGACCGAGCTATGGGGTTTTCGCACCGCCAAGCGCGTCATCTGGCTCACCTTCTGTTGCAACCTGCTGATGGTGGTCTGCACCCAAATCGGTGTGTGGTTGCCTTCACCCGACTACCTCGACCAAACGGCCGAGTCTTACAACCTGCTCTTCAACTATGTGCCGCGTCTGGTACTCGGTTCGCTGGTGGGTTTTCTGCTCGGCGAGCTATCCAACGCTTGGTTCATGGAGCGTATCAAGCGCAAGACGAAAGGCCGCAGGCTCTGGGTGCGTACGATCGGCAGTTCGGCCATTGCCTACCTGTTCGACTCGCTACCGTTCGTGCTGATTGGCTTTTTGGGGATAGTCACGGTGCACGACTTGCTGTTGATGATCCTCTTCCAATACATCTCAAAGCTGTTGATTGAGGCCCTATTTGGTACCCCCATGGTCTATGCGGCACTGCATTGGATCAAACGACACACCGATTATCATGGATAGATACGCACGGATCGAGCACAAATTTCCGCGTGAGTTTGTGCTCCTGCAGGGCACTGGTTGTCGCTGGGGCCGATGCACCTTTTGCGACTATCATCACGACACGAGTTCCGATCCCTACGCCATCAATCGTCCCATATTGGAACGTGTCACGGGGCAATATGGCGTGCTCGATGTGATCAATTCGGGATCGGCCATGGAGCTTGACGAGCAGACCTTGGCCTTGTTGCGGGAGGTGGTCCGACGATGCAAGATTCACACCTTGTGGTTCGAGGCTCACTACATGTACCGCCACCAATTAGCCCGTTTTGCAGCGCAATTTGCCCCTGCTCGGGTCAAATTTCGTTGCGGTGTAGAGAGTTTTGACCCGGCACAACGCCTGCGTTGGAACAAGGGGATCGCCCCCTCGGTCACAGCGACGGATATTGCCGCCTATTTTCAAGGGGTTTGCCTCCTATGTTGCACACGCGAGGAGCAACGCGACCGCATCGTCCGCGACATAGCTCTGGCCAAAGCGCATTTTGAATACCTGAGTATCAATCTCTTCTGCAACAACAACTCCGTCGAACAACGCGACGAGCGGATGGTCGATTGGTTTATCCGCACGCTCTATCCACAGTTGCGGGATGATCCGCAGGTCGAGGTACTTATCGACAATACCGACCTGGGAGTAGGCGGCGAATAATTGGAAGGCTTCGATGCCTTGCCGCCGATACATGATCACAAAAAAACGCTTGGTTGCGCGACCAGGCGTTTTCTATTCTGAAGGGGCTCGAAGTGCGAAGCACTCGTGAGAACACCTTTGAAAATTAACTATAAATGTTCTCGCAACCCTACCTCAAATGCCCTCTTACGGCATAATGTCAGAGCGCGCAGCGCAATTTGTTGTATGCAGTCATGGGCTGCTTGCAGACCAAAGACTATATACAACAAAAAAAGCGAGGTAAAAACCTCGCTTCTGACATTCAAGGGTGGAAGAAGGGGTTCGAAGTGCGAAGCGCTCGCGAGAACACCTTTGAAAATTAACTATAAATGTTCTCGCAACCCTACCCCAAATGCCCTCTTACGGCATAATGTCAGAGCGCGTAGCGCAATTTTGTTGTATTCAGTCATGGGCTGCTTGCAGACCAAAGACTATATACAACAAAAAAAAGCGAGGTAAAAACCTCGCTTCTGACATTCAAGGGTGGAAGAAGGGGCTCGAACCCTCGACCTTCGGAACCACAATCCGACGCTCTAACCAACTGAGCTACATCCTCCATCTACGACCTACCCGTGGTAAATCGGAGTGCAAATATAAAGGTTTTTTCGATTCACTCCAAATAAATCGGCAAAAAAAGATGAAAAAACCTTCTTTGACCCCCTTTCACCTACCCCAGGCGGCCGATTCGGGAAGCGTTAGAAACGCACCTTAACGCCCAAGAACCAGCTGCGCGGCAGCAGCGGACCATAGACATAGCCCGAGTCGCGCTCGGCGCCGGTATCGAAATCGTCTTGATAGGCATCAAAGAGGTTTTTCACACCGCCATAGAGCTCCATCTTCACATCCTTATACAAATTAAAGGTGTAGGCTGCACGCAGGTTCAGATCGAAGAAGTGCGGCGTCTCGACCGCAACATCCTGCTCGGTACCCGATCCGGCATAGTGCTGCACGAGCATGCGACCCGTATAATTACCCGTCAGGTCGATCTCCAAGGGTCGCCAGGGCTTCACGAGCAACGTAAAATAACCATAGGTATCGGGCGTGCGGAACATCCGCTTCGAGGGGGCTACCGCCTCATCCTCGCTCCAATACTCCGGCTCCTTGTAGCGGCTCTCCTGCCAGGTAAAGCCGGCCTGCAATTCACACCGCTCACTAAAGACGGCACGTCCCTCGAGGTTTACACCGCCCACCGTGGCACCCGAGCCGTTGTAACGCTCCTGAATCGTTGCCCCGTCGGCATCGTGACCCACCTCACGCAGTGCAAAGACATCGTCGAGGGTCGTATAGAAGCCCTCCACGACAAAGTTCGTCGCAACCGACCCAAAGGTGTGATACCACTCGGCCGAGGCACTCCACGAGCCGGAGCGCTCCTCCTTCAGATTCTCGGCCAGACGAATGCGCGTGCGCTCACCACCCACGATGGCGATATGCAGATCCTCGTCGTAGGCCTGCGGGGCACGATAACCACCGGCATAGCTGAGGCGCAGGCTCAACTCCTCGGAGGGGTTGTAGCGCAGATTGACGCGGGGCGAGAAGATCAGATCCTCGACCAGATTGTGTTTATCGAGACGACCACCCACGAGCAACGACCACTGCTTATTCTTCCACTCGTTCTGGAAATAGCCGCCATAGATATGAGTCTTCTGACGCGTGTCGATGGCATAACCAATCGAACGATCGTGCAGGTCGTTGTGGCTATACTCGGCACCTAACGTCAGCTCCGAAGGCAGGAAGAGCAGCCGTTTGAAGGCGTGTACATATTGTGCACCGGCAGCCAACGTCAGGTCGTGCGTACGACCATAGGCATCCGGATCCTGGAAAGCACCGTAATAGCTGCTGCGATCCGTATTCTGGAACGAGGCATAGAGATTCACGCGATCCGAGCGATCTGCATCCGACCAATCGAACGAGAGCGATCCTCCGTCGATCGTATGGTCAGCCTGCTCGCAGGTCATCGACTCATGGGGCGGAACATCCAGCTGGTCGCCACCACGACGATAATCCTTGATACGGTGATATTGCGCCGTCAGCCGCGAATAGGCACCCGTGCGGAAGTAGGCACGCATACCGAGGGCCTCGGAGTTCATATCGAGCAGCTCGGTAAATCCATCGCCATTCTCATCATAGCCATCGGCCGTACGGCTCTGGGCAAAGACGGCAATGGCAGCCTTACCGCGATCCGAAACCAGCGAAGCATTGAGCGTCGTCGTATTGTCGAACGAGCCACTACAGCCGAGCGAGGTGATCGTATGGCCCATCTCGGCCATCGAACGGGTCGGCTCCTTCGTGATCACGTTGATCGTTCCACCGATGGCCGACGAACCATAGAGGGCCGAGCCGCCCCCTCGCAGCACCTCCACGCGTTCGATCATGTTGGCCGGAATCTGCTCCAGGCCATAGACACCGGTCAGGGCCGAGAAGAGCGGATGCGAATCGACCAAGATCTGCGAATAGCGACCATCCAGGCCATTGATACGCACCTGCGGGAAGCCGCAATTCTGACACGTATTCTCCACACGCACACCGGGTTGATAGGCCAAGCCGCCACCCAGCGAGGCGGTCGAAACGCGCTCGAAGAGCTCCGAATCGAGCACGCTAACCAACGACGGGGCTTCGCGCTTGAGGGTCTCGGAACGCGAGGCCGAAACAACCACCTGATCCATCGACACCGCCTCCTCGATCACCTCAAAATTGACCTCGATGCTCCCACTTTGGTGCAGGCAGACCTCCTGACGCTGGGTGCGATAACCCAGCGCGCGCACCTCGACCGTATAGTCGCCAAACGGAACATTCTTGATAAAAAAGTGACCCGTAGCATCGGTCGTCGTGCCGATCGTCGTACCGGCAAGCACGATCGTTGCATAGGCCACGTGATCTTGTGTTTTGTGATCCACCACATGGCCAAACAGGTGGGCATCGGTCGGTCGCGTGCGGTTTTGCGCCTCCATCGGAATCGCCAAAAGCAGCATTCCAAGCAGGCAGAGTGTAAATTTCTTCATACTGATAAATAACTATTCTTTCGTTTTGACGCTGCAAAAGTATTGGGGAAAAACCGCCCACACAATACCTAAAAATGGGGAAATCGCCCTCCAGAAACAAGCAATCGGGGCAGTCTGCATCTGCAAACTGCCCCGATTAGGCTCTCTTGATGGGGTTGCGTTAGATCGAGATATCCAAGATCTCAAAGTGCAACACACCGGCCGGCACGGTCACCTCGACCTCCTCGCCCTTCTTGTGGCCCAGCAAAGCCTTGGCGATGGGGGTACCGATGGCCAACTTACCCTCGCGGAGATTGGCCTCGTGCTCGGCAACGATCGTATAGGTCACCTGCTTGTTGTTGTTCTTGTTCAGCAGCGTCACCTTGCTCAAGATCTGTACCTTCGAGCGGTCGATCTTCGTCTCGTCGATGACACGCGAATTGGTCAGCGTCTCCTCGAGCTTTGCGATGCGCATCTCGAGCAGCCCCTGTGCCTCACGTGCGGCATCATACTCGGCATTCTCCGACAAGTCACCCTTATCGCGGGCCTCCGCAATGGCAGCAGCGGCTGCCGGACGCTCTACGGCGCGCATGTGATCCAGCTCCTCCTTAAGTTTACGATAACCTTCGGCGGTCAAATAGATAATTTCGTTTGCCATAAATATATTGTCTTTTTTAGTTGTTTACACATCCTCCGAGCAACAAAAAATAAGAATCCTGACCCTGCTATCAGGTCAGAACCCCTCATCTATTGCAAGGCAAAGATAGCTCTTATTTTTCGTATCTCCAAATTTTCGGCCAAGAGTTCTCCGGCAAAAAAAATCGCACCGATGATTAACATTGCTAAAAAATGTGTATCTTACTCGATGAAACCCGAAAACTATGAACGAGACGATCCATCCCAACGAACTCATCGCCCGCTACCAGGAGCCGCTCTACTGGCACATCCGCCGTTTGGTAGTCAGCCATGAGGATGCGCGCGATCTGCTGCAAGACACCTTCCTGCAGGCATTTCGCTCGATGGATCAGTTGCGCGACCCCGGGGCGGTGAAGAGCTGGCTCTACCGCATAGCAACCAACCTCTGCTACCGCCACCTGCAACGCAATCGCATCGTTCCCCTCTCGACCGAGGAGCTGTCGGCGCAACTGCTCGAACGGTTGGAGGCCTCGACCTACGTCGATTTTGAGCGCGATGCCGAGCTGCGGTTTCAACAAGCCCTGCTGCGCCTGACCGAACATCAGCGCACGGTCTTTACCCTGCGTTATTACGACGAGATGAGCTATGAGGAGATCGCCCGCGTGCTCGATTCGACACCGGGGAGCCTGCGGGTCACCTACCACCAGGCCGTCGAGCGCATCAAAACCTATTTACGTACCGAACAAACCATGATATAGAGGCTATGAAAGAGTTTGAAAAGATCGGGAAAGCAATGCCCTACCGCACCCCGGAGGGATTCTTTGCAGAGCAGGCTGCCGAGCTGCAGCAGCTGGCCGCCCAATGCAATCAGGAGCAATCGACCAACGAGACGAAGGGTCGTCTGCGGCCACTTCTGTGGGTCGGAGGAGTCGCTGCAGCCCTGCTCGTCGGTGTGGTGCTCTCGTGGAGTGATCGGGCACTGCAGAGTGCCGAAACGATGCCCAACGAGCCGCTCTACGCCTACAATGAGACGATGTCGAACGACGAGTTAGAGGGTTGGGTCGAGTACTACGAAGCCGACCTGTTTTTGGCCGAATAATCCCAAAAAATACATATTTATAAACCTTAAACACACACAAAAGAGATGAAAAAGATGTTGTTGGTTGCCCTGGCAACCCTGTTTGTAGCCCTGCAGGCTACCGCCCAAGAGCCGACGAAAGAGGAGCAGAAGCAGATGCGGCAAGCCCTGCGTCTGGAGAATCAGTGCAACGAGCTGGCTGCTGTCATGATGCTCAACGACGAGCAGTCGGCCCAATTCAAGCCGATCTACGTACGCTACACGAACGACATGCGTGCCCTGCGCGGCAAGTACAAGATGCACCGCCCGAAGCCCGGCAGCATCAAGTCCGGTGAGCCCGCAGAGCCGCTGACCGATCAGCAGATCGAGGAGAATATCCGCAACCGCTTTGCCTTGAGCCGTGCGATTGTCGATGTACGCGAGAAGTACTACGAGGAGTTCCGCACCTTCCTCAACCCGAAGCAGATCGAGAAGATGTACAAGGCCGAGAAGAAGCAGGGCGAGCAGATGAATCGCGCCCACCAGAACAAGAAGGGTAAGCCGGGTGCTCGCCCCAATGGCCCGCAGAAGCATCGTCCCGCTGCGCAGCAACCGCGCTAACGCAGACGACGCAAACCACCGCACGAGGGGTGTCCGATCGACCGGACGCCCCTCTTTTTCCATCCGGCGGCTGTCAAGTTGTCAGTTTTCTGCCACTTTTTTCTGCCAAATGCAGGTTGGCACACCGATTGTTATTATCTTTGCCGAGCCCAACGCGGGCATAAAACAGAAAATAACCAAAAAAGTATAACTAAAAACCACGAAACAATGAGTGTAAAACCATTATCGGATCGGGTGCTGATTCTCCCGAATCCCGCAGAAGAGAAGACGGCCGGCGGTCTGTTTATTCCCGACACGGCCAAAGAGAAGCCCCTGGCAGGTAAAGTTGTCGCCGTAGGTCCGGGCACGAAAGAGGTGACCATGGAGGTCAAAGAGGGCGACACGGTGCTCTATGGCAAATATTCGGGTCAGGAGATCACGGTCGATGGCACCGAGTATCTGATCATGCGTCAGAACGACATTTTGGCCATCATCGGCTAATCTTTTCACAATCAACGTAAGCAAACAAGACTATGGCTAAAGAGATTAAATACAATGTAGAGGCGCGCGAGCTCCTGAAGGAGGGTGTCGATGCGCTGTCGAATGCCGTCAAGGTAACGCTGGGCCCGAAGGGTCGCAACGTAATTATCGACAAGAAGTTCGGTGCACCGCAGATCACCAAGGATGGTGTTTCGGTGGCCAAAGAGGTTGAGTTGGAGGATCCGTTTGCCAACATGGGTGCCCAGATGGTCAAGGAGGTTGCCTCGAAGACGAACGACGATGCCGGCGACGGCACGACGACCGCCACGGTGCTGGCTCAGGCCATCATCGGTGTGGGTCTGAAGAATGTCACGGCCGGTGCCAACCCGATGGATCTGAAGCGCGGTATCGACCAGGCCGTATCGACGGTCGTAAAGTCGCTGCGCGAGCAGTCGCAGGAGGTGGGCTCGGACTATGCCAAGATCGAGCAGGTAGCCACCATTTCGGCCAACAACGACTCGAACATCGGTAAGCTGATCGCCGAGGCAATGGCCAAAGTAAACAAGGAGGGTGTCATCACGGTCGAGGAGGCCAAGGGTACCGAGACCCATGTCGAGGTAGTCGAGGGTATGCAGTTCGACCGCGGCTATATCTCGGCCTACTTCATCACCGACACGGAGAAGATGGAGGCTCAGATGGACAAGCCCTTCATCCTGATCACGGACAAGAAGATCTCGACCATGAAGGAGCTGATGGGCGTGTTGGAGCCCGTAGCCCAGAGCGGTCGTGCGCTGGTGATCATCGCCGAGGATGTCGATGGCGAGGCGCTGTCGGCCTTGGTGGTCAATAAGCTGCGCGGTGCGCTGAAGATCGCCGCCTGCAAGGCTCCGGGCTTCGGTGATCGCCGCAAGGAGATGCTCGAGGATATCGCCGTGCTGACCGGTGCAACGGTGATCTCGGCCGATAAGGGCATGAAGTTGGAGGATGCTACGCTGCAGATGTTGGGTACAGCCGACAAGGTGACGCTCAACAAGGAGAACACCACGATCGTCGATGGTGCCGGCCAGAAGGAGGCCATTGCAGCCCGCGTGCAGCAGATTCGTGCCTCGATCGAGAAATCGACCTCGGACTACGACCGCGAGAAGCTGCAGGAGCGTCTGGTCAAGTTGGCCGGTGGCGTGGCAGTGCTCTACGTCGGTGCCGCTACGGAGGTCGAGATGAAGGAGAAGAAGGACCGCGTCGATGATGCGTTGGCTGCTACGCGTGCCGCTGTCGAGGAGGGTATCGTGCCGGGTGGCGGTGTTGCCCACATCCGTGCTACGGCCGCTCTGGAGGGCATGAAGGGTGCTAACGACGACCAGACGACCGGTATTCAGATCATCAAGCGTGCCATCGAGGAGCCGCTGCGCCAGATCGTGGCCAATGCCGGTGGCGAGGGCTCGGTAGTGGTCAATAAGGTCCGCGAGGGTGAGGGCACGTTCGGCTACAACGCCCGCGACGACAAGTACGAGGATATGTTGGCAGCCGGTATCATCGACCCGACGAAGGTGTCGCGTGTTGCCTTGGAGAATGCCGCTTCGATCGCCTCGATGTTCCTCACCACGGAGTGCGTCCTGGCCGAGAAGAAGTCGGAGCAGCCCGCTATGCCCCCGATGCCGGGTGGCGGCATGGGCGGCATGATGTAATCTGCACGACCGATATTCATATTAAGGGGTTGTCCGCTGTTGTCGGGCAGCCCCTTTTTGCTTGGCTGCATGCCGTCGTGGCAAGATCCCTGCAAAACCGCCCATTTCCTACTTTAATCGGGGTATTTCGTACAATATCGACCAAAAAAGTTGCTCGGGGGCCTTTGTTTGACTACTTTTGTTGTCAGAAAATCAATTTTTAACCCTATGCTACTCAAACCCAATACCCAACTCAAACATGGCGAGTATCGCATCGACGCGGTGCTCGGTCAGGGTGGTTTCGGCATCACATACCTCGCTACGCAGGTGGCCCTGAACCGCAAGGTGGCCATCAAGGAGTTCTTCATGAAGGAGTTCTGCGAGCGCAATGCCGATACGTCGCACGTCACGCTCGGCACGAGCGGCAGCCGCGAGATTGTCGAACGCTTCCGCGCCAAATTTATCAAGGAGGCGCAACATATCGCCCAGCTGAACCACCCCCACATCGTCCGCATCCACGATGTCTTTGAGACGAACGGTACGGCCTACTATGTGATGGAGTACCACGACGGTGGATCGTTGGCCGATCGGGTTAAGCAGGGCCCTCTGCCCGAGGCTGCGGCGGTGGACTTTGTGCGGCAGGTGGCCGAGGCATTGGGCTATCTGCACAGCCGCAAGATGAACCACC
>JAFSBY010000018.1 GCA_017437045.1 Alistipes sp.
GTCTTGCATTTGGGAGTGGCTAATGATCGTCGGTTGGGGGAAATCGTAACATCCGTAACGTTGTAACGCATGTAACGCAGGGGTGCACCCCCGTTACGTGCGTTACAAACGTTACAAACGTTACAGAAATTCAAAATTTAGAATTTAGCATGCATGATAGGAATAATAAGAGGTATGGGATTATAGTCTAAAGACTTATAGGTATTCCCATTCTTCTTATTATTATTACTCTTATAATTCCCTCTATATCAGCGGTTATTAGAACTCCCAGCACCTACGGTCATTAGAATTACCCTCAAGTCCCCCCTTTTCAAAGGGGGGATTTAGGGAGGATTGTAGGTATTAAGCGGAGGCGTAGCCTCCCTTTGGCAAAGGGAGGATTTAGGAGGGAATGTGGATATCAAGCGGAGGCGTAGCCTCCCTTTGGCAAAGGGAGGATTTAGGAGGGAATGTGGATATCAAGCGGAGGCGCAGCCTCCCTTATCAAAGGGAGGTTTGGAGGGATTGTAGGTATAAGAATATAGAATTATATAAGAATAAGAATATAGATATTCTATATTCTATATTCTAAATTTATTTTCGTACCTTCGCGGAGCTATGGACTATCTACGCTTGCTCTTTACCGAGCCGTCGGCCTTGCAGGCCATCGTCGTGCTCTCACTCATATCGGCCATTGGGGTGATCTTTGGCCGTATTCGTATCCTGGGCATCTCGCTCGGATCGGCCTTTATCTTCTTCGTCGGCATCCTGGCCGGTGCCTGCGGACTGCGCATTGACGGGCAGATGCTGCACTACGCCCAATCCTTCGGACTGGTACTCTTCGTCTATGCCCTCGGCCTGCAGGTAGGCCCGGGCTTCTTCTCCTCGATGCGCACCGAAGGGGTACGCCTGCTGCTGCCCTCGATCGGGCTGCTCGCAGTAGGTACGCTCGTAGCCTTCGGCTTGGCCTACGGCTGCGGGGTCTCGATCCCCGATATGTCGGGTATCCTATGCGGTGCTACGACCAACACCCCCGCACTCGGTGCCGCGCAGCAAGCCCTCGGGCAGCTGGGTGTGGATGCCAACGGGGCAGCCCTGGGGTGTGCCTTGGCCTATCCGATCGGTGTCGTCGGGGTGATCTTCGCGCTGATCATCCTGCGGCGGTGGTTCGTACGACCCTCCGACTTGGCAGGCCCCGATAGCGAACACCGTAAAAATGTCTATATAGCGAGCTATCGGCTCACCAATGCTGCTATCTTTGGCAAGACGGTAGCCGAAGTAGCGGCCGAGAGCCACCACCACTTCGTCATCTCGCGCATCTGGCGCGACGGCAAGGTCTCGATCCCGACCTCCGAGAAGGAGCTCGCGGAGGGCGATGTACTGATGGTCATCACCACGCCCCAGGAGGCCGAGGACCTGCGCCGCATCTTCGGCCAGCAGGAGGAGACCGACTGGAATGCCGAGAACATCGACTGGAATAAGATCGACAGCCAGCTGATCTCGCAGCGCATCCTGGTGACCCGGCCGGAGATCAATGGCAAGCGACTCGCCTCGCTGCGCCTGCGCAACCACTACGGCATCAATATCTCGCGCGTCTATCGCTCGGGGGTGCAGCTGCTCGCTACGCCCGACCTGGTGCTGCAGCTGGGCGACCGACTGACCGTCGTGGGCGAGGCGGCCGACATCCACCGCGTCGAGAAGATCCTCGGCAATGCCGTCAAGAGCCTCAATGAACCCAATCTGGTATCGGTATTCATTGGCATCATCCTGGGTCTGATGGTGGGGTATATTCCCCTCTCGATCCCCGGCATTGACGGCGTAGTGCGGTTGGGATTGGCCGGAGGACCGATTCTGATCGGTATTCTGATCGGTACGTTCGGCCCTCGGCTCCATATGATCACCTACACGACGCAGAGTGCCAACATGATGCTGCGCGCGCTGGGTCTGGACCTCTACTTGGCCTGCCTGGGGTTGGAGTCGGGCCCCGAATTTATGGCCACGATCGTGCGACCCGAGGGGGCACTATGGCTCGGCCTGGGGGCCTTGATCACCATCCTGCCGGTGATCCTGATTGGTTGGATGGCCCTGCGGATGCTGAAGCTCGACTTTGGCTCGATTGCAGGCCTGCTGTGCGGC
Organism: Alistipes sp.; assembly: GCA_017437045.1. Taxonomy (GTDB): domain Bacteria; phylum Bacteroidota; class Bacteroidia; order Bacteroidales; family Rikenellaceae; genus Alistipes. The sequence continues at coordinate 2,116 of JAFSBY010000018.1, forward strand.
TCAATGGCCAACCCGATGGCCCTGAACTACGTCAATGACACGATCGAGGGCGACAACCCCTCGGTGGCCTATGCGACGGTCTATCCCGTCTGTATGTTCCTGCGCGTCATTCTGATCCAGGTGGTGCTGATGTGGCTACTCGGATAGGCTGCGCCTTTGTAACGCTTGTAACGCTTGTAACGCTGTAACGCTTGTAACGCTGTAACGCTGTAACGCACGTAACGGGGCTAACGCTTGTAACGTTTGTAACGTTTGTAACGGGGGTGCACCCCTGCGTTACATGCGTTACAAGCGTTACAGAAATTCAAAATTTAGAATTTAGAATTTAGAATGAATTATGGGAGTTATGGGAAGGCTGCCTAAAGTCCTATTTCTATAAGCGTCCGCATTCACATAATTCTTATTATTCTTATAATTCCCTCTATATCAGCGGTTATTAGAACTCCCAGCACCTATGTTCATTAGAATTACCCAATTGCAAGCCTCCCTTATCAAAGGGAGGTCTGGAGGGATTGTAGGTATGAAAATTACGAAGGCGTTAGCCTTTGTAACGGGGGGGGTGCCCCTGCGTTACAACGTTACAAACGTTACAGAAATTCAAAATGTAGAATTCAAAATTCAAAATGAATAATAAGAGATGCGGAAGCATAAGCATAAGCTATACTCCCATAATTCCCACAATTCATTCTAAATTCTAAATTCTAAATTTTGAATTTCCGCGCAGCCTCCCCAGAATGCCCTCCCGCAGGGTTTTCGTGCTTTTGTTAATTAGTTGTCGAAAAAATGCCCGCCGTAGGGCTGGTTTATTTGCAGAAAAAGGAAGACCTTTGTAAATACCTTTTTCGCCCCACAAGACGAAATCAACAAAAAAAAAGATATATACAGTATGGCTGCAACAACGAAACCGGTTGACCCTAAGAAGGTTGACTACAACGAAGCCGTCGCCGAATCGAAGGTCTATTTCGACGGTGATGAGCTCGCCGCTACGGTCTGGGTGACCAAATACGCCCTCAAAGACTCGTTCGGCAACATCTACGAAAGCTCGCCGCGCCAGATGCACGAACGCATCGCTGCCGAGATCGAGCGCATCGAGCAGAAGTACCCCTCGCCCATGTCGCGCGAGGAGATCTTCGCCCTGCTCGACCACTTCCGCTATGTGATCCCGCAAGGCGGTCCGATGACCGGCATCGGCAACAACTTCCAGGTGGCCTCGCTCTCGAACTGCTTTGTGATCGGCCACCGCAATCCGGCCGACTCCTATGGCGGCATCTTCCGCATGGACGAGGAGCAGGTACAGCTCATGAAGCGTCGCGGTGGTGTGGGTCATGACCTCTCGCACATCCGTCCGACGGGTAGCCCGGTGCTCAACTCGGCCCTCACCTCGACCGGTATCGTCCCCTTCATGGAGCGTTACTCGAACTCGACGCGCGAGGTGGCCCAGGATGGTCGCCGTGGTGCCCTGATGCTCTCGCTCTCGATCAAGCACCCCGATGCCGAGCGTTTCATCGACGCCAAGGTCGATACGGGCAAGGTGACCGGTGCGAATGTCTCGATCAAGATCGACGACGAGTTTATGCGTGCCGCCATTGCCGGTAAGAAGTACCAGCAGCAGTTCCCGATCGGTGCCGAGAACCCGAAATATGAGCAGAAGATCGACGCCAAGAAGCTCTGGGAGAAGATCATCCACAACGCATGGCGTTCGGCCGAGCCGGGTGTGCTCTTCTGGGATACGATCCTGCGTGAGAGTGTGCCCGATTGCTATGCCGACGAGGGCTTCCGCACGGTTTCGACCAACCCCTGCGGTGAGATTCCGTTGTGCCCCTACGATTCGTGCCGCCTGCTGGCTATCAACCTGTTGAGCTATGTCGAGAACCCCTTCAAGGAGGATGCGTGGTTTAACTTCGATAAGTTCAAGGAGCATGTCGAGAAGGCCATGCGCATGATGGACGACATCATCGACCTGGAGTTGGAGAAGGTCGAGCTGATCCGCAATAAGATTGCAGCCGATCCGGAGGATCAGGATGTGCGCCGCGTGGAGCTGGAGCTTTGGGATAAGATTCGCTCGATGGCCCTCAAGGGTCGTCGTACGGGCCTCGGTATCACGGCCGAGGGCGATATGCTGGCTGCGTTGGGCCTGCGCTATGGCTCGGAGGAGGCCATTGAGTTTGCCGTCAAGGTGCAGAAGACGTTGGCCGTAGAGGCCTACCGTGCCTCGGTGAAGATGGCCGGTGAGCGTGGTGCCTTTGAGGTGTACGATGCCGCCAAGGAGGTGGGCAACCCGATGATCGAGCGCATCCGCGAGGCCGATCCCGCCCTCTATGAGGAGATGGTCAAGGTGGGTCGCCGCAATATCGCCATGCTGACGATCGCCCCCACGGGTACTACGTCGCTCATGTCGCAGACTACGTCGGGCATCGAGCCGGTCTTCCGCACGGTCTATAAGCGTCGCCGCAAGATCAACCCCTCGGACAAGGATACCCATGTGGACTACATGGACGAGACGGGCGAAAAGTTCCAGGAGTACAATGTCTACCACCACAACTTCGTGAAGTGGTTGGAGGCCAACGGCTACGATACGACGAAGCTCTCTACGATCTCGGACGAGGAGCTCAACGCCTGGGTGGCCGCTTCGCCCTACCACGGGGCTACGGCCAACGACATCGACTGGGTGGCCAAGGTCAAGATGCAGGGTGCCATCCAGAAGTGGGTCGATCACTCGATCTCGGTGACGGTGAACCTGCCGAACAACGTCTCGGAGGCCCTCGTAGCCGATGTCTATCGTACGGCTTGGGAGTGTGGCTGTAAGGGTGTTACGGTCTATCGTGACGGTTGCCGCGACGGTGTGCTGCTCGACAAGAACTCGTCGAAGAAGAAGGCCTCGAAGTGTGAGACCTACCCGGGTCAGGTGCCGCAGCGCCCGAAGTCGATTCCGGCCGACATCGTCCGTTTCAAGAACGGCTCGGAGGATTGGATCGCCTTTGTGGGTCTGCAGGATGGCCGTCCGTATGAGATCTTCACGGGTAAGATCGAGGAGGATGCCATGTACATCCCGCGCAAGATCACCACGGGCCATATCATCAAGGTGCGTGAGGAGAATGGCGAGAAGCGTTACGACTTCCAATACAAGGACCGCTACGGTTATACGAACACCATTGGCGGCATCTCGCGTCTGTTTGACGAGGAGTTCTGGAACTATGCCAAGCTGATCTCGGGTGTGCTGCGCTACGGTATGCCGATCGAGAAGGCCGTGTCGCTGATCGATTCGTTGCACCTCGACAGTGAGACGATCAACACCTGGAAGACGGGTGTGTGCCGTGCCCTGAAGCAGTATATTCAGGATGGTACGAAGACCAAGGGCAAGTGCCCGAGCTGCGGTCAGGAGAATATGGCCTACCAAAATGGTTGCCTGACCTGCATGTCGTGCGGCTACTCGAAGTGCGGTTAGTCGTTACAGACCAACCCGACCGATTTGCAAGCTGCGGAGCTGCGCCTTTCCTGCCGGAGAGGGCTCTCCGCAGCCTCTTTTTTGCGGGTTTGTCGGGTGAGCGAGTGTGATCGTCGCGCCCTCGGAGGATGGGTCTTGCAGGCGCAAAAGGGCGGTTGAAAGGGTGCAGTTTTGGTGGAAAAGCGAAAAAAATGGCCCGAAAGATGCATTTTTTATAGATTTGCTTATGTTATTTAGAAATTTGTTTTTATCTTTGCGTAAATGATTGTATCCTATCGGCAACCAAACCCCACCGATGGGAGACAAAAAAACGACAAAGAAAATAGACAAACAAATAATTGATGCGTATGAAAAAAATTCTGCTCGTATGTGCTCTTGGTCTGTTTGCACTGGGTGCAAGCGCACAGGAGGTGGCCAAGAAGCCCAGCTTCAAAGGCTTTGTGAACAACGGTTTCTGGGATAACTGGGAGATTACCGTTGGTGGTGGTATGAACTATGTAGGTTACAACGGCGTAGGTTTCTCGGGTCAGAACAACTCGGGTGACTGCGTGGGTTGGGCCCTGGAGGGTAGTGCCACGAAGTGGTTTAACCCGGTAGTGGGTGCTCGTGTACAGCTCATCGGTGGTCGCCTGAACATGTCGGACGGCAAGGGTGGCGAGTACAAGAACAACTACATCATGCCGCACGTAGACGCTATGGTGAACCTCTCGAACTGGATTGGTGGCTACCGCGAGGATCGCGTCTACTACGCAACCGTATTCGGTGGTGCCGGTGCGAACTTCATCGACGTGAAGGAGGATGCCGGTAAGGGTCTGGCCGTAGATTTCGGTTTGGTGAATACGTTCCGCATTGCTCCGCGTTTCGACCTGAACCTGGAGTTGAAGACGATCATGCTCTCGTCGCACGATATGCCGCAGCCCATCTACAACATGCACAAGAACGGTGACGAGATCTCGCAGATCTACAGCGCCACGATCGGTCTGACCTACCGCTTCAACAAGCGCGGTTGGGAGCGTGGTGTTCCGGGCTACACGGCCGAGGACATCAAGGCTTTCCAGGATGCCGTAGCTGCCGGTGCTGCTGCTGCTGCCGCTGCCGAGGCTGACAAGGCAAAGCTTGCCAAGCAGCTCAAGGATGCCGAGGCTGCACGCGATGCTGCCCTGGCTGATGCCGATGCTGCTGCCCGTGATGCTGCTGCCGCTCGTGAGGCTGCTGCCAAGAAGAAGGATGCTCCGATGATCGTCCTCTATGACATCAACGCTGCAACCCTCTCGCCGAAGGAGAAGACGCGTCTGGATCTGATGGCCGACATGATCAAGAATGGCCCGAAGGATCGCGTGTACAACCTCGAGGGTCATGCTGACAAGCAGACCGGTTCGGCTGCCTTCAACCAGAAGGTTTCGGACCAGCGCGCCAAGGCCGCTTACGACTACCTGGTGAAGAAGGGTGTGAACCCCGATCAGCTGACCTACAAGGGTTATGGCGATGTACAGAACCCCTATCCGGCTGTACAGAAGGCTAACCGTTCGGTGATCATCAAGTAAGGAGCTGTAAAGGTTTCCAACGAAAAAGGGGCTGTCCAACAGATTGTTGCGACAGCCTCTTCTTTTTTTGCAGGTGCAGAGTTTTCGGTTGCGGGAGTATTGCGGTTGCGGAGTTTTTCGGTTGCAGATTTTGGGATTTCGGGGTGTATTGTAATCGCGGTAACGTCTGTAACGGGGTGCACCCCCTGCGTTACAACGTTACAAGCGTTACAAAAAGGCGCAGCCTTACCGAACTATGACGGCGTTGATCAGCCGTACACCGGCCCGTTCGTTGAGGGCCTCTTTGAGCGCATCGCGCTGGTAGAACAGCTCCTGACGCAGGACGCTCGACCGCATGCGGACATGCAGGATATGATTCTCCAACCGCAGCTCGGTCGTGTCGGCTGCCGTGCGTGCTCCGACCACCTCCTGCCACAACTCGGGCAGCTTTCCCTCGGCCACCTTGGCCGCTACGTAGGGGCGACGGAAGAACTCCTCGAGCAGGTCGCCCATGATCATTGGTTTGGTGCGTCGCATGGCTCTTCGTGTTGGGGTGATACGGCTACGCCCTGTGCCACCTCATAGAGGGTATAGGCGGCCTCGGCACGGTCGAGGATCGTGCGTAGGCGGGTAGGGTTGCAATCGGTGATCAGAATCTGCCCGAACTGCGCGTCGGAGACCAGACGGATCAATTGCTCGACACGACTGCCATCGAGCTTGTCGAACAGATCGTCGAGCAGCAGGATGGGCTGCTCGTGCAGCAGCTCGCTCAAGAGGGTGTATTGGGCCAATTTCAGGGCGATCAGGAAGGACTTCTGCTGCCCCTGCGAGCCATATTTCCGCAGCGGGTAGCCCCCGATGCGCAACACCAGATCGTCGCGGTGGATACCCGAGGTGGTGAACTCGTTGGCAAAATCGCGCTGGCGAGCCGCCTGGAGTACCTCCCCGAAGGGTCGTTCGTTGAGCTCCGAGCGATAGGTCAGCTCGACCTGTTCGCGGTCGTCGGAGAGCTGGCGGTAGTATTGCGCTACGCGCGGCTGCAGCTGCTCGACATAGGCCTTGCGGCGGGCATGGATCAACTCACCCTGCTCGATGAGCTGCTGGTCGTAGATCGAGAGCATCGTCTCATCGGGTTGCATCTTGAGCAGGCGGTTGCGCTCGGCCAGGATGCTGTTGTAGCGCACCAGGGCGTGCAGATAGGCGCGATCGAGCGTCGAGATGAAGGCGTTGAGGAAGCGTCTCCGTTCGTCGGCTGCATCGCTGATCAGCGTGCTGTCGGCCGGCGATACGACCACCGTGGGGATCAGCCCCACATGCTCCGAGAGGCGTTCATACTCCTTGCCGTTGCGTTTGAGGATCTTGCCCCCTTTGCGTGAGAAGGAGCAGACGATCTGCTCGCTCTTGCCCGCATCGGTCGTGTAGGCTCCTTCGGCCATAAAGAACTCTTCGCCATGGCGAATTGTCTGCCCGTCGGTCATCCCGAAGGCCGATTTGCACATCGAGAGGTAGTGCACGGCGTCGATGAAGTTGGTCTTGCCGGCACCGTTGTCGCCCACTAGGCAGTTGATGCCCGGGCAGAGCGTCAGCTCCCCCTGGGCGATGTTTTTGAAGTTCAGCAGTGCGAGTTTTCGTAAATACATAGCACAAAGTTACGAAAAATTGCCGTTACTTCATTGTTTATTGCGCTTTGTTTTGTATCTTTGTTCGCTAATAATCCGCATAACAATAAATTAAACAATAAAAATTATGGCAAAAAAGAATGTCGCCGAGCCCGAAACCCTTGGCGCAGCAATGAACAAAACGGAGGCTTTCTTCGAGAAAAATGGTCGCAAAATTTCGTACATCTTCCTGATTCTGATCGCTTTGGGTCTGGCCATCTATGGCTATCGTTCCCTGGTGCAGCAGCCCCGTGTCGATGAGGCTGCAGCCCTGCTGGCCGAGGCGCAGGCTCGCTTCAATGCCGAGACGCCTGACTATGAGTTGGCACTCAACGGCGACGAGGAGGGTGCCGGTTTCCTGGAGGTGATCGAGCAGTATGGTTCGACCCCGTCGGGCAATCTGGCCAAGCACTATGCCGGTGTTTGCTACCTGAAGGGTGGCGACCTGGAGCAGGCTGCTGCTTACCTGGCCGACTACTCGGCTGTCAAGGGTCTGACCGGTGAGATCATCAACGCCCAGAACCTGGGTCTGCAGGGTGATATCGCCGTAGCACAGGAGGATTATACGGCTGCCGTAGCCCTCTTCGAGAAGGCTGTGAAGGCTTCGGAGAACAACCTGACCGCTCCGCTCTATCTGCGTAAGGCCGGCCAGGCTGCCCAGGCTGCCGGTGATAACGCCAAGGCACTGGAGCTCTACGAGCGTATCACGGTGGAGTATCCCGCCTCGATGGAGGCTCGTGATGCCGAGAAGCTGATCGGTACGATCCACTAATCTGCCAAAACCTGCTCGTCAATGGCTACTGCTCACCACAATCTCTCGCAGTTTGACGCTCCGCTGCCGTCGGCTGCCGACATGAAGTTCGGCATCGTGGTGGCCGAGTGGAACCGTGAGGTCACCGAGGCCCTGTTGGAGGGTGCTGTGCGTACGTTGCGTGCCGCAGGATGCCCCGACCACAACATCCAGATCAAGTATGTGCCGGGCACCTTCGAGCTGACCCTCGGAGCGCAATTCTTTGCCGAATACACCGAGGTGGATGCCGTCATTGCCCTGGGGTGTGTGATTCAGGGCGAGACGCGCCATTTCGACTTTATTTGCCAGGGCGTGACGCAGGGCATCACCCAGCTGCAGATGCATTGGAACATGCCCATCGCCTTTGGTGTGCTGACGGTCGAGAATCAACAGCAGGCACTCGATCGTGCCGGTGGTAAGCATGGCAATAAGGGCGACGAGGCTGCTGCTGCAGCCATCCAGATGGTGAAATTGCAGATCGACATGGATGCCGCATCGCCCGACCGCGAACCTGACCGCCGCAACGTCAATTAAAGCGGGGGCCGGAGAGAGGGCCGGAGAGAGGGGGCACGAGGAGGAGTGTCGCAGAGAGGGATCATAGAGAGGACCGCGAGAAGGTTCACAAGGAGGCCGCAGAGAGGGGGCCGATTGTAAACAAGGAGGTCCGCAGAGAGGTCCGCAAACTAAATCAGAAGAGCTGTCTAACCGTAGGGTTGGGCAGCTCTTCTGTTTGTGTGTGACAAGTGACAAGGGGGTGCATCAGATTACCCCTAAATTGTCCAAGAAGATGGCTGTGATGACCACCGGAGCGCAGTAGCGAATCAGGAAACGAACGATCGGATAGCTGGCTCCGATACGTCCCTCGGGATAGAGCTGCCGGGCAAAGAGCTTGCGGTCGAAGACCCACCCGACAAACAGACAGGTCAGCAGACCACCGAGCGGCAAGAGAATGTTGGCCGTCAGGAAATCGAGCGAATCGAAGATGTTCAGCCCGCCAAGGGTCCAATGGCTCAATGCGCCCAACGAGAGCGATGCAAAGATGCCGATCGTGGTCGTTGCCGTCGTCCCAAGCCACGACGCAGCGCGGCGACTGACGTGCCACTCCTCCTCGACATAGGCCGTGATGGCCTCGTGCATCGAGATCGTGGAGGTGAGGGCTGCCATGACCAGCAGCAGGAAGAAGAGCGACGACCAGAGTTGGCTCAAGGGCATCGACGAGAAGATCGAGGGCAGGGTGATGAAGACCAGCGAGGGACCCGATTGCGGCTCAATGCCGGCACTGAAGACCGCCGGAAAGACCATCAGACCCGCCAATACCGCTACCACCGAGTCGAGCAACGAAACCTCCAAGGCAGTCTGCTGCACGCGCGTTTTAGGGGCGAAATAGGAGGCGTAGGTGATCATCGTGCCCAGACCGATCGAGAGCGAGAAGAAGGCTTGCCCTAAGGCGGCCAAGACCGACGATGGGGTCACCTTCGAGAAGTCCGGCTCGAGGAAGAAACGTACGCCCTCCATGCCTCCGGGCATGAGCATCGAGTGGATAGCCAGAACAATCAGAAAGAGGAATAGGAGGGGCATCATCACCTTCGAGGCCCGCTCAATGCCGCGTTTGACACCCAGGACGATGATCGCATGAGTAGCCAGCGCAAAGAGCACGGTGTAGAGAATCGGCTTCCAGGGGTTGGTGATGAAGGCCTCGAAGGCCGCTTTGTGGTAGTTGATGTCGCTCTGCTGCACCAGATCGCTCGTGAAGGAGTGGATGGTGTATTCGGCCGTCCAGCCCGCCACGACAAGGTAGAAACCCATGATCAGCACCGAGGTCAGGATGCCGATATAGCCGATTACGCCCCACCGTTTGCTAAGCGAGCGGTAGGCTCCGACCGCATTTTGACGCGTGGCTGCACCGATCGAGAACTCGGCAATCATGAGCGGAATGCCCATCAGCAGGATGCACAACAGATAGATCAAGAGGAAGGCTCCGCCTCCATTTTCACCGGCCAGATAGGGGAATCGCCAGATATTGCCCAGCCCCACGGCCGAACCTGCGGCCACCAGCACTGCGCTGATCTTGCCGCCAAAAGTAGCTCGTTTGATACGTTCCATTTATCTCATTTAACCTAAAACCTGCGACACGCCCCGCTTAACCCAACCATCGGGCGCGTGTTGCTACATTTCGAGGGTGACACTTACGCCATCCACCTTCCCGCCCAATGGCGGTGCGATCTTCGTGACCGTGCAGCTCACCTTCAGCACCTGCGGGTAGCGGCTCTTGACCGCTTCGATGATGTTTACAGCCACCCGTTCGATCGTGCGCTGCGTGCGTTGCATCGTCTGCCGCACCACCTGGTACACCTCCAAATAGTTCACCGCCAGCTGCACATCGTCCTGCTCGGCTACGGCACCCAGCTCGGTGGTCAGTTCCAAGGAGACCCGAAAGCGGTTGCCGACCTTTTGTTCGAGGTCGTAGCAGCCGTGAAAGGCGCGAAACTCCATCTGTTCGAGGTGGATACGATACTCCATAGTCACTTCTGTACGTAAAAAAAAGGGGTGATCGCCTTACTCGACGATCACCAGGTAATAGTTCTTCTTGCCACGCTGCAGGAGCAGGTATTTGCCGGCGATCAGGTCGCCCTCCGAGCAGGGACGCATCGGGTCGGCCACCTTCTCCTTGTTGAGCGATACGCCACCGCCCTGTACCATCTTGCGACACTCGCCCTTCGAGGGGAAGATCTGCGTCTTCTCGGCGGCCAGGTCGATCAGCGTCAGCCCCTCCAACTCGGCACGTGCTACACGGAACTGCGGCACCCCCTCGAAGACCTGCAGCAGGGTCTGCTCGTCGAGACGCTTCAGCGCCTCGGACGTAGCCCCGCCAAAGAGGATCTGCGAAGCCTCGACAGCCTTCTCATACTCCTCGCGCGAGTGGATCATGGTCGTAATCTCCTCGGCCAGACGCTTTTGCAGTGCGCGCAGATGGGGTGCCGCCTCATGCTCGGCGATCAGTCCCTCGATCGTCTCGCGGTCGAGCAGCGTGAAGATCTTGATGTAGCGTTTGGCATCCTCGTCGCTGACATTGAGCCAGAATTGGTAGAACTTATAGGGCGAGGTGTAGCGGGGCGAGAGCCATACGTTGCCGCTCTCGGTCTTGCCGAACTTCGTGCCGTCGGCCTTCGTGATGAGCGGGCAGGTGATGGCAAAGGCCTCGGCCTCCGAGCCGAGCTTGCGACGGATCAGCTCCGTACCGGTGGTGATGTTACCCCACTGATCGGCACCACCGAGCTGAATCTTGCA